>JBOFTB010000193.1:0-1107 GCA_051651845.1 Mycoplasma sp. | reverse complement strand
CATTATTTGCACTAGAATCACATTTATTATATACCTTAACAGTATATCCATCTGCTGAGGCTGGTACATCAGTATGAGTGAATGTACATTTAACTTTTAATGTACTTCCGTCTCTCTTACAAACAGTATTCTTTTCATTCGCACCTACTGCTATTTTAACATCAGGTATATTTTTATCATCAAGATTGGTATAAGTAATGATAACTGTATTTTCATTATTTGAATAATTTACAGTTTGATCAGTTGTATCAGTTGAATCAAGAATTGATTTAACTTGTATAGTATGACCTGCTGCAGTTGATGTTGGGGTGAAAATATAATCTGATCCGTTTGTAATACTACCTTTGATTTCCTTTATTTTATAAGTTCCTGATTTAGATCATTCTCATTTAGCTGGTCTTGTGTGTTTATCATTACTAGAAGTTCCAACTAATAGATCCTTTAGCACACATCCTCCATTATCTGAACCATCGACTAATACGCAAGTTCCTTGGTCACTTGTTTGCACATTACCTTCCACATTATCATATTCTATAGTAATATCTTGATCATTAGTAATTGCTTCAAGGCATTTAGTAGTTTCACCTGCCGCATCATATGTAACTTTAGTGATATCTTTTTTTATAACACCAATTATTTTTAGAGCAAATGGTGCTTGTGTTGGATCTTTGAGATTACATTTATTAAATACAAGAATATCATATCCTGCTGATGAAAGTGGTACTTCATCAGGATTAAAAGTACATTCTATTGAAAGATTATCTTCTAATGGCAGACATTTTGTATCTATTTTTTTATCCTCTGCAACATCAATTTGAACTTTTGGGACTTCTTTAAGATCAAGATTAGTAAATGCTACTATAAAAGATTTTTCATTTTCCCTGTAATCTACTACTTGATCAGTTGCATCATTTGAATCAAGAATTGATTTAACTTGTATAGTATGACCTGCTGCAGTTGATGTTGGGGTATAAGTATAATCTTCTTTGTCTGCTTTTTGACCTATGATTTCCTTTATTTTATAAGTTCCTGATTTAGATCAATCTCATTTAGCTGGTCTTGTGTATTTATTATTCCCACTAGAAGTTCCATCTCCTAGTTCCTTTA
>JBOFTB010000192.1:0-2409 GCA_051651845.1 Mycoplasma sp. | reverse complement strand
GTGTCTAAGTCTGTGTCAATTGGCATCGAGAATATTCTTCTTGTTAATATCATATATATCATTTCTCCTATTTTTTCGACTTTCTAAAAATTAGAAAATAAATTCTAATCATTAGAATTAAAAGCATATTTGTATTATCCAAAATAATGATCAAAAAAGTAGTGTATTTTACTACACTACTTTTGACATATATTTATTCTTCAGTTGTAGGGATATCCGGTTTTGTTAGCTCGTTTATTTTTGCCTGAAGTTCTTCTATTGTTTTTTTCATCGCATCAATTGTTCCATTGATTGCAATAATATTTAATTCATTCATATTAATACTATTTGTATTGATAACAATGTTTTCGTTTGCTTTAACAATGTCTTCGTTTACTTTTATTAATGCTTCTGAATTTGTGGTTATTGTTTTTGTGTTCATATCTATATTATCAGCATTTGTTTTTATCGCTGTTGTGTTTTCAGTTATTACCTTATTATGTTCCTCGATTGACTTGCTATTAGTAATCTCGTTAGTCATTATTGCCTCGACAGCAGATTGAACGTTATCTCCGTATTCTAAACGTTTTGTTTCAAATGTTATATTAGAAGCTACATCTCCACCGTAGTTAATAACAATGTCGTCTTGAACTATACTTATCGATAATGGGCTATCCGTGGTTTTGGTATTCTTCCGATTAAGAACACTTATTCCTCTAAGTTCAGCAATACTTCCAAGTATTCTTTTTAGGACATTTTTTCCTAATCCAATTTCTTTAATATTTAAAATTGAATTTGTCCATTCTGTTTCATAGTTTTCTTCAGATTTTTTTATTAATGCCTGACCAACTTTACCACCAGTAGGGATAAGTCTAGCACTTATACCATCTAAAACAATTGGGTCACTATGCTCATCTATATATGGATTATCCTCAACCATAACCTTTATTTGAGTTGTATATAATTTTAAAAATTCTTGTGCAACTTCAACTATTAAAATTGAACTACCTGCAAATGAAACAAAGTCAGACTCAACTTCATATTCAATTCCATTGTCATCAGTTATATTAAATTCAAATTCATAAAAATATTTTGTTTTTTCATGAATCAATTTTCCTTTAACAACCATATCTTCTTTATTTAAAGGGATTGTGTCTCCTGATTGCATTAGGTAAAACTTTAACACTCTATCGTTCATGCCTCTTTTAAATTTAAATTGAACATCACATGAACTAATATCAGTATCTAACATTGCTACATACTGTCTTTTTACTATACTCATAAATTATACACCGCCTTTTTTTATATTTTTATTACTCTGATGCATATGCCAACTGTTTCCATTCTATCCCGTCATAACATTCAAAATGCCCATTTGTATCATTAAATCTAAACATACCCTTTATCGGCATAGATACAACTTCATCCATTTTAGTCACTGGGATTTGAACACAATTATTCTTCTCGACAGTATTTACTCTTGGAGATAGCATATATTTATTTTCAAGTACCTCAAATTGAACGCCTCTATTATATAAAATTATCTCATCTTTGTCTCCGTAAAAATCAGTAATAGTTTTGACAAGTTTAATAATCATAGTATGAGTACCTTGGGTTTTTACAAAATCATTATCAGTAATATTGTATAATAAAACATTCTTTTCAAAATCAATATCAACAGGTGATTCAAATGAAGCTGTCTTATCTTCGTATATTATTTTTAAAGTTGCATGATAAGTGATTAATGGAATAGCATCTTCTGATAAAGGAACTGCATCATTTACATCAGAAAAAAATACTCTTTCTCCTGATTGTGATAAGCTGAATATTATAGTTCTATCAATTCCACCTTTTGTAAATTGAAATGGAATCTTACAAGTTTCTACATCAGTGTCTATTGGCATTGAATACAGTCTTCTTTCAAGTTTCATGATTACACCTCACTATATTTTTTAGTCAAATCAGCAACTTGTTTTTCAAGTGTAGCTATTCTATCGTGAAGGCTTATTCCTGCTATCTTACGACTTTTTGTATTTTTCGTATTGTCATAAGTTTTATTTTTTACAACATTATAAAAAATTTGATTTGATCTTACTACTCTAACTATAGTTGATTCATCTGGATCAGGGTCTAATCCTTTTATTTCAATCATTAATGTATTAACCCCATCATATTCTGTAAATTCAGGGAATGGCACTATGTTAATATTTCCATTTTCGTCAATAGTACTAACCTCGAGAACCTCTTTATCCTCTTCAAATACAAGTGTGTCGCCTGTAAAAATGTATACCTTAGAAACATCAGAACTTGTCAATTCAATAGTCTTCGAATCTCTTAATGGTATTAATTTTATAACAGTATCATTTGTCCCCTGAAAGAATCCTGCTGACATTTCACAGTTTCCTGCTAATGGACTGAAATCGCAATGAC
>JBOFTB010000191.1:0-1152 GCA_051651845.1 Mycoplasma sp. | reverse complement strand
TTATATTATTTCTTTGAGGGGAGAATCTTCTTTCTGGTGAAAGTCTTCAAGAAAGATTAGGTGAAACTCTCTTTATTTCAGGAGAGATTGAGTTTTCATTTCTTATAGGGGTCATTGTTTGATTTTGAGTTGAAGAGGAAAATTGATTTATATTTGATTCATTATATTTTATGTATGTATCATTATTACTTTGTTTAAAATCTCTTCTTGGTGAACATCTTGAAGAGCATCTTTTCGGACTGCATGATCTCGAACAGCATCTTGGAGAGCATCTTCTTGGACTACATGTTCTGACAGGTGATCTTGAACAACATCTTTGTGAATGATTAAGACAACAACAGCAATCAGAACAATATATAGTACAGTGACAGCACCTAAGGCATGTAGGAAATCCTAAGAAAACATGAAATTCATTCAAATCTATTCTCCCATCTGAATTCAAATCAAGTCTTTTCATTACAGCTTTAATATCACTACCTAAAAAACTTGCATTATTTTTTTCTAAGAATGATTTAATACTATCTGGTGTAATTGAATCAAAGCTCTTAACTTGATGATATCATTCATGGATGTTAAAATCTTGTCTAGTCTTTAAATCATTTAATCATGGAATGATATTCTTTGCTAAATCAATTTCTTTTTCTAATAATTTTTCTAAAGAATAGTCTATGCTAAATGATAGTTTGCTATTTCCGGTTGTATAGTTGCGTCGAAAAGATTTATCTGACTGAACTAAATTTACGAATTCACAATATGATAGAGAGCCATCTCCATCCTCATCATAAAATAATATAATAAGCTGAGCTTCTTGCTCTGAGCAAAATTTTCCTTTTGAACTAAGATAATCTACTATGTTAATAGAATCCACTAGACTTTTACCCTCAATATCAAGAAAATTAAAAATTTGATTACTATCAAAGTCTCAATTATCAGAAAGAACTTGACGACTAATTTCTACCATTCTTTCACCCTCAGCAAGAGTGAGGAATATTTTGGCAAGTCTTGATTCAGTTTCTATAGAAAGCATTTATGTATTATAATTTACAAGTATTATTTATTAATTTAAATTTTAAAGATGATATTATTCAATTAATACTTTTTTGTTTTTGTAAGTTAGCAAATAATCACTCATGATTTTACTGCTAATAAAAT
>JBOFTB010000190.1:0-1083 GCA_051651845.1 Mycoplasma sp. | reverse complement strand
TTCTTCTTCATCTTCTTCATCTTCTTTTTGTTGTTGTTCTTGTTGTTCTTCATTATCATTAATTATGTCATCTTCCTCATCTTCTTCAGATGAATCTCCAAAATCAGTCTCCCAAATAAATACACTTTTATCATTTCCTCCAACGGATATTAAATATTTATCATTTGGTGTAAATCTAACTTTAGGAATATGTGATGAATGTCCACCGTAAGCCTTATATTGTGCATGTTCTACTAGGCTAGGACTTTTAAAAAGTTTAATTAAACTAAAATCATCACCTGTTGCAACTACTTTCTTATTATTACTTAGACAGGTATAATTAACGATATAACCTGTAGAAGCAGGAGGCCATATTCCTTGGACAGGAAAGCCAAATAAACAAGTCCATGTTTGCCAAAGATCAGGTTCCCAAACACAACTTGAAGATTTAATAACACTTTTAGCAGCAATACTAATATACTTTCACTCAAAAGCTAACGAATTGCATACTATTCTATCATTATCAGTTGACCAATCTCAATGAGTTAATGCACTTGTTATTTTTGGATCAACAGTAGCATAAGTTTTAAGAGGTGACTTTTCATTTCCGGTAATTTGTAAAATTTGAATTTTACTGAATGAATTTCCCATACCACAATGAGAACCAAAAGCAACGTAATCATTATTAGGACTTATTTTTAATTCTTGAATCCATTTATCTTTATGATCTTTTTTCTGATTCTTAACATCAGTATAAAAAATAGATTTAAAAGGTGAGCTTCTTTTCATTGTCTCTACATCAACATAATAAATCAAACCAGTCATTGTACCAATTATCATAAACTTTCCATCATAAGACCAATCTATAGCTCTAAAATCCTCTGGGAACATCATAAACTTCTTTTGCTTATTAGCTTTAATATCCCAAATTCTTAAAGTCTTATCTCCTCCTCCACTGGCTACTTCTCTATTGTTTGTTGGATTAATTGTAACTCCCCATAATTCATTTTCAGAATGAGATTTCATTATACTTCTTAGCATTGTCTTTGAATTCAAATTTATTTCAACAATTTCTCCCCCTTTGACTCCTACTCACATATCTCC
>JBOFTB010000189.1:0-1827 GCA_051651845.1 Mycoplasma sp. | reverse complement strand
GGTAGTGTAAAGTTAATTACACTCCTTTTCTTTTTTCTTATTCTTAAACCCTTTGAAATAAAGGGGTTTCATATTTTTTTGTATAAAAAAAGATACACCCCCCTTTTTTTGTAATAAAATAGTGTCCTACCACATATTTAATCCAAAAAGGAGCGTGTATCATGGTCACTATTATATCTCATTTCTATAAGTTAATTCAACTACTTTTTTTAATTATTTTTAAACTACTCGATATTATCGAAGAAAAGAGAAAATATCCACCTCTTCCTGATGATTCTAAAAGTTTGAAATATCAAAAATTTAAATTAGATAAATCTCCAATTATTATTAAACCTCAAACTACAGACTATATACTTCTTTTAGAGTATTACAAACTTAGATATAACTTTACTGTCAGACCCATCGCACGAAGAGGCTCTAACTTACCTCCTGAAGTACATATCAAGTGTCCGCGATGCAATGCTCCACATATTTATATATACAAAAATAACGGAAACAAGGGTCAATACGAATGTAAAATTTGTGACAAACATTTTAATACAATCGCTTTAAAAGAATTATCACTTAAATGCCCTTACTGCGGTTACTCTCTTGATAAAAAGAAATCTCGTAAATATTTCAATATACATAAATGTGTTAACCCAAAGTGTAGCTACTACGAAGATCAGCTTGCAAAGATTCCAAAGGATACTCCAAAAGAAAAATATCATAAATACAAACTACACTATATTTATCGTGAATTTGTAATAGATTTTTTTAAAATGGATTTGCATCCAATATCTGAAAAAGCAACTGGATTTAATTTTAAAAAATTTAATCCGCATATATTAGGTTTAGTTTTAACATATTCTGTCAATCTAAAATTATCAACAAGAAAAACATCTCAAGCTTTAAAAGATATACATGGGATTTCAATATCACACCAACAAATATCAAACTATTTGCATACTGTAGGAGCGGTATTAAAACCTTTTGTAGATACGTTTGATTATCAACCTACAAATGTTTTAACTGCAGATGAAACATATATCAAAACAAAAGGAAAAAGAACATATCTCTGGTTTGTAATGGATTCTGTAAAAAAAACAATTCTTGGCTATCAAACTTCTTTTGATCGCTCAGTAGGGCCATGTATATTGACCATGAGAATGGCGTTTGATAAATACAAAATCTTTCCTGATAATCTAGCGTTTATCGCAGATGGCTATCCAGCTTACAAGTTAGCTCAACAGCAATTTGAAATTAATGAAAACAAAAAGTTCGAACTAATTCAAGTTATAGGTTTGTGTAACAAAGATAAAGTTTCTGAAACTTGGCGTTATGCGAAACAAATAGTTGAACGCTTAAATAGAACTTTTAAATCTTCATACCGAAATACAAATGGATATGGTAGTGAAGATGGTGCTATTTTTTCGATTACTCTTTGGGTAGCATATTACAATTTCTTAAGACCACATTCGCAAAATAATAATGGTGTTTTAAATGAAGTTCAATCATTTTCTGTAGATGATAACATGCCTGCCAAATGGCAGAAATTAATTTTGCTAAGCCAAGAAAAAATATTGAACTTACAAGAACCCAAAATTGCCTAACATATGTATTCAAAGCTTGAAAAAGCTTTTTTTGTTGTGCTTAAATTGTGATATTTTTATCCTTAGTTCTTAATATTAACTAAGATTGATTTCTAACCAATCTTTCATACCAAATTTTACACTACCAAATTTTAGTTACTTCTTTGTCTATTATACAATATATTGGCCAAAAATCCTCAAAAAAAAAGAGAATGAAAAGCTACTCTCTTTATTCTCTAATTTTCCAATTACTTAA
>JBOFTB010000188.1:0-93060 GCA_051651845.1 Mycoplasma sp. | reverse complement strand
ATCGGAGCGCGTGCCTTCAAAGATAATAAAACTATAACAACTATTAAACTGCCAGATACCTTGACTAGTATTGGTGCAGAAGCATTTTCAGGTTGTACATCAATTAAAATGACTGAAAACCTTGAAATAAATAATTCAGTAGTTAGTGTTGGAAATAGCATTTTTAGCGGATTAAACAATACACATTTTTCAATGATATCAGTTCCAAAACATTGAGATGATAACCCTGGTGGGTGAATTTCTGGATTCGGAGGTTCTAACTACAAAATAAGAGATAGAAAGACGTTAATACCTGGGAGTGCTGTTAAAGTAGCAACAACAACACCTACAAATAAAATTGCAACTGAATTAACTCACTCTGGTGAAACGGGTCAAATTATAAATGAGGAAAAATTTATTCAGTATATCGGAGATAACGTTTTTAATTCTTTCCCGAAAGGAACGAATTTCAGAATCACTAACACATCTTCAAACCATAAACTTAAAAAATCCTTAACTATCAGTTATGATAAATATTGAGATGAAAACGGAAAAACAGTATCTAATGTTGGAACATTTTTATTGGACGTTTCATTTAATACAAGGGCTTTGTATGTAATTAATGGAACCAAAATCACGGGACTTGTAAGCGGTTATAAAGAAATGTCAGAATGAAATGACGGAAATATCGTCATCCCAGAAGAAGTGGATACTATCGGTACTGAGGCATTTTATGGTAATAAAGATATTAAAAACGTGGAAACAATCGCAACAATATCTTCCATAGAAAATTTAGCCTTTACAAGTTCTTCTATCAATTCGATAGATTTAAAGGGCGTGAAAAAAATTGGTGATAATGCATTTGCCGGATGCATCAATTTAGCAAATGTCTATAATTCTGAAGATGTGGAAGAAATTGGTGAATTAGGATTCCAAAACGCGGGAATTAAAACTATCTTGGATTTAAGAAGTATAAAAAAATTAGGCATAGGTTCTTTTGCTGGTAGCACTGTCAATTTTAGCAATTTAGATTTTCTTATAAATTTAGAAATAATTCCAGAGAGTTGTTTCAATTTTTCGACATCAATGACTGGCACCTTATCCTTGCCTAATGCAAAAAATATAGGTGCTTGAGCATTTTCTTATGTTGAAGGACTAAAAACTGGGGATGAAGGTTTAATTCTTGATAAAACAGTAACTATCGGTGAAGGGGCATTTAATATGACATATAAAGATGACCCTAGTGATAATGAATATATTAAATCAATCTCTGTTCACGATAAATTAGAAAGCGAAGAAGGTGAGATAAGGGTCGATTTATTTAAAAATCACTCATCATGAAGTGAGGGATATTGAGATGAGGAAGATAAGAATGTTATTGCATTAGACAGTAGTGTGCAAATTTCAATGGGTAATTGACATTCTGCCGCTTTAATAAATGGCGAAATTTATAGTTGGGGATATAACGCGGATGGCCAACTTGGTGTCGGTGATGAAAATAACAGAAGAACACCGACCAGAGTTGTTGATAATCAAGAGGCAAACTTTATTAATGGTAATATTGCTAAAATTGAGCTAGGATACTATCATTCAGCTGCTATTGATAATAATGGGGTACTATACACTTGAGGAAGTAATACATCTGATCAATTAGGTGATAATAGTAGTGAAAATAAGGATAGGGCTGTTAGAGTTTTTGAAAATTCAACATTCAAAAATTCGGGAATTAAAGAAATTTCTTTATTTAGTAACCATTCCTTAGCTATTGATAAAGATGGAGCGGTACACGCATGAGGCAGTAATTCACGAGGTCAATTGGGAATAGGTGTAGAGGGGAATAAAAATCAACCGATACTAATTCCTAGTAATTCAGAATTTAAGAATTCGGGAATTACACAAATATCATCAAGTTCAAGGAATTCTTCTGCTCTAGATAAAGATGGTACAATGTATACTTGAGGAGATAATAGTTTTGGTCAATTAGGTAATGGAGATTCTGGTGAAGGTAAAATTTCAAGAGTACCAATTAAGGTGAATAATAACTCTGGAACAATAGATTCACCATGAAATTTTTCAAATGAAAACCTTACACAAATATCTTTAGGAAGCGAGCACTCTTCTGCTCTAGATAAAAACGGGATAATGTACACTTGAGGAAACAATGATAGTGGTCAATTAGGGGATAACAGAGAAAATAAAGACAAAACCAAACCAATTAAAGTGTTTGATAATAAAGGTTTTATTGATGATAATGAATGAATTTTTTCAAATAAGAACCTTGTGCAAATATCATTAGGTGGTAACCATTCCTCAGCCCTTGATAAAGATGGAGTGATGTACACTTGAGGTGATGATTCATATGGTCAACTTGGTAATGATAATTACGCTGTCGGGCAATATGCGCAAAATAAACCTATTAAAGTTCGTGATAAGCCGCTTAATCCAAGTGAAGATAGTTATACATTTAAAAATGGAAACGTTACTCAAATATCATTAGGTGTGTCACATTCTGGTGCTGTTATTGAAGAAGAAATATATGTATGAGGTGGCAATAAATATGATCAACTCGGTACCGCTTCCCGTTTTGATGAACCGATACCAATTAAACTCAATATCTTACCTACAAAGTCAATGTTAAATACGAAACCTTGTTTAACTACAATTTGTATAATCAATGAAGTAAGTGTCAATAAAAAACAATATAAAAAATAACTATTAATTATTCTCTATAGATTACGATATTCATTCTCAAGGAGAGCTTATTTATCATAAACCTGTGTTATTTTACGAGAGTTCTAATCAATAACTAATCTCAAGGATTAATTACATTCTTTAAAACTCACAGAACTTAAAAAAAAGATTTATATAAATACAATTGATAATTTAAATCTTAAATTTAGGTAATTTACAGAAATAAAGGAAACTTCAATAATAGGATTTTAAAAAATATAATTTCATATAAATTAATAATGCTACTTACAAAAATTAAAAAAACTAATAATTTTGTTCAAAAAATAAAACTTACATGATTATAAGATGTAAAAAGATGGGATTGTGGCCTTCCAAACTTAAGTTTGGAAAAATAATTACACTACCTTATAAATTACCTAAAAAGTGCATTACTTATATTTGAAATAAGTGATGCACTTGAAAATATATTTAATAAATAATAATGTATCGCCTTACAGTTTGTAATTATGAATTAATCACTCAGTACCTTTATAAATACATCTTGAGGGACACTCACAGTTCCAATGGCCTTTAACTTTTCTTTACCTTTTTTCTGTTGTTCTAGTAGTTTTTTCTTACGAGTAACATCACCACCATAACATTTAGCTAAAACGTTTTTACGCATCGCTTTAATTGTTTCTCTGGCAATAATTTTCCCGCCAATTGCTGCTTGAACAGGAATTTCAAATTGATGTTTCGGTATTAGTTCTTTAAGTTTTTCACATATGACTCTCGCTTTTTTTTGTGCAAAGTCATAATGAGTTATGAATGATAAGGCATCAACTTTATCTCCGTTAAGTAAGATATCCACTTTAACCAATTTATCTCTCTTATATCCAGTTAGTTCATAGTCCATTGTGGCATAACCTTTTGAAACTGATTTTAGCTTATCAAAGAATGAATACATGATTTCGCCAAGTGGCATTTCATACTTAAGTTTTCTACGAGTTCCATCAACATATTCAAGGTCTTCATATATACCTCTAAAATCTTGACAAAGTTCCATAACTGAACCTAAGTATTCTTCTGGCACAACAATTATTAGTCTAACGATTGGTTCTTCTATAAATTTGACAATTGTTGGATCAGGTAATAAACTTGGGTTATCAATAAACACTTCATCACCATTTGATTTAGTAACTTTGTAGCTAACACTCGGAGCACTAGTGATTAAATCAATGTTATATTCTCTTTCAATTCTTTCTCTAATTACATCCATGTGTAATAATCCTAAGAAACCACAACGAATACCAAAACCTAAAGCTTGTGATGTTTCATATTCAAACACTAAAGAAGCATCTGATAATGAAATTTTAGCCATTGCTTCCTTCATATCTTCATATCTACTTGTATCAATTGGATACAAACCAGAGTAAACCATTGGCAATACTTTTTTATAACCAGGTAATGGGTCAGTTGCTGGATCATCAACAGAAGTGATAGTATCACCAACGGCAATATCTTTAATTGTTTTAATGGCAGCAGCAATTCAGCCAACTTCACCTGCAACTAGAATATCTCTATTTACATTTTTAGGAGTTCTAACACCAACTTCAGTGATGATATATTCCCCGCCAGTTTGCATCATTTTAATTCTATCTCCAACTTTGATTGTTCCTTGTTTAATTCTAATGAAACAAATAACACCCTTGTATGAATCATAGTAAGAGTCAAATATAAGTGCTCTTAGTTTGCCATTATCATCAGCATCTGTTGGAGCTGGTACATATTTAACAACTGCTTCTAAAACATCTCTGATATTTAAATTTGCTTTAGCTGAAATACATGGGGCGTTTGAACAATCAAGTCCAATAACTTCCTCCACTTCTTTTTTAACACGCTCAACATCAGCTGATGGTAAATCTATTTTATTGATTACTGGAATAATCTCTAAGTTGTTTTCTAATGCTAAATATACATTACTTAATGTTTGTGCTTCAATACCTTGAGCAGCATCAACGACTAATAATGCACCTTCACAGGCAGCTAAACTTCTTGACACTTCATAAGTGAAATCAATATGCCCTGGTGTATCAATTAAATGGAAATAATATTGGTTATTATCAAGTGCGTTATATTTGATTTGAATTGCATTTAATTTAATTGTAATTCCACGTTCTCTTTCGATGTCCATTGAATCTAAAATTTGATTTTGCATTTCTCTCTTTGAAAGTGTATCTGTATTCTCTATGATACGGTCACTTAGTGTAGATTTTCCATGATCAATGTGAGCGATGATCGAAAAGTTCCTTATTAATTTTTTATCCATTATTGATTACCTCGTTTACTATAGTGTTAATTAAAAAATCATGTTCCCCATTAATTAGTTGTTTAATTTCAACGGCATTTTTATTTGGTGCTTGAATTTTCTTAATTATAATATCAAAGTCTATTGTACTAATAAATATACCTTCATTTGAAATTTTATTTATTGTGCCTGGTTTAGTTGAAGATTTTACTTGTGAAATTTCAGATTCAAATACTTTAAATATTTTGTTCTTATAGTTCATCTTTGCCATTGGTTTAGAATGTAATCCTCTTATTTGGCAATTAACTAATTTACATGATTTATTAAAGTTAATTAATTCATCTTCTTTTTTGATGTTATATCCAAAAGTAATACCAGATTCATCTTGAGGAATTGATTTAACATTTTTACTTAAAGTTTCTAATAAATTATTTTTGATTATATTTCTTGCGCAATTTGCTACCTTGATTAAAAGTGAGTCATAAGTATCTGTGTCTAAAATTGGTGTTTCGTCAACACAAATTATATTACCAGCATCCATTTGTTTAACCATATACATAAGTGTCACACCCGTTTTCTCTTCACCATTAATGATGGATCAATGAATTGGAGCTCCACCACGTAATTTAGGCAGTAATGAAGCATGTAAGTTAACACAACCATACTTTGGTAGTGAAAGTATTTTTTCAGGCACAAATTGACCATAAGCACAAGTTAAAATTAAATCAAGATTTGCATTTGCAACATCTTCATAAATATCACCAATTTTCTCAGGTTGATAAATAGTTATGTCATTTGCAATACAAAACTTTTTAACATCGCAATTAACGATGTTCCCTTTACGATCTTTTTGTTTATCTGGTTGAGAAATAACAAATGGTATATCAACATTAAGTTTACTTAATTCTTCTAAACATTGCATTGCAATTCAAGGAGTTCCAAAGAAAGCTATTCTTGGTTTAGACATAAAGATTATTTACCTGCTTCAGGAGTTTTATTTTCTTCAGTAGTTGAAGATTTTTTTTCTTTTTTCTTAGTATCTTTAACTTTTCTTTTTAAATCTTTTTTCTCTTGAATTTCTCTATTTTTCTTTTCTTGCTCGTCTTCTTTATCTTTTAAAGGTTTGATTCATTCCATTTCTTTTTTGAAATCGATTTTATCGTTAACTGTAATTACTCTTTCGGTTTCTTTTTTAGATTTTTTTACATACTCAATATTAGCTTCAATTATTCTTGGTTCATCAACTTCTTTTGTTTTAGCATTTCTAGTGGTGAACATTAAAATTCATTGTTCATCTTTTTGAACATTTTTATTCTTTTTAGATTTTTTATTTTCTTTAGCAGCTTGAGGATCTGATTTTTTTAATTCCTTAGCTTCTTCTTTCTTTTTCTTTTCATTTATAGCATGTTGTTTTTTTTGTTCTTTAGTTAAATTAGAAGTGTCATTTTCATCTGGTCTTTTAATTACAAATAACTCAATGATTTCTTTCCCAGTTTCACCGTGTGATTTTAAGTAAGTTTTGATAGTGGTTCAAGTTTCACTGTCTTGTTTTCTTTTTTTACCAGCTCCAACTTGGTTTTCAGCTATCCCAGCTTCTTTTTTCTTTTTCTTTGACTTTCAAACAAAAAATATCCCTAATGGAACTACTAATATTAATAATATTCATAACATATTGTCCATGAAATCACCTCTTTCTATTAAAAATGTGTTGAAAATTATGATATTTTTCAATACAACTAAATAATTATATTAAAAAAACAAGAAAATATATTATAATTTATTAGTATTTTATGTAATAGAAAGGTCAATTAATGGCAAATATTCAATCGAACAAAAAAAGACACGAACAAGATAAAAAGAAAAAAGCTTTATCACATTCAAAAATTTCAGAAGTTAGAACTACTATTAAAAAAGTAAGAATCAACAAAACTGATGAAAGTTTAGAAAAAGCTTACTCTGTTATCGACAAAGCGGCTAAAAATAATAGAATCCACAAAAATAAAGCTAACAGAACTAAGTCACGTCTTGCTACTCTAGTAAACGCAAATTAATAATTTTTTATTACATACGAAATTAATCATAGAGTAGAACATACAAATAAATACCTGTAAAAGGTATTTATTTTTTATACTCATAACTATTAAAATAGAAAAAAATACCAATCCTCGGATTGGTATTTTAAATGAAATAAAACTACTAATTATAAATTATAGTTAGTTTTAGCTTCTTCATATTCTTCTTCAGTTGCAGCAACTACAGCTTCAACTGGACAAACTTCAATGATTTCATCGATGTTATCGTACTCAGTTTTTTCTGATCAAGCTTTTCCATCAATAAATTCACATTTATTTTCTGATGCAATTACACATGCGCCACAACAAATGCAATCTTCTCTTTTGATCACTATAAATTTCTTATCTGACACATTTACCTCTTTTATAATTATTTATACTTATGTTTTATCACATATTCTATATATTCATTAATATTTAATATACCCGGGAATATAATTTGGAGTTGAAACGAATTTTGCTTAAATCAATCTAACTTTATTTTTGTTTTGTTTAATTCTGGCAATATTGTATCAATGTCAATGGCAAAAAATAAATCTTCACTTGTAAAATTAATTATTATGAAAGCAATTACTCCATGTTGCTTGCAATTTATGAGGTGTTCTCTTTGATGTTTTTTAATATTTGCCGTTGTGAATGAATTAGTAGTTATTTGTTTTGCTTCAAAGTCGATCATTTGCCCTTTATAAACACCATAATAATCAGTCAATGCATTTGATTCTAATTTAACCTTTGCAACATTATCTTTTCTTTCAAATATTTTTATAGGTATGTGACGTTTAAAAATTAAACTAATTTGGTTATTTGAATAATACCAAGCCGTTTGATTTATTAATGTTTCTAAAAACATGCCACGATTTGAATTTATTTTATTGATAGTATTCATACTATATAATTCAATTTTTTATAATTTATGATTAAAAAAACTAATAATAATTTATAAATATAAATATGCCTATAGCCATAATATTATTAGTTTCACTAATATTGATTAATAGTTACTCAATTGGAAAGTTATTCAAACGTTCCAACATATATTTATCATCCCATTTTTGCTTAACAATTGGATTCTTTTCATTTTTTGGAATTATGATGATTATTGCAACGCCATTAATGCTATTTGACGTTGATATGAAGGTTATTTTACTTGTTCTTCTTATCGCACAATCTATTGCATTGATTATTTATGCTTTGAACTGGAGGTGGATGTTCATCTCTTTTTATGTTAACTACAAAAATATATTTATATTCTTATTAATTCTTGTTGCTTTTGTAATTGGATTTATTATAAGTCGTGATTTTAATGAACAATCAGTTACATGACTTCTACATAATGAAAGTATAACTTATTCACCTGAATTAGATTATGCAATTAATTCATCGAAGAATTTGATCGATACTTTTTATGCCGTTTTAATTAGTACCTTCAAAATAACTGAGGGATTTCAAATAGATTTATTTTATACAATTACTACAATATTAATTTATTCTTTTGTAGGTAGTTTAATCCTAATGTGTATCTTTGTTAATAATCAATTTAGATTCGAGTTTAAAAAAATTATCTTAGTATTTATTTCTGGTTTTTGTTTAAGTGCCCTTGGTTTCGTTTTTACTGATTATCTTTGAATGATAATGTTTACACTTTGATTGATACACATTCATGGATTAAAACAAAATGAACTTAAATCAAATGCAGCAATTATTGTTATTAACTCTTCTGTACTTGCTGGTAGCTTTTTCAATATTAATTTTTTAATAATTGCAGTGGTTGCAAATTTAATTGCAATCTTCATCTCTTATAGAACCAAAAAAGAACAAGCGACAAATTATAACGTTTTAATGATTTGTTCAACGTTGCTAATGATATCGTTCTCACTAAGGAATGAATCCTACATTGGATTTATTGCATTAGCAATCCTTGTGGCTATTTATATTGCATATATGTTTTATAAAACAACCTCTGTTGCATATAGGATAAATAAATCAATAGACAACTTCATGTTTGAAAATGCAAACTGATTAATCATTGTAACTATTTTTATTATCACTATGACATCAGTAATTTATTTTTTAACCACACCTGATTTTAAATTATTTTATGATATTTGATTATTAGAAAAAATAGGAACTCCCCCTGAGCTTTTACCATTATGATCAAGAGAATTTATTTTTGTAAATTCAGCTTTCTGAGCCATTAATGTTGGTATTGTAATATTTGCATTAGTAAATGTAAAACTTTCTTTTTCGAAAGATATATTTAATTCATTCAACTCTAAGAGAAGGTTAAGTTCACCTCATTTAGATTGAACAATTTTAACTACAATTCTTTTTTGGAATCCGATTTCTGGAAATGCTTTTTCAATTTTGAATAATTATCAAGTGACTACATTTGTGCCTGATTTTAAAGTCCTCTTTTTTATGATTGCATGTCCGGTATTATTGGTAACTATGAAGTATCTTTCACAAGAGCGTAAAATTACTTATTTATATTATTCATATATTAGTATAATAATAGCAACAATGAGCACGTTTGTTATAATGATAAATGTATTTTAATATGGAAAAAATAGTAGCAGAAAAAAGAATAAAAGAATTAATAGAAAAAATCAATCAGTGAAGTTATGAGTACTATGCTTTAGATAACTCTACAGTTACTGATTTTGAGTTTGATAAACATTTAAATGAACTAAAAGAATTAGAAACTTTATATCCTGAATTTAAAAGTGTGGATTCACCAACAGTTAGAGTTGGGGGAATTGTAAGTTCTAAATTTGAAAAAATAAAACATATCCATCCGATGCTTTCTTTAGATAATGCCTTTAATGAAGATGATCTAGAGAGGTTTATTACGAATGTTTATAATGAAGCATCAATTGAAACTGACTTTATTGTAGAACCTAAAATTGATGGATTATCTATCTCTGTAATTTATGAAAATTCAAAATTAAAATATGCTGTTACAAGGGGTGATGGTGTTATTGGTGAAGATGTTACAAATAATGTTAAAACCATTAGAGATATACCACTTTATATTAGTGATAAGTACAAAGATATTTTAGTTGAAGTTAGAGGTGAAATATATATTGATATCAATGACTTTAATTCATTAAATTCTAAACTTGAAAAAAAGTTTGCGAATCCAAGAAATGTTGCCTCTGGGACAATTAGAAATTTAGATTCATCAGTTGCAGCAGAACGTAAATTAAAAGCGTTTATGTACAATATCCCTAATCCACAATCTTTAAATTTAGAAACCCAATTTGAGTGTCTAGAGTGATTAAAAGAAAATAATTTTAGGGTTTCTCCATTAGTTGAAAAAGCAAAGTCATTGGAAGAAGTTGTTGACTATGTTGAACGAGTGACTAAAGTTAGAGATGGTTTGACATATGAAATAGACGGCTTAGTTATAAAATTAAATCAAATTAAATATTATGATAATTTAGGTTATACAAGTAAATTCCCTAAATGAGCAATAGCTTATAAATTTCCGGCAAATATTGTTTCCACAAAAATCATTGACATTGAATTAAATGTGGGTAGAACCGGAAAAGTTTCATATATAGCAATACTAGAACCGGTTCTATTGGACGGATCAATGATTAGTGCAGCCACATTACATAATTATGAATTTATAAGAACCAAAAATATTATGATTAATAGTTACATAAATATTTATAAAGCTGGTGATGTGATACCATATGTGAAAGGATTGGATGAATCTAAGGATAGTTCTAATTTGTTACAATTTCCAAAACCAACAAAATGTCCTAGTTGTAATTATGAATTACATAAATTTGATGGTATCCAAGATTTATACTGTATAAATTCTCAATGTGCTGAAAAAATTAAAAGAAATATTGAATATTTCGCAAGTAGAAACATAATGAATATAGAAGGATTATCATATGCAATTATTAGTAAATTTTATGATAATAATCTTATAAAAAATCAATGAGATTTATACTCTATTAAAGATAAAGAAAATGAGATATACAACTTAAATCTAAACATCAAAGAAAAATCATTTAAAAATTTAACTAATGCAATCGAGTTGTCAAAAGGTGTTTCTCTTGAATGTGTTATTGCTGCACTTGGAATAAAATATGTAGGTAAATCCACTGCGAAGCTATTAGCTAAAAAATTCAAAACATTAGAAAACTTCTTCAATGTTCAATATGAAGAGTTAATATCTATTCATATTGTTGGTGAAATTACAGCAAATGAAATTATGAATTACTTAGATAGTTCAAACGCAAATGAAGATTTTGAAAATATAAAAAAATATAATATCAACACAAGTTTTATTGAACAACAAATTGATGGTCATGAAGATTTGATTTCATGATCAAAACGTCCAGAGAATGCAAATATCCATAACAAAACGGTAGTAATAACTGGCACATTCTCAATTCCAAGAGAAAAAATAAAAACTATTCTTGAAACTATCTATAATTGCAAAGTTACAAATTCAGTAACAAAGAAAACTGATTTTCTAATTGTTGGATCTGATGGTGGTAGTAAATTAAATAAGGCAATAGAATTAAAAGTCAAACTATTGGAGACTGAATTCTGAAACCCCGCGATTAGTAATTAATAAATTAAAAACCCTAGTAAATTACTTTACAAGGGTTTTTAAAAATATATTTTATATTTAATTTCTTTTACTAGGCAATCTGATTAATTCATCTGATAATTCAGCAACAATATTAAAGTGCGGTTCAGCTAAATTATTCATTTGTTTATTGTATTCACGCATAAAAGTAACTTTAGTTATTTTACGATTTTGAATTACTCTTTGAAAGACTGTTAAATCAGCCTCTGTGTGTAAGTTTTTATTTGATCTTGTCATAGCATTAACTTCATCTAAAACATTTTCAAGTTTATATACTTCACGATTAGCGCTAATTCTATCACCTATATTAATTGCTGAAATATCTTTTCAAAGTAATGGAACAGAAGGTGTTGTTCTATTATTTAAACCTCTATCAAGTGCTGAATAAGCTGACAAACCTGAGTTTCATTGTTGTTTAGTTATGTCATAAAAATCTTTTTGAGACTCAACTTCAAGGTCAATTGGCTTGTAGTTAGTGTTATATTTTCTTTTTATAGTTCTAAAATTGATTTTGGAAGTTTTATCTAATCCCATTTTTCCCTCTTTCGTATACGATATTTCTAATATAATATATATTAATTATAAACTATATATATAAAAAACATTATTATTTAAATTGAAAAATAGTTATTTTTCGAAAAAGACATTATAAAACTTTGTCTTTGACCAGTGTGAAATATTGAATTTATTATTATTTTTCTATATAATTTATGAATATGAATTTAAAAACACTATTTTTTGCTAATAAATTAAATGATCGAAGATTTTTAATTTCCTTTTGAACGACAACAATGTTATTTGTGGTGGCAATTGCATTTATCCTTGTATTTTTATTTATTCAACCACCAACTCAATTAAATGTGGAAAATGGTGATTATATAAATGCGGGTTTTTACCAAATTAATGTTAACGAAAATGGCAATACATTAACTCTTAGTTGAGCTGCGTATGTCGGTGCATTTTTAGTCCTTTTAACAACTATTTTTTCCGCTTGTACATACTGACTTTACCGTAATTCTAAAAAAAGTATTTTTATTGAAAAAAGTCATATCTATCCATTGTTGATATTGCTAAATATTTTTGTATTAGTTTCATTTTTAGCTTGTATATTCTCAAAACCATTAGTTGATATATCTAAATGAGATTTGATAAATAATGGATGAAATTTTAAACCAGAGGAAAATAGTTATACAATAGATTTCAATTATGTATATTCAATTCAAATAATTAATGTTAATTCACAAGTTCAGTATATTAAAATTGTAAATTCTCAATATATATTGCTCTGAATACTGATGATTGTAAGTTTATCAATTTCAATCATATCTTTTTATGGAGTTCTAATGTATAATTCCATGGATTACTTATTATTTTCAAGAAAGGCTTATTATGAATAAAACATTTTACATTTCAACACCGATATATTATCCATCAGGGAAACCGCATGTAGGACATGCTTACTCAACAATTCTAGCTGACGCGCTAGCTAAGTATAAGAAATTAATAGGTTATGATACTTTTTTCTTGACTGGAACAGATGAACATGGAAAAAAATTAGAAGAAGCAGCATTGAAGGCAAATGTGCCTTTAATGCAATACATTGATAACAATGTAAATATTTTCATTGATTTATGAAAAAAGTTAGGGGTAGACTACTCTAAATTTATTCGAACAACAGATGAAAAACATATGTCATCTGTGCAAAAAGTATTTTCGCAATACCTTAAAGATGACCTTATTTACTTAGATTCATGGAAAGGTTTATATTGTGTCAATTGTGAAGAAAACATTCTGCAAAAAGATACAACTATGGTTGATGGTAAAATGAAATGTCCAGTTGGTCATGATGTCATATCCACCGAAGAGCCATCATACTTTTTCAAAATGAGTAAGTATAATGATTGAATCGTTAAGACGTTTGATGAAAATAAAAATTGAATTTCTCCGATTTCAAGAGTTAATGAATTAAAAAATAACTTTTTAGAAAATAACTTAACAGATCTTTCAATCTCAAGAACATCGTTCAATTGAGGTATTAAAATTAAAGAAAATCCAGAACATGTTATCTATGTGTGAATGGACGCCTTATTTAATTATGTAACCGCTCTTAACTTTATGGAAGAAGATAAAACGTTGTTCGATAGATACTGAAATCATGAAGATGCAGAAATTGTGCATTTGTTATCAAAAGAAATCACTAGATTCCATTGTGTTTACTGGCCAATATTTTTACATGCCCTAAACATTAAATTGCCAACTAAAATTATTAGTCATGGATGAATAGTTACTAAGGATGGTAAGATGTCTAAATCGCTAGGCAATGTCATTGATCCATTTGAAATCACTGAAGTGTACACCAGAGATTGTTTGAGATATTATCTATTAAAAGAAATGTCACTTTTAAGTGATAATGTTTTCTCCATCGAAACAATGGAGGGTGTTTACAACGGGGATCTGGCTAATAACGTTGGGAACTTACTTTCTAGAACCCTTGGAATGCTTGAAAAATATACTAATAAAATTTGTCCTGAGTTTAAAGAAGAAAATTTAGACAATTATGACATAGAAATTAAAGAATTAATAGTAAAAACAAATGCTGATATTTTGAATTCTATAAATGAACTCAATATTTCTAACATACTTGATAGCATTCAACAATTAGTTAATGCGACAAATAAATACATTGAGAATAAAAAACCGTGAGAGATTTTTAAAGCAAATGATTTCAATCAATTAAATGCAATGCTAAATATTTTAGTTAATGTGAACAAAGTGACGTTTTTCTGACTTCAACCAGTTTTAATCGATGGTTGTATTGAAGCTGGTACACAATTGGGCATTAATTTTGCAGGCATAAATCACTTAGAACTAAATAACTTAAATTTAGTTAATGGAATTATGACAAATAAAGGAAATTCTATTTTTGAAAGAATTTTAAAACAAGAAAACTAATTTTTGTGTATTTTTTGCATTATTTTAAATAGTTTTTTAAATAAATATTCATGTTTATAATATAATATACATGTATATATTTTTATTTAATATGAATGAATATTTTATGACAATTACGAGAGGGGGCCATTTATGGCAGTAAAATCAAAAAAAAGTGTTAATAATGATAGCGCTTTATACATCCAAGACGCAGATGCTAAAGCATTAGGTATTATCGAAGGATCAGCACAAAAGATTTTCATTAATGGAAAAGAAGTGGAAGTAGTGTACGTTGATGAGTATGAAGTAATTCCAGCAACAAATGAAGAAAGAAAAATCCTACAAGACGCTGAAAAAATTGCGGCTAAGTATGAAAGTGTTTATGCTAACGAAGGAAAAGCTACTAGTAGAACAATGACTGATTATTCAGCTCATGGTGATAAAGAATCTTCGAATTTTATTAAAAAAGTTTTCCAAGCATCAACTTATTCTAAAGAACCAAAAGTTAAGCAACCTAAGGAATTAAAAACTAAAAAAGGTAACGTTGTTTCGAATGACTTTAATTCTTTTCAGTTAAAAAATGAATCTTTCACTGTTGAAGAATTAGACATTATTAAAGAAATAATTTCTAATACTCCTGGTAAAGCAAATGCATCTTCAAAAGCATTAGTTCCATCTACTAAAAAGCCAACTTCTAAAGTATCAAATACTTCAAAAAGTAAATCAAAAACTAAAGCTAAATCAAAAACTAAATCAAAAGCAAAATCTAAGAAAAAAACATCTTCTAAAAAGTCATCTCCTTCTAAATAATTAGAGTATTCCTATGACTAAGAATGAGAAGAATATGAAAATTAATACCAATAATAAAGAATTAAAATTTAAAGGGATTAATTTTGAAAAAGACAATAAATATATATCGAAAATTAAATTTTCTGATGAAATTTTTGGAAATAATACAATCAATAAAATATCTGATAATTTCAATTTAGAATTGAATTCAAAAAAAATATTAATGTTCAAAAAAAATAATGGTAATGTTCCATATAACTTTTTTGGGAAAATATGTAAGAATGAAGTTGACGAATTAAGGTCTAGTTCTATAGTTATAGAAAGAACGACAGATGCGATGACAGATGTCATAAATCCAATAATAGTTAATGGAATAAAAAATCGTGCTTTTTATTTATCTAATATAAGTGAATGACCAAAAGTTAAGCAATGAGAAGATGATAGCATTGAAACAATATTAAGTAATGCAGGGGGAAAATATGAAAAGTAAAGAAATAATAGTTACTAAAAAACAACAAACAACTAAAAAAAACTCTAATGTTCAAGTTGTGGAAATTCACAAATTTTGTGATGAACAAGGAATTGCTCTTAGAAATAAAGCAAATGACTATGCATATGTAGAGGGAATTAATAATTCGGTAAACAAAACATCTAAATATGGTGTTTTACCAAATGTTTTTTATGACTCTAATGTTAATTTTAAAGATAACGTTAAAAAAGTTACTGTTGTTAATCCATATAACCCTAGAAAATTTAATGATCTACCTAGACAGTTATCAAATTTGATACAAAAAAAATCTCAAGATGCACTTAAAGAATTCGATAATGAAATGAATAAAATAGAATTAATTTCTGATAAAAACTTAACTATAGCAAAAGTAAATTCCCTAAGACTTTTAACTAAAGCCATGATTATCGAAAAAGATCATCATGAACAAGTTTATGAAAAGAAATGTCATATTGAAATGTTAAAAAATATCGCTTCTCTTAAAGAAGCTTTAATTGCTAACAATGAACAAGAATTAATAACTTTACTAAAAGTATTGAAACATGAACATGAAGTTGAATTAAAAAATAATGATTTTGATCTTGAGAGAGCAAAAGTTAAAATTCAAGAAAAAGTAGAAATAAATAAACTTAAGAGACAAATCATCAAAAATAAGATAAACACTTTAAGTAGTGGTAAAAATGTTGGTGGAATCAAAGAGTTTTTCTTTGGGAATATGCCACCATATAGTCTTGTTAAAGAAATAAAAAATAAAAAATATTTGCCTCAAACAATTCAATTTGAGGATAAAATTCAAGATTTCACTCATTTAACTAAATTGGTATCTGAAGTAAAAAACGACAATCTTAATGAAAATCAAAAGAAATTATGAAATAGATTTAACAAACTAATTAAAATGAATATAGAAGAAAATAATTTTGAAGATTTATCAATGAATAAAATGAAAGAACTTGATGTTATGGCTGAAAAAATTATGGAATTAAAATCAAACATCACTAATGCAAATAATCATGAAGTTGTTTATGTTAATAAATCTGAAAAAGTTCTTAATGCTAAAAAAGGTGTTTTATTTATTTCTGAACCTGCATTGTTATATGCTCCTGCAACAATTACTAAAGGTTCTGCAAAAACTACAAAAACAAAAAATACTAATAATAGTATAGTTAAGGCGAAAAATTCTAACAATAATCAACCAAAAAAAATTGACCCATCTTTCGCTCGTCAATCAATCTCGAAAATTAAAACTGAATCTATGGGTGCAATTGAAAAAATGGAAATTTATACTCCAAAATTTGATAGTGTATTCGCAGATAAAGCAATTAAAAGATCAATTATGGATATTAAAAAAATCCAAGGTCCTAGTAGGTCTAAATTTAGTCATATGAACTACCAAACTATTGAATATTCTAATTACGAATGAGGTATGTCTGATGAGTTTATGGCGAAAAAAATGAACCGTGTATCATCAGAAGAATCTTATGATACATCTGAAAAGATGCCTAGACAACATAGAGAATGAAAATTTACTGCTCCGCAAATTTCTTTCTCAAATTTAAATGTTTTTAGTGAAGATGCAAGGAATGCAAGGTTACTTAAAAAAATTCAAATGCAAATTTCTCATTTAGCTTCAAGTCCTATTGTGGCTAAAAATAAATCTGTATTCAAAGAAGAAGGCATAAATATTGAAAAAGTTGTTAATAAAACTCTTTCAATTATTATTGATGAAAATTTTGAAACAACTGAAGAAATTCTAAACATTATAGATGAAGCTAGTTTAGCTTTGGAAATTTATTACGAACTGTCTCATGATGAAACTACATTCAATAGAAATGTTCAAAAAGCACAAATGCTAGATGATAAATTAATTAGAATAATTTGCAAACAAGATAGCAAAATTGCTAACATGAATGCAAATGCATTGATAAACCACCAAAGATCTATTGAAAATATTAACACTAAATATGAAATGAATTTAGAAGACGCAAAAAACAAAGCACTTTTAAATAAAGAGTATATTTTAGAACAAGAAGAAGCTAACTATGCAAAAGAGGAAGAAACATATTTGTGAAATCTTTCTTATCATGCAAAAACTAGTAATAAATATTTAAATGATCAATTTAAAGTTCAAAACTCAATGATTAATAAAACAATTTCTGCGATTGAATCTTTCAATAGAAAAAATCCTGAAAAACAAATTTCTTTAAGTGGAATACCTGGAAAAATTCTTCCTTTACAAATTAATAGCACTGCAAGAATTGATATATCTCTTGAAAAAGTTGGTAATACAGTTTATGCAATATCTTCAAATTCTGAACATAAAAATGAATTGATGAGTAAAGTTGTTAACACTGATATTCCAGAACAAATTAGTAAAATATATGTTCTAGATAAATTTAGAAATGTTAAAGATGTGAAAACTCGTGTTGCATTACTTAATGAAGTCGCGAATTCTGAATATCTTAAAACTTTAGAATCTAACAAACAAAGAGTTGCTAGAGAAGTTGAAAAGGCTAAAAATGTTTTAAATAATAAAATAAAAGAAATTGACGCAATTTATGATGAACTTGATATTGTAACAGCTTCAATTGATATTATGGAAGCATCAACTGCTGATCGTAAATGAGTAGAAGCTGAATTTGCTAGAGCGAAAAAAGAAAAATGAAAAATTCGTGACGCTGAAGAAGCATATTTATTAAGACAACAAAAAATTGAAAATAAACAAGAAACATTAGCTTTATTAAAACAAGAAAAAGCAATGCAAAGAGCTTCAGCGATGAATAATGCACATAATTCATCACTTGAATCTGTTGATATTAGAAAATCAAAATCAAAAGTTAATATTAATAATATCTTTAAATCGAAAAATAATAAAATTGATATTGATGAAATTATTGGAAAAAAATAATACATTTTTAAAAAATAATGATAAAATAAGTAAGTAATTTTACTTATTTTTTTATCCCTATTGTGATACACATGGGATAGTTAACAACAAAAGGAGACAAAATGCCAACAATTGCGCAACTAATTCGTCACGAAAGAAAATTAAAGACGAAAAAAACAAAATCACCAGCTTTATTAACTAGCTACAACTCTTTAGAGAAAAAAGTTAAATATAATCCAGCACCCTTCAAACGTGGAGTTTGTATTAGGGTTGGTACAATGACACCTAAGAAACCTAACTCAGCGTTAAGAAAATACGCTAAGGTTAGATTGACTAATAACGATGAAGTTTTAGCTTATATCCCAGGTGAAGGTCACAACTTACAAGAACATAGTGTTGTGTTACTTCGTGGTGGTAGAGTGAAAGATTTACCAGGGGTTAGATACCATGTTGTAAGAGGTACTGCCGATTCACAAGGTGTTGACAAACGTCGTCAAGGAAGATCACTATACGGTGCTAAAAGACCGAAAGTGAAAGCATAGTAGTAGGAGAATATAGATGAGAAAGTATAAACCAGAAAAAAGAGAAGTATTAGCAGATCCTGTTTATAATTCTAAATTAGTAACAAAATTAATTAATTCAATGATGTATGACGGAAAAAAAGGTCTAGCTCAAACAATTATTTATGGAGCGTTTGATTTAATTGCTGAAAAAACAAAAAAATCAGCTATTGACGTATTCAATCAAGCTATTGAAAATATTACACCAGCACTTGAACTTAAAGTTCGTCGTGTTGCAGGTGCTAACGTTCAAGTACCAACTGAAGTATCACCTACTAGAAAACAAACTCTAGTTCTTAGATGATTAACTCAATATGCACGTTTAAGAAATGAAAAAACAATGTTAGAAAGATTAGCAAACGAAATCATCGATGCATCTAACGGCACTGGTGCTAGTGTTAAGAAAAAAGAAGATACTCACAAAATGGCAGAAGCTAACAAAGCGTTTGCTCACTTACGTTGATAATATAAAGGGAGAAAATATATGGCAAGACAATTTGACATTAAAATGTTTAGAAATTTCGGTATCATGGCTCACATCGATGCTGGAAAAACAACTTGTACTGAGAGAATTTTATTCCACTCAGGAAAAAAACATAAAATTGGTGAAACTCACGATGGTGAATCAACAATGGACTGAATGGCTCAAGAAAAAGAACGTGGTATTACAATTACTTCAGCAGCAACTTATGTTGTTTGAAAAGATCACCAATTAAACGTTATTGATACACCAGGTCACGTGGATTTCACTGTTGAAGTTGAAAGATCACTTCGTGTTCTTGATGGAGCAGTAGCTGTTCTTGATGGACAAATGGGTGTTGAACCACAAACTGAAACAGTTTGAAGACAAGCAACTAGATATAATGTTCCTAGAATTGTTTTTGTTAACAAAATGGATAAAACTGGTGCTGACTTTGAAATGTCAGTTAACTCAATCATTGATAGATTAGCTGTTAAAGCAACTCCGATCCAATATCCTATTGGTGCAGAAAATGACTTTAAAGGTTGTATTGATTTAATTGAAATGAAAGCATACATGTTTGATGGTGAAGCGCATGAAAACTATACTATAGAAGAAATTCCAAGTGATCTTTTAGCTAAAGCTGAAGAATTCAGAGCTAAAATGATTGATGACATCGCTGAATTTGATGATGCAATTACTGAAAAATATTTAAATGGTGAAGAAATCACTAATGAAGAAATTAGAAATTGTATTAGAGCTGGAGTTATCTCAACTAGATTATTCCCAGTTTTATGTGGTACAGCTTTCAAAAATAAAGGTGTTAAACTTTTATTAGATGCAATCGTTGAATTCTTGCCAAACCCAATTGATGTACCTGCTATTGAAGGACATTTAGAAGACGAAACAAGCGTTCAAAGACATAACGATGATAATGAACCGTTCAGTGCGTTAGCTTTTAAAGTTGCAACTGATCCATTCGTTGGTAGATTAACTTTCATTAGATTATATTCAGGTGTTCTTCAAAAAGGATCATATGTATATAATGCAACTAAAGGTGAAAAAGAAAGAATTTCTCGTCTTGTTAAAATGAATGCAAACGAAAGAGTTGAAATTGATGAAATTAGAGCCGGAGATATCTGTGCTGTTATCGGTTTAAAAAACACTACAACTGGTGACACTCTTTGTGATGAAAAAAACCATATTATTCTTGAAAAAATGCAATTCGCAGAACCAGTTATCTCATTAGCTGTTGAACCAAAAACTAAATCTGACCAAGAAAAAATGGGTATCGCTTTAGGTAAATTATCTGAAGAAGATCCAACATTTAGAACTCACACTGATCAAGAAACTGGTCAAACTATTATTTCAGGTATGGGTGAATTACACTTAGATATCTTAGTTGATAGAATGAAAAGAGAATTTAGTGTTGAAGTAAACGTTGGTGCTCCTCAAGTTAGTTATAGAGAAACATTTACTGCTGAAGCTGAAGTTGAAGGAAAATACATCAAACAATCAGGTGGACGTGGACAATATGGACATGTTAAAATTAACTTCGTTCCAAACCATGAACAAGGTTTTGTTTTTGAAAATAAAATCGTTGGTGGAAAAATTCCTGGAGAATACATCAAAGAAGTTGAAAATGGTTTAAAAGATGCAATGGCTTCAGGTCCTCTTGCTGGTTACCCATTAATTGATATTAAAGCTACATTATTCGATGGTTCATACCATGACGTTGACTCGTCAGGTATGGCATATAAAATTGCAGCATCTATGGCTCTTAAAGAGGCGGCTAAAACATGTAAGGCAGTTCTATTAGAACCAATCATGGCAGTTGATATTACAACTCCAGATGAGTATTTAGGTACAGTTCTTGGTGATGTTTCTAAACGTCGTGGTCTTCTTGAAGGTCAAGAACAAAGAGGGAATGCTCAAACAATTAAGGCTAAAGTTCCACTTTCAGAAATGTTTGGTTATGCTACTGACTTAAGATCTAATACTCAAGGTCGTGGTACATATGTAATGCAATTCAGTCATTATGCTCAAGTTCCAAGACATGTAACTGAAGAAATTTTAAAAACTAGAGATAAAAAATAATCTCAAGTTAAAACTAAAAAATATTTGCTTCGGCAAATGTTTTTTTATACCAAAGGAGAGTAAATGAAGACTCAAAATGGGCAAAAAGGTGCCATAAAAAAGATATTTAGTCTATTTGATAAAAATGATTGAATACTAATGTATATTTCAATATTTTTAATATTAGTAGCTTCAGCTGCTGATCTTATGAACCCATTCTTTTTTGCAAAAATATTAAATTCAATATCTTTATCAGATGGAAAAATGAATGAGAATAGTGTTGATTGAGTCAATGTTGCTATGCTATTTGTCTTGGCTATTATTAGTTTAGCAAGTTTAACTATATCAATATGTTTATCAACTAAAGTCGCAGTAAAAACTGGTGCAAACATAAGGATAAAAACATTTAATCATTCTCAACAATTATCAGCTTCTGATATTGATGAAATTGGTTCATCGTCAATCATTACAAGAATTTCGAATGATGCTGGTCAAATAGTTGAATTTTTAAAGGGATATAACACAATGGCAGTTAGAGCTGTTTCGTTATTATTTGGTGGATTAATTTTATCGATTGTACAATTAGCTACTTTTGAGGGTGACCCAATCATTTGATTATTAAGTTTATCTTATTTATTTGTTATGGGATTTGTTGCATTGTTATTAACACTTACAAAAAAATCTTCTCCAATATTTAAGACAACTAGAACTATTGTTGACTCTAATAATACAATCATGGAAGAAAATATTATTGGAAACAAAGTGATTAGAATATTTAATCTTCAAAAAAATCAAAAAGATAAATATGAAGTTGGTAATCAAAATTTATTAAGACAATCTATGAAGAGTGATAGGTTAGTGGCTATATTAATGCCGATTGCAAACTTAACTATTAACTTTGCAACTTTCATAATTATTTTATTTGGTGGTATGTATTCATGATGATCATTACCTTCTGATTTTGCTGTAACTAAAAATCTAATTGGTGTGATTATGTCATTTATACAATATTTAACATATATGACAATGGGATTAATCATATTTAGTCAGTTTGGTTATACTATGGTAAGGGGCAATATTTCAAGTTGAAGACTTTTCCAAATTCTTGAAACTAAGAACTCAATTCAAGATGATGAAAACGCAGTTGAAATTAATGATTCTTCAATAGAGTTTAAAAATGTTTGTTTTAAATATTCAGGACAACATGCAAAAGCATCAGTTGATACACTTTCAAATATAAACTTAAAAATACCTGCTGGTAGTTCGCTTGGAATAGTTGGGCAATCAGGTTCTGGTAAAACAACGTTAGTTAGTTTAATATCAAGATTATATGATGTTACTCAAGGTGAACTTTTAATTTCTAATACAAATATTAAGAAAGTTAAATTATCAAGTATTAAAGAAAAGATTGCGGTTTCACTACAAGATAAAGTTTTATTACATGGAACTATTAAATCAAATATTAAACTTGGTAAACCTAATGCAACAATAGAAGAAGTTATATTGGCTGCTAAGCAAGCATGTGCATGAGATTTCATCACACATAAAGAAGGACAATTATCTTCAAAAGTTGAACAAAGAGGATCTAACCTTTCTGGTGGGCAAAAACAAAGGATTTCAATTGCAAGAGCATTGATAAAAAAACCTAAGATTTTAATCTTTGATGACTCAACAAGTGCACTTGATACAATCACTGAAAAACAAATACTAAAAACTTTATCTAAAGATTTCAAAGACACAACAAAAATAATTGTTAGTCAAAAAATAAAAAGTATTAAAGATTGTGACAACATCATAGTTCTTGATAATGGTCAAATAATTCAAAATGGTAAACATGATGAATTAATGCAAAATAATGAAGGTGTGTATAAGAAAATATATGATTCTCAAAATACATCGTTAGGAGAATAGTATGAAAAATAAAATTAAAAATAGAAAAAATACTACATCCTTTATGGAATTATGGTTAGTATTATGAAAATATTTGAGACTTTCAAAAAGTAGTCTTTGAATAATTGCTGTATGTGCAGTTATTTCAGCTGGTACAACTTTATTTGCGATTTATACAGTTGGTACTTTCATGAATGAAATATTTGTAGCACTAATTGGTGATCCAGTAACTAATGAAAAAGACCCCAAAGCACTTTATTCATTTATATTTACGATGTGTATGATTGGTGGGTGTTATCTAATAACATTTACATTGCATACATTTCAAACATTTATTTTAGTTAAAATCAGTCAGCGTACTGGTTATGAAATGAGATTTGACTTATTCAATAAATTACAAAAAGTATCAGTTAGTTATTTAGACACCCAATCAACAGGTGACTTGATGAGTTGTTTCACAAATGACATCGATATAATCATCATGACTTTATCTCAAACGATCAATCAATTTATTATGGCTATTTCCATTTTAACTGGTTCAATATTAATGATGTTTTTAATAAATCCAATTTTTGCAGCAATATCAATAACACTTGCAGTTTGTTTCTTCTTCTTAATATCTATCTTCATTAAAAAGTCTCAACCATATTTCACTAAAACAGTAAATGCTTTAGGTCAAATAACTAGTGATATTGAAGAATATAGTTTTGCACATAAAATGATTTCAATTTTTGGATGTCAAGAAAAAATTATGTCTAAATTTAAGAAGAATGTTGATATATATAGAGAAACAGGTTTCAAAGCTCAAATTATTTCTGGACTTGTTTTCCCGTATAGTAACTTCATAAATAATATGATCATTTCATTTATAACAGCATTGATAGTTGTTTTATTAATATTTGCACCTGAACTTTTAGAAACTGGTGTTATTGGATTTAGTGGTGTTGCAATCGCTTCTGTTTATTTATTGTTATTGAGACAAGCTCTTTCACAAGTTAGTGTTATTATTTCTCAATTTAATTTATTTCAAATGGCCGCTGCTTCATTAAGAAGAATCCATAGTGTGGTAATTGTTGAAGATGAACCAGTACTTAATGCTGATAAAGAATTGATAGTTGAAAATGGCGACATAAAATTCAATAATGTTGATTTTAGTTATAAACCCGGAATAAAAGTTCTTCGTGATATTTCATTTGAAGTTGCTTCTCATACAATGACCGCAATTGTTGGACCTACTGGTTCTGGTAAAACTACTATCATCAGTCTACTTCTAGCTTTCTATAATTTAGATTCTGGTTCTATTCAAATTGATGGTCAAGATATTAGTGAATTTTCAAAAGATAGTTTAAGAGATAATGTTTCTGTAGTTATGCAAGATTCATTTATATTTAGTGGAACAATTTTAGAAAATATTAAATATGGTAGACTTGATGCAACTGATGAAGATGTAATTGAAGCAGCTAAATTATCAAATGCTGATAAATTCATTTCAAAATTAAATGAAGGGTACAATACTCATATTTCTAATGATTCTGATATTTTATCAGAAGGAGAAAAACAATTAATTTCTATTGCTAGGGCATTCCTATCAAAAGCAAAAATTGTTGTTCTTGATGAAGCAACTAGTTATGTTGATACTAAAACTGAAAAAGAAATTCAAGATGCAATGGCAAAATTAATGCAAACAAGAACTTCAATTGTGATTGCTCATAGACTTTCTACAATTAAGGATGCTCACAACATTATAGTTATTAAAGATGGTGTCCAAATTGAATCTGGAAATCATGATCAATTAATGAAAAATAAGAAATTCTATTATAAATTGAATACCGCCATGGACCAAGATTTTGATAACCAAGGTAATTAATTAATTAAAAGGTAATATTTTTCAAAAAAATCTATTTATATTTTTTAAAAAATGGTAATATATAATAGTTATAAAACTATACAAGGAGAAAAAATATGGCAAAACAAAAATTTGACCGTAGTAAACCACATGTTAATATTGGTACGATTGGACATATTGACCATGGTAAAACTACACTTACAGCTGCAATCTGTACTGTTTTAGCTAAAACAGGACAAGCACAAGCTATGGACTATGCTTCAATCGATAGAGCACCAGAAGAAAGAGAACGTGGAATTACTATTAATACTGCACACGTTGAATATCAAACTGATGCTAGACACTACGCACACGTTGACTGTCCTGGGCATGCTGACTACGTTAAAAACATGATTACTGGAGCTGCTCAAATGGATGGTGGTATCTTAGTTGTTTCAGCAACTGATGGACCAATGCCTCAAACTAGAGAACATATCTTACTTGCTCGTCAAGTTGGTGTTCCTAAGTTAGTTGTATTCTTAAATAAATGTGACATGATGACTGATACTGATATGCAAGACTTAGTTGAAATGGAAGTTAGAGAATTATTAAGCTCTTACGGTTTCGACGGTGATGGAGCTCCTGTTATTAGAGGATCTGCATTAAAAGCTTTAGAAGGCGATGCTGACTACGAAGCTAAAATTCATGAATTAATGAAAGCAGTTGATGACTACATCCCAACTCCAGAAAGACAAAAAGACAAACCTTTCCTATTAGCGATTGAAGATGTTTTCACAATTTCTGGTCGTGGAACTGTTGTAACTGGTAGAGTTGAAAGAGGACAATTAAACTTAAACGACGAAGTTGAAATCGTTGGTTTAAAAGATACTCAAAAAACTACAGCTACTGGAATTGAAATGTTTAGAAAACAATTAGATTACGCTGAAGCTGGTGATAATGCTGGTATCCTTTTAAGAGGAACTAAAAAAGATGACGTTGAAAGAGGACAAGTATTAGCTAAACCTGGATCAATTACTCCGCATACTGAATTTGAATCTGAAATCATCGCTCTTAAAAAAGAAGAGGGTGGAAGACATACACCTATGTTTAAAGGATATAGACCTCAATTCTACTTCAGAACTACTGACGTAACTGGATCTATCGAATTAAAACCTGGTGTTGAAATGATTATGCCTGGTGATAACACATCAATTACAGTTCAACTTATTGCACCTGTTGCTATCGAAGTTGGTTCTAAATTCTCAATTAGAGAAGGTGGAAGAACTGTTGGTGCTGGTACAGTAACTAAAATTGTTAAATAATTTAATCTAAATTAAATAATAAATACATAAAAAGTGAAGAGTTATACTCTTTGCTTTTTTTGTTTTTTATAATAAAAAACATCAAATATTTTTTTGATTTTAAAAGATAATAATTTGGATTTTATCTATATAATATTCAAGTATGAATAAACTAGTAAAAATAATAACGTTCTTAAAATTAATTCCTCAAGAGGAAATGTACCATCTAAATAATATAAAAGTTTTAGACTTTAAGCAAATTGATAATAAATATACATTTAGTATTTTCTTAGAAAAAGCACTAGAACCTAATATATTTTCAAGAATTAAAAATATGACACTTGATGAGGTAAGTATAAAACTTTCTGTAATAAGCGTAAAAGACTTATTGATAGAAGATATCTATAAATACCTATATTACGTATATGAGCAAAATAGTGAATTGAAGTATTTTAAACACGTTCTAGACACTGAAAGAGTTACTTTTGATGGAATTACTAACATCTTATTGTTTAAGTATCGTTCTGAAGCTGAAAAAAATGAGATTAATTTAGTTGTTAAACAAATTATAAAAACTATAAAAGAAGCTTTTGGATTACCATTAATAGAATTTGAAATGATCTTTGATGATGAAATACAAAAAATTCAACAAGCTAAAGAAGAACTTATTAAGCAAAATATTCAAAAAGCTATTGAAAGTCATAAAAATAAAGAAATTCCAAAAGAAACTGTTGTTAAGGAGACTAAAATTGATGCTTCTAAAATTATTCCATTAAATAATGTTCTAGAAGGTATGTATAACATTAATGTAACTGGTGAAATTTTTGACATCGAAAAAGTAGATAATGCCAAACTTACAATTTATAAAGTTATGATAAATGACTATGAATCAACTTTATTATTAACATATCGTTATTTTAAAGAAAGTACAATTTCAAGCAATATTAAAAAAATAAAAGAAACTGTATTTACTGATCTTAAAGTTGGTGATTGAGTTTGTGCTACAGTTGATATTAAAAATGATAAATATGACATTGAAGCATGTGGTTATATTAAAAAAATTACGACAACACATAAGCCGTCTAAATATATTAGAAAAGATGATGCAAGTGAAAAGAGGATTGAGCTAACTAATCACTCTAAAATGAGTTCGTTTGACGGTGTCTCTGAAATTTCAGATATGATGAAATTTTGTAAAGAAACTCACACTCACACTTTAGCACTTACTGATAGGTTCAATGTTCAATCATTCCCTGAATTCCAGAAAGCAACAGATAAAAATAAAATCAAACCAATTTATGGGTTTGAAGCTTGTATTTCGCCTGTTGCTAAATGTGCTATCAATATTAATGAAGATTTAAATCTTAGAGATATGACATATATTGTATTTGACTTGGAAACAACAGGTCTATATCCCAATTATGATGACATTATAGAATTCGGTGCCGTTAAATATAAAAATGGTCAAAAGATTTCAAGTGAACAATTTTTTGCAAAACCAGATAAACCTATTTCAGAATTTATTACATCATTAACAAATATTTCAAATGATGACGTTAAAGATGCAATGGATCAAAGAGCATGTATTATGAAAATAATGGAATATATCGGAGATAGCGTAATCATCGCTCATAATGCATTAAACTTTGACTATAATTTCATAAATGCTAAATGTGAAAGATACTTATCTCAAGCAGTTAATAATGTTGTGATAGATACACTTCATATTGCAAGAGGTTTATACCCACAATGAAAATCACACAAGTTAGGGAAACTATGTCACAACTTAGGTGTTAACTATGCAGTAGATAGTGCTCACCGTGCCGATTATGATGCTGAAGTACTTAATGGTTGTTGATTAAAATTAATTTCAATTTTTGAAGAACAAAATATACTAACTCTTAATGACTTAAATATAAAAATTAGATCCCCAAGATTGAATGCAACTTTTCAAAATGATTTTAACTTTATTTATGCAAGAAATTCAGAGGGTTTAAAGACGATTAATAAGTTAGTTTCTGCTGCTCATACAGAAACATTCTTTGGTGTTCCGAAGGTTGATGAAATATTTATGGAATCAAATAGAGAAAATTTAATTATTGCACCACACCCAGTTGAAGGTGAAATTTTTAGATTAGCACTTTATGGAACAACAGAACAATTAAAGTCTGCCATATTAAAATATGACTATATTTTCGTTTGTCCTTGTAGTAATTATTTGCACTTAACTCACAATAATGATATTTCTGAAAGTGATTTAATTGATGCAATTAAAAAGATGATTAAATATAGTTTATCTTGTCATAAAAAGATAGTTGCCGTAAGCAATGCATACTATATTAATCCATGAGATAAAAAATATCAAAATGTATATTTACATGCTAAAGCTATTAATAATAGATCACACAGATACTATAGATATAAAATGTTACCTGATCAACACATTAGAACAACATCTGAAATGATTAAAGAATTTAGATTCCTTCAAGATGATAATCTTATCAAAGAAATTGTTGTTACTAATTCAATTGATTTTGCAAAAGAAATATCTGACGATATAAGACCAATTAAAGATGGATTATTCGCACCTAAAATGGATAATGTTGATACTCTATTAAAAGATGAAGTTTATAAGAATGCGAAACTAAGATATGGCGATAACATACCAACTTTTGTTACTGATAGAATTGAGTTTGAGTTGAATTCAATTATCACTCACAACTTTGCTGTTGTATATTGAATTTCCCACCTACTTGTTAAAAAATCATATAATGATGGATATCCTGTTGGTAGTCGTGGTTCGGTTGGTAGTTCAATCATTGCAACAATGCTGAAAATTACAGATGTTAACCCATTGTTACCACATTATATTTGTGACAAGTGTAAACTATGTAAAATTGAAAAAGATGCTGATGATGGATTTGATTTAATTCCAATCCCGTGTACTGATTGTGACGGAACTATGTATGGTGAAGGACATAATATTCCATTTGAAACTTTCCTTGGATTTAAAGGTGATAAAACACCAGATATTGATTTAAACTTCTCTGGTGAATATCAATGAATAGCTCATAACTTTATTAAGGAAATATTTGGCAAAGATCATGCCTTTAGAGCTGGTACAATTTCAACAATTGCTGAAAAAACTTGTTATAGTATTGTTAAGTCATATTTTGATGAAATCAATAACTTTGACTCAAGAATAAGTGACATTTCTTTATATGTTAAAAAATGTCAAAATGTTAAGAGAACAACAGGCCAACACCCAGGTGGAATTCTTGTGGTTCCCTCTGAATATAGCATCTATGATTTTACTCCATATAATTTCCCGGCTGATGATCTAAAAAGTGAGTGATTTACAACGCACTATGCGTTTGAATACCTTCATGATAATTTATTAAAATTCGATATACTTGGACATGATAATCCCACAATCTTAAAAAGACTAAAAGACTTAACTGGAATTGATGAAAGCCAAGTGCCAAATTACGATCCAGCTGTTATGAAAATGTTTAATGATATTTCACCATTAAAACTTGCAGAAGAAAGTTACTTGCCAGAAAAAACTGGTGCAATTTCAATCCCTGAATTTGGTACTAAATTCGTACGTGAAATGTTAGTTGATACTAAGCCTCAAACATTCTCAGATTTAATTAGAATCTCTGGATTAAGTCATGGTACAAATGTTTATTTAGGGAATGCTAAAGATTTAATTAAAAAACAAAACTTAAAACTAAAAGATGTTATTGCCTGTAGGGATGATATTATGATTTATTTGATCAATCAAGGTATTGAACACTCAACTGCTTTTGGTATTATGGAAGATGTTCGTAAAGGTAAAAAATTAAGACCAGAACAAATTGAAGTTATGCAAGCAAATAAAATACCTAATTGATATATTGAGTCATGTGATAAGATTGAATATATTTTCCCTAAAGCACATGCTACTGCGTATGTAATGCATGCTTGAAAATTTGCTTGATACAAACTTTATTACCCACTTCAATACTATTCAACATTCTTCTCTGTTAAAGCTGATGTTTTTGATATCCCTACAATTGCAATGGGTAAACTAGCTATTAAAACTCAAATGGATAAAATTCGTGCATTATTAGCTAATAGAGAAACAGCGAATCAAGTTAAAAAGAAAGAGCAAGATTTATTAGTTATTTATGAAGTTTGTTTAGAAATGATAGGCAGAGGATATAATCTTTTAAAACCGGATATTTATTTAAGTGATTCAGCTAATTTCGTTGTACATAATAATACGATCATAGCTCCATTTAGTTGTATTGAAGGTATAGGCGTCGATGCAGCTAAAACAATTATTGAAGCAAGAGAAGAGAGAAGATTTACTTCTCTTGATGATTTTGCAAATAGAACTAAAATCAATAAAACAAGTATTGCTAAGTTAAAGGAGCTTGGTGTGTTTGATACTCTTCCTGCAAGTGATCAAATTTCGCTATTTGAAATTTAATGATATTTTTAAATTTAATCCCGAGTAATCTTTGATATTTAAACTTAAGAAAAATGTTAAGTGATGAACAATGAAAAATAGTTTCAGCAAAAACGAGAGAATCGCAAAATTGAATTTGTTACTCTTGTAAAATTTCATTAAATGAACTTAGAAACAAAAGGTGATTTCATTGCCACGAAGTTTGAGATTTTAATGATGAATTAAATGAAGTGGAACTTAAGTGTCTTTTATGTTTGTGTAGTAAATGCCATAGTGCTACTCATTTCGGATTCTCAACTATACAGAATAAACATAATGATGCCTTTGCAAGAATTTGTAGAGTAAATGGTTGAGATTCAGAAACTACAAATGCATATATTGAGGGAAATTTTGAAATTTGATCAAGAAGATCAAATAAACAGTGAACATTTAATTTGGAATCAATTCAAAAAAATCTTCCGGATGATTGCTTTGAAGCAGTTAAAAAATTTATAAATCAAAATAATACACCATCGAAGTAGTAGTAAATTGAAATATGTTTATATATGTGATATTATATATAAGTTATTAAATCTAGGAGAATACTATGGCAACAATGATAGATGCAAAAGACTTAAGAGCAGGTAATGCTTTTTACTATAAAGGAAATTTATATCAAGTTATTGAAAATTCATTCAATAAAACTGCAATGCGTGAAGGTATTGTAAAATGTAAAGTTAAAAACTTAAGAACAGGTTCAATTACTGTTGAAGTTTTAACTGGAGAAAAATTAGAACAAGCACTTTTGAACAACATTAAAATGAACTTTCAATATGTTGATGGTGAAAACTACGTTTTCGTTGATACTGAAACATGAGAACAAATTGAAATTAGTGCAAAACAATTAGAATGAGAAAAAAACTTCATTACTGAAGATTCAGAAGTTAATGTTTTAAAAAATGATTCTGAAATTTTAGGAATCTCACTTGCTGATCAAGTGATACTTCCAATTAAAGAAGCTGAAGAGGCAATACAAGGTAATAGTGTTACTAATGCGCAAAAGAAAGCATGATTAGTTACTGGTTGAGAAATCCAAGTTCCTCAATTCATTAAAACAGGAGAAAAAGTTATCATTGAAACTAAATCCGGAAAATACATCTCGAGAGCATAAGATGAAAGCTCAATGAGAGAAACGGTTAGCAATTTCAAATTATATTTATCAAAGTTTATTATTGGAATTCGATAAACAAACAATGATTTTAAATGCATCATCAACTGATGAGTTTGACACTGAACAATTATCAGTAATAGAGTATATTGCAAACAATCTAGAGAGTATGATAGAACTTATCAAACCTAATCTAGCCGACGGGTGAATTTGAGAAAGAATGTCATATGTTGATAGGGGAATAATGCTAACTGCAATTGCGGAAGTTAAAGTTTTAGAAACTCCAAAAGTTATTGCCATTGACCAAGCTTTAATATCTGCTAAAAATTTAAATATTGATGAATCATATAAGTATATAAATGCAGTTCTTGATAAGGTTATTAAATAATGCAAAAAGTTTTTGCTAAGAAAATTGTAGATGATATAGTTTCTATTAGTAAAGAAGATGAGCATCACTTATTAAATGTTATTCGTTATAAACTTAATGATCAAATTATAATAACAAATCAAGCAAAGAAATATCTTTGCTATTTGTTGTCTATAGAACCTATGAGATTTAAAATCATTGAAGAAATTAAGATGGATATAAAGAATGAATTTGAAATAAATGTATTTCAAGCGAGTATAAAACAAAATCATATGGAAATCGCCATTATAAAAGCTTGTGAATTGAATGTTGATAATTTTTATATTTTCAAATCTGAGCTATCACAAAATAATATCCAACATAATCTTGAGAGATATAAAAAATTGATAAAGACTGCTTCAGAACAATCAAATAGAATTAATTTTATGGAAATTAAAATTATTGATTCTAAAGAAGAATTATTAGAAAAAATAAAACTGAATGAAATCAATATCGTTGCTGATTTTAAAGAAAGTGATTCGAATCTATTTGAGGAGAAAATTCAACCACTTAATAAAATAGGTATTATTGTTGGACCTGAAGGTGGTTTTAATAAAAAAGATCAAACCTACTTTGAAAATAATAATATACAATATTTACAACTTACTAAAACAATTTTACGTTCTGAAACAGCACTGATAACTCTTATTGGGATTGTTTCATATGTGAAACTGAAAGGATTTAAATGAAAAGATATTTAAACTACTTATTATTGATTGCTAATGTCATTGTTACTATAGCCACTGCTATTGTGATGATTTTGTTTATGAATGAATTCAAAACAAGTGGAGATGTAATTAATAAAATATATGAAAAACTGTTACCAACAATTGCGATTCCTATTGTTGCAGTAGTACTATCTTCGTTAGTTATTGTTCTTTACTTATTCTCATTAAAGAAAGAAATAAAGAATCAAGACTTCCCATTGAATCCAAGGTTAACTAATGCACTTAAAAATGTAGGTTTAGTAAGTTTTTTAAATTTATTTTGTGCACCTTTGCTTTTAATTGTTTCAATTTTAATAAATGACAAAGAAGCTACGACAATTTTATTGTGGTTAGCAATTTCTCTTAGTGGAGTTTTTGGATTAGTAGTAGCAGGATTTGTAAGTTATTTTAACTTAAGAATAAGCTATTCAAACATACAACGTGAAACATTAATGAATCAAGCATTGGAAGAGAATGAACAGTTAATAAGTAATGAAAAAGAAGAAACTATTATTTCTGAAAAAATAGAAAAAAGAACTTCTGAAAAAGAAACTAAAAAACCAACTGTGAAAAATATTGAAAAAGATGTTGATAATAAAGAAAATACTGGTGAAGCAACATCTGGGAGTTTCTAATATTGACAACTTTCGCTATTGCAACATTAGGTTGTAAAGTTAATACATATGAATCGCAAACTATTGCTAATGAATTAAAAAGCCATGGATTAATAGAAGTGGATTTTAATGCAGTTTCAGACATTTACATTATTAATACTTGTTCTGTTACAAATACTGCAGATCTTAAATCTAGAAACATTATTAGAAGGGCAAGAAAAAACAATCCCAATTCAATTGTTATTGCTGCAGGGTGCTATACTCAAACTTCATCAAAAGAAGTATTGGATAATCTTTCTGTTGATATTGTGATTGGTAATAAATACAAAAACAATATTTATAGCCTAATAGAACAATACATATCATCAAAAGAGAAATTCATTAAAGTTGATAATTTACTTCTTGAAAAAGAGTTTGAAGTTATGAACTTCACTCCATCATCTGATAGAGTTAGAGCTTTTGTAAAGATTCAAGATGGTTGTAATTTTATGTGTAGTTATTGTTCAATTCCATTTACTCGTGGAAAACAAAGATCAGCTACAAAAGAAGTGATAATAAATCAAATCAAAGAATTGGTTAAAATGAATTACCATGAAATTGTTTTAACTGGTGTAAATACCGCTGGTTACCTAAATGGCGATGATGATTTCCTCTCTTTATTGAAAACAATAAATGAATTGGATGGTGATTTTAGAATTAGAATTTCTTCTGTTGAACCGTTTCAAATATCTGACAAAATCATTGATATAATAATGAATAATAAAAAACGTTTTTGTAATCACTGACACTTATGTCTACAATCTGGCTCTGATGAAATCTTGGAAATGATGAATAGAAAATACTCTTTAAATCAATTTAGAGAACTTGTGAATAAAATCAAAATAAAAAATCCGGATGTTAGTATCACAACTGATCTTATAGTTGGTTTTCCAACTGAAACTAATGAACAACACCTATCATCAATGAATTTTATTAAAGAAATAGAATTCTCCTCGTGTCATATTTTTCCATACTCTAAAAGAAAAGGTACGGCCGCTTCTCATTTTAATGATTTACATGGCTCTCTTAAAAAAGAAAGAATGGATGAAGCAATAAAAATTAACAAAGAATTACTTAAAAATTTTCTTAATAAATTTATCGGTAAAGAGGTTGAAGTAATCTTTGAAGAAAATAATAATGGAGTATTCATTGGTAAAACAAGTGAATATATTAAGGTTTTATGCAATTCAGAAAAAGAAATTGAAATAGGGAAAATATATAATATGAAGGTTTTATCTGTAATAACAGATTCCTTAATATGTAATAAAGTTTAAGTAAAAATCATATTTGTTATATAATATATGATATTAATATTAATAGAAAAGTAGAATCAGAGGTTATTATGTTCTCAGAAAAACAAAAATATTCATGTAAATTAGTTGCTATCACAGAAAAATGTGAATGCAATGTTGATAAGAAGAAACCGTACGAAATATTCAAGAAAGATGAAAACTATTTCATTGTTATTTCACCAAAAGTTGATGGTTACAAACTTTATGAAGCTATCTTAGGGAAATTCAACCAAAAAAATAAAGAATTAGATGTTGAATTAGACTCATTCTTAAAAATAGTTTTAGAAAAAAGATATATTGATAGATTATTGATTACTTTAGTGAGTGCATTAAATTATTGTGCAACTATTCCGTTCACATTAAAAACAACTGAACAAAAAGCGTTAAAATATAACATTTTTGGCTCAACTGTAGCTGACAATAAACAATCATTAGAAGAATTTGAAGTAGTGGCTGATGGTCAATCCTTTGCAAGAAAACTTCAAGATATGCCTTCTTCATTAATGTACCCAGGTTCATTTGTTGAGTTAGTAACTAAATTCTTAGAAGGTACTAATGTAAAAATATCAGTTTTAGATACTAAAGATTTAGAAGCTAAAAAAATGTGATCTTTATTAGGTGTTGGACAAGGTGCGAAAGAACCTGCTATGACTCCTAAAATGATGGTTTTAGAATACAACGGAAACAAAGATTCTAAACATAGAAAAGCTTATGTTGGTAAAGGTGTGTGTTTTGATACTGGTGGTTACAACATTAAAACGGGACCTAACATGAGATGAATGAAATACGATATGAGTGGTGCGGCGATAGTTGCTGGTACAATTTATGCATTAGCTAAAAATAACATCAAAACTAATGTTGTTGCAGTTTGTCCATTAGTTATCAACTTAATTAGTGAATATGCGCAAAAACCAGATGATATTGTAACTTCATATTTAGGTAAAACAATTGAAATCGATAATACAGATGCTGAAGGTAGATTAATCTTAGTTGATGCCTTAACATATGCTGCTAAAGATTTAAATGCTGATGAGCTATATGATATAGCTACATTAACAGGTGCAATGATCTTTAGTTTAGGTGAAACTTATACAGGAACTTGAGCAACTACTGATGAAATATGAAGTGGATTACTTGAAGGTGCTAAACAAGCTGGAGAACAAGTTTGAAGATTACCTCTTCACTCTGATTTCACAGCTATGATGAAGTCTAAATTTGCAGATATTTCAAATTCGGTTTCAGGACCTGCTGCTGGTAGTTCTAGAGCAGCTTGTTTTTTAAGAGAGTTTACAATGGACAAACCTTATGTGCACCTTGATGTAGCAGCTACAGCTGATAAAGGTAACGTAGGAACAGGTATTATGTTAAGAACATTATATAATGTTGCTAAGGATAGTGGTAAATAATGAAAATATCAACATTAATTAAAAGTTTTACAGCATTAACTATATCAGCAGTTGTTGTTTCTTCTGCCGTTATTTTTGGTACTACAAATAATATTACTGTTGCAAAAGTTAGTGTTTTTACTAAAAAAGACTATGAAAGAATCGCTGCCCAACAATCTGATAACATCTTAAAAAATTATGCTATTGACTATAGTTCTTTACCTAAGTCTAATCTAGATGTTTCAGATTTAATTTCTGGTAATGTAAATAAAAATGAGGCATTTATTTTTTCAATGGGTTCAGAAGCTAATATAGAGACTAATTTAATGCTCCATGGAATCAATGAAGGTTTCAATGGTAACACCATGATGCAAACTTCTAATTCAGTAATGTCTAGACTTTATGAAAAAGTGTTTGTTGATAATGAATTAAGTGACTTTAACTTAAATTTTTATTCTTACATTGATACAGTTAATACTAGAGATTATTTAGAAGCGGATGCATTGCTTCATTCGAGAAAGAAAACATTAGGAAATTTAGAAGAGGAAGGTGGTGCAAGCTCTCCATCAACTATGAAAGCATCAAGAAGATGAAAAGTTTTAGATGAAAAAGGTAAGTATGACGAAGGCTCGCCAAATATTCAACCAGTGGTAAAGGGCGGGGAAGAATTCTCTTATAAACCAGATCCTGATGCATATTATGAATTCAGAAAAGATGACAAACATGACACTGAGTATGAAAAAATATATTACAGAAATGACGAAAAAACACGTTTATTCAAATCAACTTCAGAGTGATTTGAACAATACACTAAAAGTGAAAATGTTTCAATCGATTATTTTAATGAGAATAATTTAGTTCTTGGAAAATATAATAGTGATGGTGAATGAACGATGATAACATATTCTACATATGAACATTTCACAGAATTATCTATTGATGAAACTGTAAACTCAATTATCGAATTCTTTGAAGAGAGTGAAGAAGAGGGAGAAGACTCTAATTAATTTGTAATTGATTATTTAAAGAATTAATATTTATAAGGTTTGACACTGATAGTGTTAAACTTTTTATTTCTTCCCCATCTCATTTTTTATCCAATAAATTTACAAAGTTATTAAAGATTATTTTTCTATCATTCGTATATTGTTCTATTTTTGTGCTAGATGTTATTAATGAACCATCTATCAATTTAATATTTATAATAAAATTCTTACAAGCAAGTTCGGACTCTCTTAATTTTTCATATAAAGAATTTGATAGATTATCAAAATTTTTAATTAATTCATTTTTATCAAAAATACCAAAACCAAATGTTCGACCCCTGCTAATAGAATGAGAATCAGTTATTGTATTATCCACTATATCATCTCCATATCCGAGGAAATTATTTTTTAAATAATCATATTTACTTTTCAATTTAACTTTCAAATCCATCTGATTATCATAATTTAAAAAATCTAATACTGTCTCAATGGATAGACTCTTAAATATTTGGTTTGTTTTAACTCCTACACCTAATATATCTTTTAATTCTAATGGTCAAATTTTTTCACTAATATTTCAACTAAAAAATTCCGCTATTTTGTTGGAGGGCTTACTATCACCTGCCATTTTTGCTAAGAACTTATTATTGCCTATGCCGATTGTTGCTAATAGTCCTGTTTCATATTTTAATTTACTTAACATGTGTTGAGCTAAAATCTTATGATTATTATGATAATCTTCTAACATATCAGTTACATCAACATAGCATTCATCAATTGACATTCGTTCTATTTTATCTGTATAATTTTTTTCAATACATTTTATAAATTTATTAGAAAAGTCACTATATAAATCATGGTGTAAATCAATAATTATTAAATTAGGGCACAATTTTAGTGCTTCCTGAACTAACATTGGTGCTTTTATTCCGATGTTTCTCGCTAATTTATTACTAGAACAAATAATGCCTCTTCTAGATCTCTCACTTGTTACAAAAGGTAAGTTTTCTAATTTAGGATTAATTATTTCTTCACATCTACAAAAAAAGTAATTTATATCGATATGAAAAATAATTTTATTTTTCATATTTGCACCAAATCAGGAACTCTTTATTTTGTTTTTTAGCCCCTAAAATTGGTGATTCAATTATCTTCATAATTTGCAATCCTTCATCTCTTGCAAATTTACAAACATTTGAAATTGCTTGATTGTGTAATTTAGTATCTGTTATTACACCTTTACATCTTTTTACAACTTCTTTTTGTAATTCAAACTGAGGTTTGATTAAAGATATTATATTAAAGTCATTTGATTTATTTAGATATTTAATTCTTTCAAACATATATTTGGAAGAGATAAAACTAAGATCTGAAACTACTAAATCAATATTTTCACTAACAACCTTATTGTCAAGGACCTTCACATTGCAATTTTCGATATTAATTACATTCTTATTATTTAATATAGTTTCATCTAACTGAGATGTACCAACATCGACTGCATAAACTTTTGAAGCTCCGCCTTGTAAACAAACATCGGTGAAACCACCAGTTGATGCTCCGATATCTAGTACTATCTTATTTCTTATGTCGATATTAAATTCCTTGACAGCAAATGCCAATTTATCGCCAGCACGGGAAACATATTGCAACTTTTCTTTTACTTGAATTTTTTGGTTAATAATATCAAAACTTGGTTTTAATATTGGTTCTCCATCAACTAAAATTGAACCAGCCTTTATAAGCTTAACAGCCTCATTTCTGGTTTTTAAATATTGATTTTGAACAAGATATAAATCTAAACGCATATCTCTATTGTAAATTATTTAAAAAGATATTGATAAAAAAACAAATATTGTATAATGAATATACTATTATTTATTGAAATAATTCTTAAATGATAAACAAAAATAAAATTTATATTAATATTCGGAGGATACATGTCACAAATAAAGTTTTTTGCCATTAGTGGAATGGATGAAAGGTCCAGACATTGTTATGTTTTAGAAATAGAAAATGACATTTATGTTTTTAATTCAGGGGTTGAAAACCTAATTACACAATCTTTAGGAGTTTCTAAGATTGTTCCAGATTTGACTTATTTAGTTGAAAATAAAAATAGGATTAGAGCAATTGTAGTTGGTACAGCTAACACAAGTAACATTGGCGCAATTGATTTGCTTCTTTCAAAACTAGGCACAGGAATTCCTATCATTACAAATGAAGTGGCTAGAACTATAATTGACACTCATTTAGCATCTAGATATTGACAGCAATCTCAAAGAGATGAAATTAAATATATTGTTGTAAGTCCAATGCGTGATTTAGTGCTTGAAAATGGTCAAACTATCGTGCCTTTTAGAATCGCTAACTCGATGCCAGGTTCTGTTGGTTTTGTATTCAAAACACCAGCTGGTTGTATTGTTTACTTAGATAACTACATAATTGTTAATGATCAAACAAAAGCTTTCTATAGTCAATTAGCTAACATTAGAGACATCATTAAAGGAATCCCAGTTTTATTAATGATTACTCAAACTGGAATTGTTGAAAAATCAATTGGTTTTACTGCTCCACACCACAATAATAAAGAATTTTTTGATAACATTGTTTCAAATACCAATAAAAGAATCTTTGTCGCACTACATGATAACGATGCGTACTCAATTTTTAATCTAGCTCAAACAGCTAAAAAATACCAAAAGAATTTCATTATTTACTCAAGGTCGTTTATCAACACTTTCCAAGCTACAATCAAAACTGGATTATTTAATAATAAAGGTTTGTTGTCAGTTCCATTGGGAAAATTAAAGGATGTTTCAAATGCCATTATTGTAATTTCTGGAGAACCAGAAAAACTATATGACAAAATTTATAAGATCATTGATGGCGAAGATGATTCAGTAAGTTTTAAACAAGATGATACTTTTGTATTGGCGACAAAATTGATTCCTGGTTATGAAGGTCACACTTCTAAGATGTTAGATAGAATTTCTCAATTAGATATCAAAACTATCATCGCCCCTAAATCTTTCCTTCCTTTGGAACCTTCTAATGAAGATCATAAATTTACTGCAAGTTTAATTCAACCAAAATATATCATTCCTGTTGGTGGTTTATATAAAACATTTGTTCACTATCAAAACATAATTAACCAAACTTGATTAAAAAGAGACCAAGTACTTATTCTTGCAAATGGTGAAGTAGCTCAATTTAACAATGGCAACTACACACCTGTTAAAAAAAGACTTCCGGCCGACACAGTTCAAATGAGTTCATTCGGAGGAACTGATATAAGTGACTCTGTACTTTATGAAAGAAATCAAATGTTAGAAAATGGATCTGTTTGTATTTCATTCATTGTAAATGAAAAAATGATGATTGTTTCCGATGTAGAAATATTTGATTATGGCGTTTTCAATCACAATGATACAAAAATTCTTAATATTTACCAAGAAATTAAAAAAGAAATTCAAAACAATATTTATTCATGTTTTGTTTATAGAAATAACAACTCAATTGATTTTAAAGAAACTAAAATTTTAATTAAAAAGTCAATTGCAAAACTTATGGATAAAAAACTAAATAAAAGACCTATTATACTTTCTACTATCATTGAATTAAAAGGTTCTTCAAATGCAAAACAAAACAGAAATTAAAAATAAATTCAATATAAATAAAACACAAATAATTTCTTTTATTTGTATTTTTTTTACTGTAATTAGTTTTGTAAAAATTCCATATATTGGCCAATTTTTAGATACTATTTTCTTCAGTATTTTTTTTGGATATATAAAATATATAGTTTATGCTTTTATATTAATTTTTAGTTTTTATAAACTATTTAATAATGAAAAAAAAATTAAGATCTCTAAAAGAGTAATTATATATTCGGTTATTTCGATTTTTACTCTAACTATTTTATTAGGTATGATTGGTAAACTAATAAATGAAGATTATGATTTAAGCTTTTATGTGAAAAATATTTTATTAGGAATACATTTTAATTTCTCTAATTGATTCCAGTTTTCAACAGGAAGCTACATTGATGCTGGTTTAATCGCTTCTATTGTATCTTCTAATATGCTTATTTTTGGGATTATAGGGTGTGTGATTATTTTATTCGTATTATATCTTTTGCTCGTTCCTAAACATTCAAACTATTTGAGGAATAAAATTTCCAAGATAATTCCAAATAAAATGAAGATAAAACCTAAATTATCTAAAAAAATAACATTTGATAAATCTAAAAACTTGATAGAACATAAAGAAAAAGATCGGATCATAAACTTTGACGATGCCATTATAGATAATCATATCAATGTTGATATGGAGATAAAAACCATAAAAGATTTTTTAATTACGAATGGTATATTGATAACTTCAATTGATGCAGAAGATTCTGAAGAAAGATTAAATATCATTATTAAATGTAGTGAAGAAGATTTGAAAAAGATTGCCTCTCTAAAAGAAGCTTTTTCATTGATAGGTTTAAACAATTTATATAGACTTGTATTTTATGATAGTTTTTTAGTGGTGGAATACTTAAAAAAGAAATGAATATTAAATGAGAAAATCATTCATTTAATAGAAAATAATGTTATTACAAATGAAAAATTTATAGCATGTTACGATGATCAATTTAATCCAATAACTTTTAATTTCAATGATAACGCATCAATTGGTTTGATAGTAAATAACAACGAAAATGTATTAACATTTATTAATAATTTTATTTGCTCAAACCTTAAATCTAGAAATAAACTTGATCATTTGATTTCAATTATTTCTAAAAATATTCAACCATTAGATATTTTTAATCCAAATTCAATGAATATAAATTTTATAGATATGAACAATATTTCAATCTTTTTCAATAAACTTCAAAAACAAATCTCATGAACGTTGGAAAATTTAAAGGTACACAATATAGATGATTTCAACGCATTGTTAAAAGTGAATAGTGAATTAAAAAGACACATCATTTTTATTGATAATATAGAATTTATAAAAAATAATGATGAAGGATTATATTTACAAATATTGAATCTCAAAAAATTCACTTCGCAGTGCGGGGTTAACATAATATTTATAGATAAATCAAGAAATGCATCAACATATGACGACCTTGAATTCAATCTTACTTTTATATTTAAGACAACACTTGAACTATCCAAGAGAATATTTAATTCGAAAATTTCTTCAGATCAAAATTCAATTAATTCAGCTCTCATGAAGGTTCGAAAACCAGAATCACATAAAAAAGTGCAATTTATAACTATAGATAAAAATGAATTAGATTATTTAAATAATAAATTCAAACACTAAAAAAATAGAATTTTATATTATATATATTATAATTAATAGGTACATTTCAAATTAGAAGTACATATAGGAGATAATATGAAACAATTTAACGTAACAATAATCGATCCAATTGGATTACATGCAAGACCAGCAGCTGAATTAGTGCAAGTTGCTAGCAAATTTACAAGTAGCGTTACACTGAAATCAGGTGAAAGAACTGCTAATGGTAAGTCAATAATTACTATTATGGCTCTTGGAGTTAAGAAAGATGCTGTTGTATCTTTTGAAATTGATGGAACTGATGAAGAAGCAGCAGCTGAAGCAATCAAAACTCAATTAACTAATAGTAAAATAATTAGCGAGTAATTATGTTAAAAGGTATTGGTGCCTCTAGAGGCGTTTCAGTTAAAAAAGTTCTAGTGTTAAAACCATTAGAAATTGATACTAATAAACTAAGTGCTAACGCAAGTGAAGAAATAGCAAAATATTCTTCAGCTATTCAAAAATCTATTTCTGAAATTGCGGAAATTAAAAAGAATGCTAAAAATCTTTCTCCAGAAGAATTGATGGTTTTTGATGCACAACAACAGTTGGCAAATGACCCAGCTATGATCGAAGAAATCAATAATATAATAAACTCTGAAAGTTGTAATGCTGTACATGCAATTGATAGAGTATCTAAGCAATATATCCAAATATTCTCATCAATGGATGATGCATATATGAGAGAAAGAGCGGCTGACATTAAAGATGTTTATGAAAGAATTATGGCCAATGTTTTAGGTTTAAAAAGAACTGATCTTTCAGCTATTAATGAAGAATTAATAATTGTTGCCGAAGATTTAACTCCGAGTGAAACCGGGCAGTTAAATCCTGAGTTTGTTAGAGGTTTTGCAACTGATATAGGTGGGAGAACGTCTCACTCTGCGATCATGGCAAGAAGTTTAGAAATTCCAGCTGTCTTAGGACTTAAAAATATAACATCAAGTGTTGTTGATGGTGATATCCTTGCAATTAATGGTGGAACTGGTGAAGTTATTATTAATCCAGATGAAGAAATGATTAAAAAATTCGAATCAGAAGCTGCTGAACTTGAAAAGCTAAAATCTCTATGATCTACATTTAAAGATAAGAAATCTCTAACTAAAGATAATAAGGAACTTATCATAGCAGCTAATATTGGTTCACCTAAAGATTTACCAGGGGTTGTTAAATCAACTGCAGATTCAGTGGGTCTATTCAGATCAGAATTCTTATACATGGATAACACAAATTGACCAACCGAAGAAGAACAATTCCTTTCTTATAAAGAAGTTCTTCAAGGTGTTAACGGAAAACAAGTTGTTATAAGAACACTTGATGTAGGTGGTGATAAAACACTTAAATATTTTGAATTCCCATTTGAAACTAATCCATTCTTAGGTTATAGAGCTATAAGATTATGTTTAGATAAAGAAGACATTTTCAGAACTCAATTACGTGCTCTAATTCGAGCAAGTGAATTCGGTAGACTAGCTATTATGTTTCCAATGATAGCTGTTGTTGATGAATTCAAAAAAGCTAGAAAAATATTTGATGAAGAATTTAATGATTTAATTAAAATTTACCAAAATATTTCGAAAGAAATTGAAGTTGGTATGATGGTTGAAATCCCTTCATCCGCTGTTCACACAGAAAACTTCTGTAAATATGCTGACTTTGTTTCAATTGGAACAAATGACTTAATGCAATATACAATGGCTTCTGATAGAATGAACGAAAAAGTTTCATATTTATATCAACCGTTAAATCCATCTATTTTAAAACTTATTAAAATGACCATTGACGGTGCACATAAAGCTGGTAAATGAGTTGGTATGTGTGGTGAAATGGCCGGAGATATTAATGTAATTCCATTGCTAGTTGGTATGGGATTAGATGAATTTTCAATGAGTGCTTCTTCAATATTAAGAGCAAGAGAATTAATAAGTAGAGTTGATTCAAATAAAGCAAAAGAATTAGCTGATAAAGCTCTTTTAGCTGATGATCAAGAAGATGTAATTAAAATTATGAAAGAATTTAGTTTCTAATTTCAAATATTAATTCATTTTTAACAAAAATTAAATAATTACCATTTATAAGATTTGAGGTTGTGTCGAAAGACACTCCTCAAATTTTTGTTTCATAGTCATAAACCCACTCCTCATTTATATCTAATTCAATTTTTATTTCTTCATTTTTTAAAATCACTTGTCTTCGGTTAGAAAGACGGGAATATGTATCATGATTTACTAATAATTTATAGTGATTAACATTACTGATGATTGAACAATTTTCATATCTTGGTATTTTAACAAGGAAAATAATTATACTGAATAATACAACTAGTAAAGTTATTAAAATTAAAATAATTTTATTTGAGTATTTCATTGATTTTGACCTCTTTTTTAAAATGCTTCTTTACTTCACTATTGTGATCCACTGTAATTAAGAAATTAGAGTTGATCAATCTATTCTTAACATGAGTCAATAAAAATATTTTTGCTTCATTATCAATGTTTGATAAAGCTTCATCTATAAGAATGATTTTGTTTTCATATTCTAGTAATGTGAGGAATAATAAAGCTTGCTTTTGCCCGCTTGATAAACCATTCTTATTGAAACCTTTTATATTCATTAAATTTGATAGTTCGATTAATAATTCTCTATCTTTAGTTCTTAAGATTCTCTCTACTGCTTGTTCTTCATATGATGTGTTTTGATTTATGTAAATACAATTTTTATTGATTCATTCATTTGAAATGAAGTCCTTTTCTAGTTCGTTAATATAAATCTTAAATTCACTTTTTATTTTATTACAAATAGATTTCAATAAATATGTTTTTCCAGAGCCACTTGAACCAGTTAATAATGTATCGTTATTAATTGTAAAATTATTTATCTTTATTTTATTGATAGATGTGTCCATTGGTATCATATTATTATGTTCTATATTATCTATTTGTAGTATATTATCTATTATCCTATTTGCATGTTTCAATTCACATAAAGACATTGGTATTGAGCATAGTTCTTTTGAACTTGTATTTACCATTTGAGATAATGAAATTAGTAGTATCAAATCGTTTAATGTGAGTGATTTATTTGTGACCAAAAATGCTCCAGTCATCCCCAAAAATATATTGAAAACTGAATTTATGCATGCATCAACAAGGTTTAGGTTATTAGTAAAATTTGTATTTTTAAAAAACGTAAATTTTACATCAGTTTGATGTTTTTTCAATGTGTTAAGATCTCTTAATATTTGATTAGCATGGTGTGAGTCTTTATTATTATTAATAAATTCAATAATAGAATTTTGGTACTTATTATATGTGTTTTTACTATCTTCCAAATTTTGCTTTTGAAAATTTAACCTGATAAAATGTATAGTACATAATATTGAAATAAAAATAAGCATAACTATCAATAATAAAATATTTGAAAATGCAAATATGAAAAAAACAACCATTAATGTCATAATAGAAGAAAAAATATTATTAAGTTTGATCGAATAAAATGAAGATATAACAAAAATATATTCATCAAAATTTATTAAATAATTGTAGTCCATCTTAGAATAAAAACTTTCATATTTATATAACATTTTTGCAATTACGTCACTATGGATTAATTGGTATTTTTGATACATATATTTTTTCGTAATTCTATCTACAAATCAACTGATTAAATTATTTATAAAAAAACTCATTATGAAGACTATTGTAACACTCATGAATAGTTCAGCTATAATATCATACTGGATTATCTTCATTATAGTTTGCATTAATAAACTACAAAAAAGACTAATAATTAAATGAATGATGTTAATGACATTATTAATTAATAATCACTTATAATCAATTTTGTTTTGACTCAGATTTTTATATGAAAACGCTACATTTTCCTTTATAACTTCACACGTTAATAAAATACCACCTCAGCGCATGCTAAGTTCTTGAAAACTAATTTCATATCTACCCTTAACTGAACAATAAATAGTAAAGTGATTTTCTTTCTTTGAACGCTTGCAAATAACATAATGTGAATCATTGTTGTTATTGATCAATAATACAAAAATTGAGTCTTTATCAAATTCTTTGAAATCTTCAAATGTTGCATTGTAACTTTCTAATTTTATATTATATTTAATTGAAAGATTTTCTAAGTCATATAAAGAAATTCCGCCATTTGAAATATCTACTTGATTTAACAGTTCGTGCATTCCAATTTCTTTGCCGTGATAATGTTTTATCAAAGTCGATAAAACACATAGTCCACATTCAAATCTATTGTTTTGTTTAGTAATTTCCATTAATCCCTCACAATATATTTCAATAAAAAATAAAAAACTATCAATTTATTTAGTTATTTATTATTAATTTTCATTAATGTGATATTCTTTATAAGTATGAAAAATGATAAAGAAAAACATGTATCCTTTTGAGTTGTTTTACTGTTCATTATTAAAATTAGTTTCATAGGTTTTGGTGGTGGAAATGCTATGTTTCCTATAATTAAAAAAGAAGCTGTTGATAAACATAAGTGAATTACTTCAAAAGAATTAGATAATATAGTTATTACAACTAATATGCTACCTGGTGCATCTGTGCCAGAAGCAATTTCATATATCAGTATTTCTGTTTTGGGTAAAGCAAAAGGGATAGCGGTTACAGTGCTTGGATTAATACCGCATATAATGCTATTCTTTGCTTTGTTTGCATTAGGTATTGAATTTGTACCAATGAAGTACTTAAACATCATCTACGTGGCTGTAATGCCAGTTATTATTGCTACATTAATACATTTTGTTATTAGATACATTAAACAATCGAAAAAAGAATTAACATACACTACATGGATAATGCTGTTTTCAATAACTACTATTTTTTGTTTGTTTGTACCAACACCATTCAATATTGCGGCTTTTGTAATTGTTGGTGTAATAATTTTTGGTGTAATATATGAAATTGTTAGATATGCAACTACTATTAAAATTTTAGAACCAATAAGAAATGAGATAGATTTTGATGTGACCGATATTGAAAGACTAATGGTAATTGAAATAGGGAAAGAAGAAATTATAAAGATTTTATCTAAATATTTTATTGGTATCAAATCTGATGAAATTGGCAAAGCATATACATATAATATAAGCGATGGTATTATTTTCTTTAAAACTTGTAAAGGTTATGATTTCATCAAAGAATTAAAGGCCAAAGAGGTTAATAATGATTAGTTTATTAATTGCATTAGTTGGATGTTTAGTTATCTCTTTTATTGTTTTTGGTGGTGGACAAGTATTTATTCCTTTTTTCAAAATTTTATTAGTTGATCTCATGGAAGTAGATTCAGAATTATGAGAGGCGGCATTAACAATGGCGAACTCAACACCTGGAGTATTTTCAACCAAATTAGCCTTCATTTCTGGATATCTAGCTGCTGGTGGAGAATGGTGAGGATATATTGCAATGTTTGGAACTTATATTATCTTTATGATAGTTCCAATTACGGTGATGTTTTTTGCCATGAAAGGTTACAAGAAAATAAAAGATAATAGATTTATCAATACAATAGATAAGTTCTTTAAACCAGTTACTGCTGGTATACTTGCTGCTCTAATAATCCAATTACTTTTTTCAGCAATGTTTCCTTTTATTATATTTAATGAAAGCGTCGATAATTATGTCGGCTTAAAAACCCACGACTTCTTCAACAGTTGACGTATGTGAGTATTAATTTCATATGTCCCTATATCCATTGTGTATTCATATTTTTTGATATATAAGAAAAAAGTTAATATCATATTTTTAATAATTGGAAATATAGGGTTGTGTATGCTTTTATTCCAACCGTGACTTACTTAGAATTTGTTGAATAAGTCTTTAAAACCAAAGCATTAGAATTTAATTTTTCATTTGAAAATTCTATATTATTTAAAAAACGATCTTCAAGTTCAGGGTCAATTTTTTCATTGCTATAAAGTGTTGCAATTAGTTCACCCTCGGATACATAATCGTTAAATTGTTTATTTAAATAAATGCCCGCATCCATATCTATAGAATCTTCTTTATTCTTTCTACCGGCACCTAAGAGTAATGAGATAGTTCCAACCTCATGAGTTGATTTATATTTAATGAAGCCACTACTATTTGAAATGATATCATATTTGTATTTTGGTGCTCAACTATTGATAAGATTAATATCGCCACCTTGTGCATTGATTCAATTTACAAAAGACTTGTACGCAGAACCATCTTCTATAACTCTAGAAATCGACTCTTGTGCATCTTTTGTTGTCTTACATAAACCTAATTCAACTAAAATTTCACCAACAAAAAAGTCAATAATTTCTTTTAAGTCAGTTGCATCAGATTTATTTGTTAAAAAATCAACTGTTTCTTTTACTTCAAGTAAATTTCCGATGCACTTCCCAAGTGGTTGATCCATTGATGTGATAGAAACAGTTAATTGTCTATTCATCATATTTGATATTGAAATGAACTCTTTAGCTAATTCATCAGCTTCTTCAAATGTATTTAATAAAGCTCCACTACCAACCTTCATATCAATAAAAATATGGTCACTATTTAAAACGAACTTTTTAGAGAGAATACTACTTGTCATTAAACCTGGTGTATCCACTGTACCTGTAACATCTCTCAATGCATATAATTTTTTATCCGCAGGTACTAAACTTTCATTTTGTGCCATAATAACACAACCGACATCATTTAATATTTTATCAGCCTCTTCAAAAGTTAAATTTGTATTAACATTAATTGAATCTAACTTATCTATAGTACCACCTGTGTGACCTAAACCTCTTCCTGAAATTTTAGGAACATTAACTCCTAAACTTACTAAAATTGGTAGTAAGATAATTGAAACCTTATCACCAACACCACCTGAAGAATGTTTATCAATATAGAATATATTTTTATTGTTTTTATGAAAATTAAATAATGCACTAGTATCAACAAAAGATTTCGTTAAAAAGAAAGTTTCGTTTGTTGATAATCCATTCAATCTCATAGCCATCAATAAACTACTCGCTTGATAATCTTTCACGTTTGTTCCATTGATGTATTCTTTGACGAAGAAATTTATATCTTCTTGATTAAGTTCTATTTTCTTTTTCTTCTTTTCAATTATTTCTAAAATGTTCATACTGTAGTACCTCAATATTATGATATTACTATGCTATGTATATTTTTTTATTTTTATTTTTTAACTTAATTAAAAATGTTGTTTTTTCAATTTGAAAGTAGTTCTTTTATGTTTGATAAATTCATTGTGCCAGATTTATTAAACGGTACTAATTCATCATGGACTTCACTAGTTAAAAAGTTGTGACTATATAGATAAGTAATATCTTTTTCTTTGTCATCTAAAATATCTTGGAAGAAAAAATATAACTTTGCAGTTCTTGAAATGAACACATCTTTATTGTCTTTTTTAAAAGTAAATTCAATGTTTTGTTCTAATGTAAATCTATTACTTAATCCAACATTTGATGAAAGAGATGTTCCATATTCAACATTAGTGTAACCGTCAGATTCTTTTAACTCTTCTTTTTTAAGTTTAACTTTTTCTTTTGTATAATTAAAGATATTTCTAGAAATTTCAGTGTGATCATCAGATTGGAATTTTTCTCCAAGACTTGTATGTCCTAGATGAGTTATCATTAAAGTATTTGTACCTGGTGTTGGGTTGATAGATGCACTACAACTTACCGCAAGTGGAATGATAAGGCAACTGATAGCAAGGGCGCTACCAGCACCAAAACATATTTTTAATTTACTTTTTTTCATATTTTTCTCTTTTCAATTATTTATATTATTATATCATTTTTTAATTTATGATTTTTGTAGTAAAACACCAATATTTTGTATAATTCATTATATGAATAATATTAATTATTTTAAAATTAACATTGAGAAGCCAGAAGATGTCAATAAAAACTTCATGTTTATGAAGCTCTTCGCTAGTTGCTTACTAATAATTGCATATAGTAACAGAACACTTTTAGAATACCGAGGTACTGAACTTGTGAATTGAATATTTTCATTTACTCAAATTCTATCTATTGGAGCTGTAAATATCTATATAATACTAAATTGTTGATTCAGTGTCGGTAGAACAAAAATTGATTTTAAATCAATTGCAAAGCTATATTTTATTGCTTGATTCTACAATTTAATCAATATGTCAATTGCTCTTGGTATGAATATTTGTGAGGCTAACATTGAAAATTACTTAAGATTATTCTTTCCAGTATTAACTCATCAATATTGATTTGTAAATAATTTAATAGTTTTTCTATTGGTAGCCCCATATATTTCAATGTTTTTATCGAAATTAAATAAGCAACAATGTCAAATATTTGTTGGTATAGTTCTATTGGTGGGTCCTATTCCTTCAGCGATCGAAAGTGCATTAGGAAAATATGTATATTCTATTTCTGGAATGGGGTATTGATTTATTAATTTTATTTTTCTTTTTATTTGTATTTTTTATATAAAAAAATATGTTGATTTTAAGAAATTGAATTGTATTTGATTTCTTGTTTCATTCATTCTGGTGATTCTAGTTTGTGGTTTTCTAGATGGCTTCTTTTTCCAAAAAACATTAACTAGTCCCAAATACGGGTATTCCACATTGTGAGTTTGGATTCTTTCCTTTAGTATTTTCTTTTTTTTCATGACGGTGAATAATTTTAACATTAAAAACAATAGATTAATTAATGGTATACAATTAATTAATAAATGCGCTCTAGGAGCATATATTTTTAGAACTAGTGACACTAATAATTTTATGAGAAAAAATTGGCTAGAATCATTTGTAGATTTGGATATATTCTTAAATTATTTTATTTTGATGATTATCAATAATTTAATTTGCTTTACTTGTGATTATATTAGACAACTAATTATTTGTTATTCTATGGACAATAAGTATTATAAAGAAATTAATTCTAAAGTTATATCTAAATATAATAAAATATTCAATTAAAAAAACACAAGTTTTTGGACTTGTGTTTCTCTAATATTTTTTAAATTAATTTGTTTAATTCATTTGTAAATTCACTAAATAAATCAACTATGTGAAGATATATATCATCTTCATTTTTATCATCATATATTAGTTCTATCTTTTCCCCTTCAGGCAGACCTGATACAACCTCTATCAAAAACTTATTTATACTTTCTGTGTTTCAACTTTGTGAATCTTCACTAATTTGCAACTCTTTCTTACCGAAATTAACTAAAATTACTTTACTCTCTTCTTGCGTTTTTTCTATTAAATTTAATTTCATTTTATTCCCCTTTAATTCTATCTAATCTCTTTTGTATAAATTCAACGCCACCCTCTAAGTAGTGTGCTGAATCTGAATGTCTATTTTCATCATGTTTTATAGTACCACAAGAATATTGCTCATTTGGATTATTTAGATCCGCTACAATAACTCTTTTTGGATTTGTAAGTATACCAATGTTTGCGTTATGAGTAACTATAAATATTTGCTTATTTTGATTATCTCTTTCTTTAATTAAATCTAATATATTTGTAGCTATTGTATGATTGTCTAAATTATCTTCTGGTTGATCTAAAAATAAGTCACAATTATCTGATTTCATAAACTTATATTTAATTCCATAAATTGATTTTTGTCCTAATGACATTGTTTCATAATCAACCCCATTTGCTAGAACTTTTACATCATCTTTTAAAACATTTGCAATCTTATTTAATATTGTGTTTTGATTGAACCCTTTATCCTTATTTAAGTTCTCTAAAATTCACTTTGTAATTGAATTTTTACTCTTCGGAGGAACGTATAAAAATGAAACTAAAATATCATCAATTTTATCATCACTCAATAATGCATTTTCATCGAATTTATATGAGAGAAATTCATGATTTTTCAGTACTGGCTCTATATTTAAACTAACTTCTGATAATAATAATTTTTGAAATAAATTTTTAGTTTCAAAAATTTGTCTTGCAGTTTTTTTAAAATAATCTTTAGCTTGTGTTTCATATATTTTAAGTCCTTCATTATTAAAGTCCTTTTTCTTTATTTTATCAATTAGATTATTATAAGAATTTTTAAAGATTTTACTAGCTAATAGGCATGTTTTATGAAACTTAATTTTCTTTGATAGAATTTGTATTAAATCTTCATTTTTTTCAAGCATATATTTGATTGTAGTTGATAATTCTTCATTGAATTTTTGATCACATTGAATGGTGTTAAAATTATAAGAAAGATAACGAGTTAAATGCATTTTTTGTTGTTTTGCATTTTCAAGAATTTCTTGAAGTGTTCCTATCTCTTTTTGTAAGATGATATTAAATTCAGAATTGCTATAATTTAACTTTGTTATTACTCCTAATTTATCTTTAATTTTTATCATCTTAAATGCATTAGATCAATTGATGGAAGCATCCTGATTTAATTTACAAATTTTTTGAATATTTAAATGCAATCCACTTAATTCGTCTAGGAACTTTTTAATGCTCTCTGATTCGTTTAATAAATCTCTTATGAAGTTATATTTTTGCGAATCAATTTCCTTGAGTGTGTTTATATTTTTTTTGATTGGATCATCTTGAAAAATAACATCATTTCTTTCGCTAAATTCTCTTTCTTTTTCTTTCGCATTTTTTTTGAGGATACTATTTAACATTATTTCTTCATTTGAAAAAGTAATGGCTTTTACGAACTCTAAATTAAAAGCAGCAAGAGCATCTGTGACATTCTTAGAAATGAAGCCACTTTTTAAACTTGCAACCAAATCAAAAAGTGTTGATTTCCCTCCACCTTTTGGACCGATGATGATATTAACTCCAACATCAAAGTTAACTTTTAAAATATTTGAATTAGGATCTAATGTATCTAACCTTTTAAAATGTAATTCTTTTATCATTATTCCCTCCTTTTTTGGACATAGTTTTTTTTATGTTTCAATATTTCTTTTAATTTTTTGAAATTTATTTCATTATCAACATCTATAATAGTTTCTAAATCTTTTAATTGCGGATAAACATCTCAACAATGCGTATCAGAGAAAGAAACTATTGAACTTTCAAAACCATGTTTAATTACAGAAATGTAATTTGGGTGCATTAAATTAGTTATTTCAAATGCATCATATTTTAAATCCACTAAATCTGAGTGGTGAAAGTAATCACCTTTTCCGATGTGGATAATTCTAATTGTTTCAAATTCTGAGAATAATAGATTTATCTCATTTAAAGAAATTCCACATTTTCACAATTTATTTTTTGCTATATTTGAAATTTCTAATAGTTTATTTATTTCCAATGTTTCATTAAAAATTATTAACATGTGAGCATGCTCACCATTTTTTCTGATCACATCAACTTCAATACCTGGAAACAAAATTATTTTCCCTGTCATCGCTAATTTTTTGGCTTCTGTATAAAATTTATGGTCAAAAGTATTATGGTCAGTAAATGCAGCTGCTTTAACACCTGCCTTTAATAATTTACTTAAAGTATCATGAATTGACTTGAAAGCAATTGCATCACCATTGCTAGAAGAAGCTGGTGAATGAAGATGTAAATCTATTTTCATTTTTACCTATTTTCTGGGAATTAGCAGTCTAAAAGCTATAAAACGAATATTTTTTAAGTGTTAAACACTATTTAATTCCCATCATAAATATATAATAAACAATAAAAAATATAACATTTAAACATTTTTTTATTATAATTAAGTAATAATATAAGGAGCAAAAATGAAAACTATTTATTATGCAATTCAAGAACACGAACAAACTGAAAAAGAACTAGCTGATAGAATTAAAAAAATCAACGAATTAGTTTGAGAAGTTAAATTTTTAAGAGATTTAAAAGGTCACTTAGAAGATCAAATCACTTACTTACAAACATATGATGAAAAATCACATGAAGCACTTGAAATTGAAACTTTAAAGATTGCTAATCTTAACAAATAGTTAATTATATTAACAATAAATCTTAGTTCCATTAGGAACTTTTTTTATATACTTGTTTAATTCACTGTTAAAACACAAATGAATAAAAAAAATAATATATAATATATATAAGTTGGATTTATGAAAAAAAGAAGAATTGAAAAGTGAGTATGAATACTATTAACATCACTTGTTGCAGTTGCTACAGGCGGGGGGATTACCGCCTTATTCCTTGTTCAAATTAATAAAAAACCCGAAGAAAAAGATAACTCATCTGCGATATATTTAAAAGAACAATATGAAAGACATCTAACACAAAAAGAAATAACCGATAGGATGAAAGCCACCAAGCCTGGTCAAGTTATTGACCTTGAAGGTTTAATGACATTTGTTGAACTTGTTAATTTTCCAGATGAAACAGAATTTAAATTAGTTAAACTAATTCCTGATTCTGGTAACTATAAATTAACTATACTTTTAAAGTCTTCAAAATACAAAGATTTCTATGGTAAAGTAATCAACCAGGAAAAACAATTTAATTTCACTATTGATTATGTTGAATCTCAATTAACTAGATTTGAATCTAAGTTTTATGAGCCATCTTTAAGTCCAAAAGGTATTGAATTTGACTTAAAAGGTAGTACCACTGCAACAACACCGACTGTGCTAAGGGAACAGTTATTAAAATATGTAAATGCTTATTATGAAGTCCCAAATACAAATTATAAATTTATAACAATGTATCCACAACCTAACAGAAGGATTTTGATTGAAATTGAATATGATAAACGTATAAGCGACACAGGATTCATAGAAGAAGGGGCTTTTTCTTTTACTTTTATTGCCATTCACGAAGATGTGGGAGCAACCACAATAGGTGTCAAAGAAGGTTGGGAAGGTGATAAGTATTTACCAGAAATTACTAAAATTTTAAACGTAGACGATTACCATCAGGATATTTCTTTAGAAGATTTACAAAAAGTATTCAAGTATGAAAATTTCTTACCAAATACAAGTGTAAAATTTAAAGGTATAAATAGAGACTCTGAAGGTGATAATGCTCTAGTCACTTTACTAATAAGTGACTATGTAGATCTTGACGGTGTAACGAGAAAAGATTGACTTGTGAATGTTGTTGTTCCAGCGAAAATGAGAACCACATCAATAAGTAAACTTGATAGTCAACCATCTCCGAAAAATCAAAATGATACTATGGAATATTTAGTTGGAGTTGATGGTAAAGTAGGAGATAAAATTCCTGAAACTAAAATTCTTGAGTACTTAAAAATAGAAAATATTCCTGAATTTACTGAATACTACCTAGTCTCATTAGAGAAAAAAGTTAGTAAAAATTTAGAGCAACTACTAACAATCACCATTAATTATGATCAAAAATATGAAGATGAATATATTGTTTCCACGGAGGGCGGTTTTAATTTCACCTTTGATATTAATGGTGTTAGTTCTGATTCAACTACAATTAATCCTAAAGAGTCTACTTTATATTCCAAGTATTACACTATTGATTCATTGGAAAATGAGTTAGGTAAAATTGGTCAAGAAGTAGATTATAATAGTGAAAATTATAAAAAATACTTCCAAAACATTAGTGTTCCACAAAATGCGAAAGCTAAGCTTATTAATATTTTAAAAATAGATGATAAAACAATTGAAGTTGAAATAGAACTTGACAAATGAAATGATGAAACAGGTAAAGTGTTTGACGTGCCTAAAAGTTTCAAAGTTGAGTTAGAGTTCTATGAAAAATATCAAGTAGTTGATGGTGTCCTTGTTAAAATGTTTGAAGAATGAAAAAAATATGAGGAAAACATTGTAATCCCAAATAAATTTTATGGAGAAACTATAACTTCCATTGGGCCAAATGCATTGAAAGATGCAACTAAAGCCACCACTTTAAAAATTGAAGCCGCCTCTCTTACTTCGATAGGTTCGAACGCATTTGATGGCTGTATTAATATTGGTGGAACTTTTACAATCCCATCAACTGTAACTAGCATTGGTTCAGAAGCATTTAAAAATTGTAGGTCATTATCAATTCCTAGTTTATATATAGATGATAAAGTTACTACCTTTGGTGATGGCATTTTTGATGGTTTAAATTCATCAAATATTTCTTCTCTTTCAGTTCCTTTAATTTGAGATGATACTGATTCAGGATGAAAAAGAGGCTTTAGCGGACCATATATTGTGAGGGATAGAACTGCTTCAAACTTATCTAAAAAAGTTTTAGATACAAAATATGACTATTCTATGAATCCAACTCAATGACGTGAATTTTTAATATCTAGTGGTGACGATATAAATATGAACTCCCTTAATGAGATATTGAGTCCAAAAGAACTCGATTCCTTCCCTAAAAAAACGACATTCAAAATAGTTGGTAACTTTGTTAAAGAAGCTGATACTATGAAATTTACTATTCAAGCGTCAAAATGATATGATGCAAATGGAAATACAAAAACATTGAGTTCCGGTGCTGTTGGTGGTAAATTTGACTTAACAGCTAATTATCTTGTTCATGATACATTTATTTTTGATACATCGACTGGTATTATCAAAGGTTTAGTAAATAAAAATTACACTGGAGATATTGCAATACCTAGCCAAATATTTGGTTGTAACGTTGTGGAAATTGGAGATTCAGCCTTTGCAAATGGAAACTTTAAATCAATTTCTTTTGTTGAAGGTCTAAAGGTTATCAATAGAATGGCTTTCTATGATGTGATATCAACCTTTGGAAATCTTCCAAGTTCTTTAATTAGAATTGGAGAGTATGCATTCATGGGGTCATCTATCAATGTTGCCAATTTAAATAATGTTGAGTCAATTGGTAGGTCAGCATTCGCATATTCTTCATTAAATTCATTGAATTTTGGAAGCAATAATAAATTAAAAAGAATTTCAAGTGAAACGTTTAGTGAGTGTGACATAAGTGGAGAGGTGAGAATCCCAAGATCTGTAGAAGTTATTGCAGCAGGATCTTTCTATGCAAATATTAATTTAAAAATACTGGTAGCAAGTAATTCTAAATTATGACAAACAGTTGATGCTTGACGCCAAGATGCAGGCCTTAGTGAAGGTCAAGTTGGAACGTACAATTAAAGATTATGAATTACATGAAATATATTATTAATAAAGTGTTATATTTTTCGAAAATAACAAAATGAATCATTTGTGCATCAATAGTAGCTATTATGTTAACAAGCATCGGAGCTGGTGTTGGCGTTTACTATGCACTCTCTAATAATCAATCATTTAATGATGGTGAGCTTGAGTTAAAACCTGATTATAATAAGAAAAATACTAGAGAAGAAGTAATTGATTTATTAGTTAATTCTGCTGACCAGAGCATCAACAAACAATATTTAAGCGCCTATATAGATCTAAACCAATTCCCGGATGATACAAATTTTAACTATCTTTCTGATGATGTTGATTATATGAATGAAGAATTAATATTCAATTTCTTAGCTGATAAAACATTCGGTGAAAATAATGAAGTATTAAATGAATTCAATGAATATACAATCCCTATTACTATAACCTTACCAGAAATTACAAAATTGAATACTAAAACTAAATATGACTCTAGTTTAGATAAATATGAAGTTTTAAATAATTTAACTAATGATTTTTCATCTACAAATGAAATTATTAAAAATGAATTAATGAAATATATTAATTTATCTCAATTTCCAAAAAATGCAAAGTTTGAAGTGATTTATAATAAGCAACACTTTGAACAAGGTCAAGTAGAAATTGGGTTTGGAACTGATTTATATTTCGATGAATCAAATAAAATAGTAAAAGATTTCAAGCCATATTCATTTAATGTTGATGCTGCAATGTCGAGAGCTACAAAGATTACTGAAAGTTCTAAGTATCCAGATGAAACAAAAACACTTGAAGAAATTAAGAATTTTTTATTAAAAGATTCTAAAAAATCAAACGAAATTAATGTTAAGAATTTATCAAAATATTTAATTATTGACAATATTAATGAAAATACAAAATTCTATTTAGATAATATATCTTTAAAAAGTGGTTTCAATGGTTTTGTTAATGTTGAAATTTCATATAACAATTATTTGGATAATGCGGGGAATAATGTAAATCGTACAAGAACATTTGATTTTATGGTATTAACATATGTTAGTCATAACGCATCTAATATGTTTAGAAATAGAAATAAAGTTAATACAAGAGGTTACCAATCAACTTTAAATTTCTTAAAAGGTGATGAGTCTGGAGAAATTAGTTCTACTAACGACAAAACATTAAATAAAGAATCACTTTCATATTGATTTACACTGAGAAACATCCCAAGCGATGCTACCTTTACTTTAGAAAGTTATGCTTATGCAAAAGGTGTTGGTAATGCAACTGATAAAAATAATGTTGAAATTGAATTTAGTATTGATAAATATCTTGATGATGATGGTAAAGAAGTTATTGTTAAAGAACAAAAACTTCTAGAGCAAAATAAAAAATCAGATGAACCATCTATTTCACCAAAGAAAGAACAAAGAGAAAAAGAAAACAATGAAGATTATCGTTCAATCTGCAAAGGGACTATCCCTATTCATATTGAGAATACAACTACTTTAGAGACAGATGTAGTCACTGAAGAATTAAATGTTTTTGATTTCAAAAATTCCCTATTACTTTCTTCAAACGATAATAGAATGAAATACTCCAAAATTAGAAAATACTTGGTAATCAATGATGTTCCATCAAATACTGAATACCGTTTAGATGGCATTACTAAAACACAAAGTCATGATGCATCTAGAGTTACAACAAACGTAGCCTTCAATATGAATAAGTGGTATGAAAATGCTGAAATTAAGCATGGCAAGAAAAATCTTAATTTTACAATTGATGTAATTAAATCAACAGCTACTAATATCACCCCTAAAACAGGTTATAAAAAAGCTATTACAAAAGAAAGTTTTGAAGAAAATTTACTTAAAGGTTCACCAGGCAATAGACAAATTAATACAAATAGTGAATTCTTTAAACAATATTTTTCATTAGACACTTCTAATAATCCAATTGTTAAATTAGTTGATATAACAGACACTTCACATGCCACTGGGGGCAAATTACAAGTTAATTTCTCATTAGATAATGCCAATGATGATGATGGAATGATTATTGATAATTTAAAAATTAGTTGTGATATTGAATATCAAGATTTATTTGATTTTAATCAAATAACAGGAACGATCAAAGGGTTCCAATCAGATTGAATTAATGTCACCAATGAGTTGGTTATTCCTTCTACTTTAAAAAATGAACCTGTAACAAAAATTGCAGCTAATGCTTTTAAAGATAATAAATATATCACTACAATTCAATTGCCAGATTCAATCGAAGAAATTGGTAGTAATGCTTTTAGTGGTTGTACCACAGTTCGTATGAATAAATTAGAGATTCATAACAATGTCACAACCGTTGGAAATGGATTATTTTTAGGAATGAACAATACTCAAATAACTAGTTTATCAGTTCCAAAACATTGAGATGATGCGGCAAATGGTTGAATTTCTGGATTTACAGGTGAAAACTATACTGTTAGAGATAGGAAATCTCTAAATTTAGCTTCAAATGTATCATCAACAACACACACTAAAAACATTGCCACTGATTTAACCTCTAGTAGTAGTTCAACTGGTGAAATTAAAAATTTAACAAGATTTAAACAATATTTCACAAATGAAGTTTATGACTCATATCCAACTGATGTAGTCTTTAACATTACAAATAGTACTAATATTGATAAATTAAACCAAAGATTAACAATTTCAGCTAATAAGTATTGAGATGAACAAGGAAGAACTAAAACTTCAAAAATTTCAACAGTTGAAATTTCTTTTGACACGAGCGCTTTATATGCTATGAACTCAACAAAAACAGAAATTACAGGATTAGTATCTGGTTATTCATCTAGAATGGAATGAAACGACGGAAATATAATCATCCCTGATAATATTACAAGAATTGGTGATAATGCTTTCAATGGGATTGTCGAACTTAAAACTATTGATGTGATTGGAACTTTAACTTCAATAGGTAATAATGCTTTTAACACTTGTGCTAATTTCACTGGAGGTTTTGAAGATAAACTTGATTTATCTAAAATAACGTCAATTGGAAATAATGCTTTTAATGGTTGTACTAATTTAAGCTCTACATTTAGTTTGCCAATTTTAACTTCACTTGGTGAAAGTGCTTTTAAAAATGCATCAAAATTAAGATTAACTAATTTAAAATTTTTAGAGTCATTTAATAGTGTCAATAATTCTTCATTCCACGGTGCTTCTAGCATTGATGCTGAACTTATATTAACAAATACAACTTCTATCGGATCTAATGCTTTTAATGGCACTACTAATATTTGAACAAAAGAAGGTGGATTAATTCTAGAAAAAACAACTTCTATTGGATCTAATGCTTTTAACGGAACTTATAAAATAAATGCTTCAGACGCGAAGTATATTCAATCAATTTCCGTAAGAGGGATTGATAATCAAGAATGAGGTGTGAAAGATTTATATACAAATCATTCATTGTGAAGTCAAGGATATTGAGTTGAAGCTGATCAAAATGTCATTAATTCGGACGATTATAATGATGGTGCAGATTATATTACATTAGGAAATGATCATTCAGCTGCAATTGTCGATGGTGTAATGTATACTTGAGGAGGTAATGAAGAAGGCCAACTTGGAATTGGAAGCGCCCCTTCCCAATCAAAACCTGTCAAAGTTGCTGATAACTCAGGGACAATTGATGGCAAAGAATGAGTATTCAAAAATTCAAACATCACCCAAATAACATTAGGTGATTTCCACTCCTCTGCCGTCGATAAAAATGGTGTAATGTACACTTGAGGATATAATTATTATGGTCAACTCGGAATTGGTACAAGTGGTAGTTCGGCTTACAAATCAAAACCTGTCAAAGTTGCTGATAACTCAGGAACAATTGACGGCAAAGAATGAACCTTTACAAACTCAAACATTACCCAAATAGCATTAGGAAAAGAACATTCCTCAGCTGTTGCAAATGGTGTAATTTACACTTGAGGAGGTAATGAAGAAGGCCAACTCGGAATTGGGACAAGTGGTAGTTCAGCTCACAAATCAAAACCAGTCAAAGTTGCTGATAACTCAGGAACAATTGACGGCAAAGAATGAAAATTTACAAACTCAAACATCACCAAAATAGCACTAGGAGAGGAGTACTCCTCAGTTATTGCTGGAGGTATAATGTACACTTGAGGGTACAATTTTTACAAACAACTTGGAGATGGGTCCAATAGTAGTTTCCAAAGAAAACCAGTCAAAGTTGTTGATAACTCTGGAACAATTGATGGCAAAGAATGAAAATTCACAAACTCAAACGTAACTCAAATAGCATTAGGAATACATCATTCCTCTGCTATTGTTGATGGTATGATATACACTTGAGGAAAAAATATAAGCGGCGAACTCGGAAATGGGACAAGTGGTAGTTCTGCTGAACAGCCAAAACCAGTCAAAGTTGCTGATAACTCAGGGACAATTGACGGCAAAGAATGAAAATTCACAAACTCAAACGTCACTCAAATAGCATTAGGGGACAATCATTCCTCTGCTATTACCGGTGGCGTGATGTACACTTGAGGGAATAATGTAAACGGTCAACTCGGAATTGGGAATGATACCGACCAATCAAAACCAGTCAAAGTTCATAATAATTTGTTATTCACAAACTCAAACATTACCCAAGTAGCATTAGGCTTTTACTGCTCATCCGCTATTGCTGGCGGCATAGCATGTACATGAGGGAACAATTATCTTGGTAAACTTGGTGATGGCACTAGAAATGATAGAAATACTCCTGTAAGGGTGCGTTCTTTCCCAAAAACTTCAACTCTAGATACACCATCACAAATAATAAACACAACCAATAATATCAATAACCAAACTATTAATAATAATTCTATTAATAAAAAGCAATCTAAGAAATAATATTTTTTAATCTAAATCTATATTATTTATCCAACTGATGACTAACATTATTCAGTTTTTTTTAATATTTTTAATTTTTCGTTTTTAAAAAAATGAATTATATAATAAAGTGAAATATGTAAAATAATGAAAATATACTAGTTTCAAAAATGATAAACAATATAATCCATAAAAGAAATATAAAACTAAGATCTTTTGCAAGTGATTTACTCAGCAACGGAGAGTTTATGATATTTTAATGAGATATAATGATAATATTGCGAACCAAAATGATGATAATATGCCATCAGATAAAATTGTTCAAGTTAAAAAAATCTATTGATAACTTTGTTATTGAGCAGAAAGAAATTAATAAAACTTTTAGTGACTTCATAATTAAACAAGGATAATTCAATAATGGCAAATTGAAATTAATGATGTATTTACAATTTTATTTCAGAACAAATAAAGGTTAATGCCATTCAAAAATAATTCAATATAAAAATAGTGTCTCGCTTATCGAAAACAAAAGATATATTGAAATCAAAGTTATAGTTATTTCTATCTTTTCACCGACTAATTATAATGTGAGAAAACTATGTGAAATAAAGTGAATTAGATAATAAAAAAAATGGTATTGCTACCATTTAATTTATTTATTGTTTTATAAGAATTATTTTCTTTTGATATTAGTTTTAGTTTTAGAAATAATACTTGCTTCTAATTTGATACCGTTATAAGCTTCAAACTCAGCAGCATCTGGATTTGCTAATGAAGGAATTTTAATATCGAAGTGTGCATTGTTGTAAATACGTTTTAAATCAGATATTAATGGGATTCTTGGGTTAGCTCCAGTACATTGGTCATCGTAAGCTTCTTCAGCCATTTCATCAATAACTTTTGCAAGATCAGCATCTTTAACACCAAATGCTTGAGTTGATAATGGACAGTTTAATGAAGCTGTTAATTCTCTAATTGATTTGATTAAGCTATCAACTTTTTCTAAATCAGAATTTCCTTTTAAACCTAATGCAGTTGCAATTTCAGCATATCTAGAAACTGAAGATGGAGTTTTGTATTGAGAGAAGTAACCTTGTTTTTCTTTCACACCTTCTTGAGAGTTGTAATAAATAGCATGTGGTAAGTAAATAGCATTTGCTAAACCGTGAACAACCCCTAAGTGACCACCAATTTTATGAGATAGCGAGTGAACTATTCCAAGGAAAGCATTTGCGAATGCCATACCAGCCATAGTAGCTGCATTAGCTACATATTGACGAGCATCTTGGTTAGTTGAACCTTCACTATAAGCTAATGGTAAGTATTCTCATAATAATTTTAATGATTGGAATGCTAATGGATTTGTAAATTCATTAGCTAATAAAGATCCAATTGCTTCAATGTTATGAGTTACAGCATCTAAACCAGTTGCTGCAGTCATACCTTTTGGTAATTGCATCATTAAGCTAGCATCAACGATTGCCATGTTAGGAGTTAACGCGTAATCAGCTAAAGGATATTTGATGTGAGTTTTTTCATCAGTAATAACTGCGAAAGGAGTAACTTCAGAACCAGTACCAGCAGTTGTTGGGATACAAACCATTTGAGCTTTTGTACCTAATCTTGGATACTTAACGATTCTTTTTCTAATATCAGCAAATCTAAGTGATAAATCATGGAAGTTTGCATCTGGATATTCGTAGAATAATCACATAATTTTAGCAGCATCAAGCGGAGAACCACCACCAAGACCAATAATTGCATCTGGTTTGAACGATTCCATTAATTTTGCACCTCTAACACAAGTTGCGATAGAAGGGTTAGGTTCAACATCACTAAATACTGTGAATTTAATTCCTAAACCATTTAATAAGTTAGTGAATTTTTCACCATATAAAGATCAAATGAATGCATCAGTAACAATCATTGCTCTTTCAACGTTGTCAGCTTTTAAATCTTTAAAAGCTTCACCAGTTGCTCCAAATTTGAAATAAATTTTCGGAGGAACTCTAAATCAAAGCATATTTTCTCTCCTTTTAGCTAATGTTTTAATGTTTAATAAATGTAAAGGGCCAATATTTTCACTGAAAATATTTCCCCCTCATGAACCACAACCAATTGTTAAAGTTGGTGCTAATCCAAAGTTATAAAGGTCACCAACACCACCTAAAGAAGATGGAGTGTTAACAATTAAACGTCCAGTGTTAACTTCATTTTTATATTTAGCTAATCTATCAGCATTTTTTCTTTCATCAATAAAGATTGAAGAAGTATGTCCAGGTCCTAACAATAATAATTCTTTTTGAATTTCAATTGCTTGATCGAAATCTTTAGCTTTATATAAAGAAACTAATGTAGATAGTTTTTCATGTGCTAAAGCGTCTTCGTATTTTGAACCAGTTGCTGGAACAAAAATAACTTTTGCTCAAGCTGGAACTTCAATTCCGAATACTTTTGCTAATGATTGAGGAGTTTGTCCTACCATGTCAGCGTTAAGTAAACCGAATTTTCCTTCTTTGAACATACCTTTTTCAATTTTTTTAATATCAGCTTGGTTTTCAACGATGTATACACCTTGTCTAACAGCTTCAGTTACAAATTCGTCGTAGATTGATTCTAAACAAACGATTGAGTTTTCAGTTGCACATACAACACCGTTATCAAAAGTATTTGATTGGATAATTGAAGATACAGCCATTGGGATGTTTGCACTTTCATCAATTAAAGCCGGACAGTTACCTGCACCAACCCCAATTGCTGGAGTTCCTGATGAGTAAGCGGCTTTAACTAAACCACCACCACCAGTTGCTAGAATTAAATCAGATTGTTGCATTAATTCAGTTGTTGCATCAATTGGTGCACCTTGAGGTAATCAGTTGATGATCCCTTCTGGGGCTCCAGCTTTGATTGCTGCGTCTAAAACTATTTTAGCAGCAGTTGTAGTTGCATTTCATGCTCTCGGGTGAGCTGAAATAACGATTGCATTTCTTGTTTTTAATGCTAACAATGTTTTAAAGATTGCAGTAGAAGTTGGGTTAGTAGTTGGGATAATAGCTCCAACAACTCCAACTGGTTCATAAATCTTTTCAATTCCTAATGAATCATCTTCAAAGAAAGATCCAACAGTTTTAACATTTCTATATTTGTTGTAAATCATTTCAGATGCGAAATGGTTTTTTGTTATTTTATCTTCAACAATTCCCATACCTGTTTCTTCAACAGCCATCTTTGCTAATGGAATTCTAGCATCATTTGCAGCTTTAGCAGCTTCGTAGAAAATTTTATCTACTTGTTCTTGCGTAAAGTTAGCATATTTAGCTTGTGCTTCCCTAGCTATTTTGATTAAATCTTTAACCATAATATAAGTATTCTCCTATTTTTTTATTTGTTTCATATATATAATATATTATTTTTTAGTTTTTTTAAAAATGATTAAGCATTTATCCTTATATTTATATAAAAAAAGAACAAGAAAGGATTTTAATTACTTTTCTTGTTCTTTTTCGAATTTAATCAAGTCTTTTTGAAGTTTTATTCTTAGGTTATTAAAATGAGATATTGTAGGCATTACTTTTCTCTTATTCAGAATGACATTTGGATTACACAATTTATAACTTAATGGAACATATTTATTGCTGGTTAAATTTATTCTAGGGTTTATCTTTAAAAATGTATAAACAATATTCTTTTTAAAATAAGTATCATATTCACTTGGAATGATATCACCAACATGTAGTGGTGAAACTATTCCAAGTCTGCCATCTTTGAGTTTGACAAAAAGTCCATGTATTGGACTTATTTCGTATATCTCACCTTCTAAGTATTTATTTTTTTCAATCATAATTATAATTCTATAATAACTATCAACGATTCATTGATATATTTATAAAATTTTTGAATGGATTTTTAATTGCAAAAATTACGCCCAACATAATAATGATGTAAATAGGTGTTTTGATTGATTCCTTCAAAACTCTCGGTACCAAATAATACATATTTCCATATTTTAAGAAATTACTTGGTGGAACTCCATTTATATGTTCAATATATTTTACGTGAGTTATTGGCCCTAATAGTAAGCTAAATAAAACCGAAATGAAAATTACTAAGAATGAAATATATAGATACAATGAATAATTATTTTTATTCTTTGTTTTTTTATTTTTTTTATAAAAGAGATAATTTTGAACTTCATTAATTACTGAGAACAATCCCATGACTATGAATACAATTATTGGAAAATAATTAATGTTCTTAATATCTGATGATGAAAATTTTGCGTCATCAATAATATAAAATTGATAAACAACAATTCCTATGGTAAAGAATATGAAAGCATATGTTAAAATCTTTTGGATTATGAATTGAAACTTAATGGATTTAAATATTTCAAGGAAATACATACTACCAACAATACCAGCTACCAAACCTACAATAGGTTCTTGAATGGCATACATTCAAAATCAATCACCACCAAAAACTAGGAATGATAGTGTATCCATGGCTGCTCCAAAAAACATTCCAAACACAGGTCCATAAAAGAAACCACAAATATATAATGGCATTCATGCGAAAGATATTTTAAACCCAAAACCAACTACAGGTACAGAGAACAATCCCAAAAGTAATCTGATCCCTACCAACATACCAAGAAATATAATTAAGTAAATTGAAGTTAATATTTTAACAGGGAACAAAGGGAATAAAAATTTTATCAGAAATCTTTTTCAACCAATGTTGATCTTTAATTCTTTTTGATTTAAGATGTGAGGCATTAAATACCGAAAGGACTTCTTCCACGGCCAAAGCCACCCATGCCACCCATTCCAGGAAATCCAGGAGGAGTTGTAAATGAAGAAGCATCAATTAATCCAGCTTTAATATCTTCTTTGTATTTGTTTAATTGTTCTTGAATTCTAGCAACATCAGGTCTTGGTCTAATCGCTTTAATAACAATTGTTGAAACTATCACTGAACTAATCATTGCGATTAATATAAACGTTGTAACTCCAATAATTTTAATTGATTGAGCAAATCCAGCATTGTTAACAGTATATTTACCTTTAATAAGTCCGCCTTCTGTAATTTCAAATGTAAACTGAGGTAAAGATTCAAATTGATCAACTTTGCTCAATCAATCAAAGTAATTAGAACCAATATCAATTGAACCACCACCAAATAATGTTCCAATATATGGGTTTAGAATTATAAATATAAATAAGAATACTAAAATGAATGTGTTGCTCGATTGGTGACTAAATTTGATGTTGTCATTTTTTGTTGTTGCCAATGCAATAATTTTTTTAACATTTGAAAATGCCATAAAAATTATAAGAACAAATGAAATTCAATACATATAGTTTGAGACTCCAAAAAAAGTTAATTTTGGAAGGTACGTTTTTCTAAATACTTCATTTGTCACAGTTTCAAATGGAGTATCCCCAAAATAGAATAAATATTCAGAACTAGTTCCAGAAAATAAGAAAGTTGAAATTCAAATCATTAAACCAACTAAAAATAATAAAACAACAGCATAGTATATTCATTTGAACCAAATAAACATTGATGGTTTAGATTCAAATTGATAAAATTTATTCTCCTTGATATCTTTTGTTAACAACATAGTTGCTTGTTGAGTTAAGATTTGCTCAGCCATTTGATCCATGTTAATATTATTTTCAACAAATTGCTTATTATTAAATCCAAAACCACTAGCATTATTAAAGTTTGATTTTTGATTGTTATTTGAAGGATTAACCCTCTCTGTTTCAACTGTTTCAACATGTGGATTTGAATTTAAGTTTTTGCTATTTGCAGCAATAACTGGTAGTAAACTCAAATCACCGCTGAATGAATCTATAATTTCTGATCACTCTTTATTTAAACTATTCTTAATGTATGTTGGTAAGAAAGCAATTTCGTCCTCAAAATCATTTACCATTTCATCAGTTAGGATAATTGGTGATGCTTCATTCCCTGTTATTACATTGTAGGCCGTACAAAAATCGTCTGTCTTTTGATCTGGGGTGGAATTTTCTTCTTCGTATGTGTTAATTATATTTATTAGATTGATAACAATTTTTTGTAAAGTGGAATCTTTTTTAATTAGTGTTACTGTATCTTGATATAGAAAAAGTACAGAAATATTTTTTATTGAATTAATGTACAAATCTAAACTGATTTTTGGATTTTCATCCTTTTTTTCAGGGATTATATTTTCTGGCATATTTACCTCTTTTTGATAATTTTAAAAATTATATATATTTATATTACATTAAAAACTATAAAAAGTAACAAAAATGCAATTTCTAAAATTAAAGACTATTATTTAAGATAAATTGTTTGAATGCAATTTTCTTATCTATCTTTGAAAGCTTGATATTAGACTCTAAATTGAAAATATCAAGAATTATTGTTTTTATATAAGCAACATTAAGTGAATTAAATTTATTTTTGTATATCCCAACAAAATATGGTGAAACTCCAGTTATTTGCGCAACATTTGAAGAATTAACACATTCCTTGGATAACTTAATAACATAATATATATTTAAAATCTGACTAGCGATAGCATTGATAATATTGATTTCATCGTTCTTTTTCAAAATTAAGTCATTATAAATAACTCATACCTTATTATGATTCTTTAATAATATATTTTCAAGTAAGAGGAAAATATTCTCATCAGTATAGTGACTGATACTATCTTTTAAAACTTCATTAGTAACATTTGTTTTTTTCAACAATGAAAGTTTTAATATTTCGTTTCTAATATTTCCGTGACTACAATTTAAATTTGAAATCAATTGAGTATAAACCTCTTTATCTAAAAAGAGGTTATGTTCTTTTAAATATTGATTAACTAGTACAGTCTTTTCCTTGTCATCTAAAGTTTTTGCTGCTACAAACTTAAACTTACTTGTTAATGCTTTGAATTTTTGGTTAGTTAAAGGTTTCTTCTCAATTAAGATATAAAAAGTTAATTCTGAAGATAACTTTGAAATTAGATTTATTAAACTATGACTTTTCTCAAATGAAGCAGCATTAGTTAGGAAATCAGAACCCTTTATTATGTATACTTTAGTGCTACAAAAAAGGTTGTTTTGTTGTATTTGTACTTCAAGATCATCATTTGAAGTGAAATTAATTTCTGAAACTTCAGAAAAATCTATATTACTTCTTCTTATTTCATCATGAACATTTTTCTTAGCTTCAACTATATCAATGAATTGTATTACATTAACCATATTTATTCCTTTACTTCGATCTTAGTTGGCCTATTGTCGACTTTTTTAGTTATTTTATTATCTTGAGCATATTTAATTGACTCTTTATCTTTTTCAATTATTCGATTTATCATACTAAAACCATATTTTGTTTTTATTGAAACTTTAGTCATTATAAAGTTAACACTAAAAAACCCTACCAAGAAACCTATTGCAATTATAATTACTCTAACAATAATTTTTCAAATATCAGAAGTGTAATCTTTTGGATTTGGACATAATAATCCTGAAATTAAAATAGCAAATAACATAGCTCACGTTCCAAAAATTATAGATATAAATGAAACTTCAATTTGATCAAATTTTAAACATATAAAATAAACTAAACAACTAGCTAGCAAAATTGAGAAAGATATTACAAAAGGTTCTCAACTCACTATAGCATTACCATTGTTGATGCCAAATCCTAAGTCACCAGTTTCAAGAATTCCTCATTTTTTTCCGAATTCACCTACAAGTCAGTTGTTTTGACTTATATTTAATTCTCCTATAAAAACTCAAACAAGAATCATTGGTATCACTAAAGTTAAAGAAATAATCATTAGTTTAGTGAGTATAAAATTTTTATAGTTGGATTTTGTTTTTGTTTCTTTCATATGGATATATTATATAATTAATATAGTTATATATAAAAAATTATAAACTTTAAAGTTTTAATATGAAATGAGGAAATATGCAAACTAATAATCTGAATAACATTAATTTAGAAAATCTTGAAATCGATTCAAGAATTTTGAGTGTAGATTCAAATGGGGCTTTTCATGGTAAAGCACCAATTATTTATCTCCCAGGTTTTGGTACAGATTTTAGAAATCATGAAAGTTTTAAGAATTTATTAGAAATGTATGATTATTATTCAATTAATTTTCCTGGTCATGGAAACTCACAATGAAGAGAGATTGAAGAATTGACATTAACACATTTTGCAAATATTGTTATTAAGTTCATTGCTCACCATAAATTAAATAATGTTGTTTTGATTTCTCATTCAACATCTTCAGCTGTTGCAGCATTAGTTATTAATTTAATTCCAGAAAAAATTAAATGTAATATTATGATTTCTCCAATTGAGAGAAGTTATCAAAATGATATCGAACAAATAATGGATATAGTAATACCAAAAACTTCAGATCAAATTAACCAACTCTTAAGATTATCAATTTGCAATTGAGATTGAAAATCAGAAGCTGATAACAAATGAATTAATTACATGAGTTTTAAGCTTGGTATGTATAAGAAAAATGAAAAAGCTTTAGGTATTATGTTGAGTTACCTATTAAGCCCTGAATTAAAAACATCTATTGAAGAGTTGTATTCTGTAATTGAAAAACCAACATTAATTATGTTTGGTGATTCAGATGGGCTGATTAGACGTGAAGAAGTTTATGCAAACCTTAAAAAGGTTATGCCTCAAGCTGAATTTAGTTTAATTCCACTTGCTGGTCATGAACCGTCACTTGATAATCCAAATAACTACTTTATGAAAATTATGTCTTTTTTAGATAAACAATTTAGTGAAAACTAGGTAAAATATGAAGAAAAAAACAAAATCATATCTTGTTGAAAAGCCAACAAGTTATTTAGAGAAAAAATGTTTAGGTAACCCGTATAAACCTTTTGAAAATGAGTTCTTATCTAATGAATTAGAATTACGAAATGAACTCGCTAATAAATACAATCAACGAAAAAGATTAAAATCTTTTCAACCTGAATCATCAGAAATTTATAGTCATGATCAGGCAAGAAACGGTTTTTATTGTGAACATGACCTCTCTAAACAAACATTTATTTCTTCAGATAAAAAAAATATGGTTGTCTATAATAGTGGTTACATGAGAGATAGCTACAATCTTCAAAGAGACTCTTTAATGTGCAATAAAAATTGAAATATTAGACCACTACCAACTCACAGTCCAAAGACATTAGAAGATATGCTTGCATATTACAAAAAACTACATTCATCAGGATGTGAACTTTCTAAAGAAGAAGAAAATAAACTAATAGAAAGAATAAAACATATAGAAGAACTACTATTAGTAGAACTTTTAAATCAAAAAGAAGCGTTAGATAAAGAAGTTGCCAGAAATGAAAAATTATACATCCAGCATGCAAAAGAGCAATTTGAAAAAATAGCACATGAAAGAACTGAAATTTTACCTATGCAACTTAATGATTCAGAGGATAATGATTTCTTAGAGAATAATAAAATTGTAATAAAAAAATTAAAGCCTCACACACCAGATCAAAATGAGATAAAAGATATTGAAGCACCTATAAAAGTTGCAACCAAAAAAAGAAGAACTAAAAAAAGTTTGAAAAATGAAAATGTAATTGAAATTGAAAAAGATTCAATTTTAAACTTACCACTCTCGGAAACTAATAAAAATATAAAAGATGAGCACATAACTCATCCATTTGAAGCACTTATCAATAAAAAGAAAGAATTAAAAGACAAAATTAACAGTGAAAAAATCAAGAATGAAAAAAGCAAGAATGTGAAAGAAGATTCTGATGAAAAAGCAAAAAAATACACTTCAGTTCTTGGATTACTTATCAATAAAAAAACTCAACTAAAAGATAAAAATAACTCTAAAAAAATTAAAGAAAAGAAAACCCAACAAATTGAAGAAATGTCTAATGAACAAATAAAAAAACAAGTTCATATTTTAGAGTTGATTACAAATAAAAAAAATCAACTAAAAAATAAAATTAATTCCAAAAAAGAAAAAAGTGAAAAAGTAAAAGAAAATTCTGATAATCAAGCTAAAAAACAAAGTCATTTTTTCTATTTAATTGTAAATAAAAAAAATAAATTTAAAAATAATCTAAACTCTAAAAAAAATAGAGATGAAATAAAAGAAAAAAATAGAAAGAATATCCCTATTTTAGAAACTATTGCAAATAAAAAAAATGAAATAAAAGATAAAATCAATTCTAAAAAAGTCCAAAAAGAAATGGAAAAAGAAATTATAGAAAACTTAAAAAATAATGAAGATAATCCCTCAAAATAATAAAGTGAAACATTTCCAGCATAATTATATGGAAAATAATTCATTTTTAATCGAACAAGATGAATCATGGATAATTATAGATCCAAGTTATAATTGAAAGGAAATTAAGGCACTAATTAATAACCTCAAAAAAGTGATAATAGTTTTAACACATTCTCACTTTGATCATTCTGGTATATATTTTAATGATGTTTGCGAAACTGCTGATATTATTTTTGCAAGTTCAAGATTGAAAGAGATACTTGACTCCAGTTATGATAGAAGACTCTTTTTTGATATTCAAATTACAGATTTAATTAAATCTAAAATTACATATGTTACCGATAAACAAAGAGAGTTTGATATGCAATTCATTTTTACTCCGGGTCATTCAATGGACAGTATTACAATAATTTATGAAAATTTAATATTTAGTGGTGATTTTATATTTTCAAATAGTATTGGTAGAACTGATTTTCAATTTTCAGATATTAATGATATGAAAAATTCAATTAAGAATTTTAAAAATTTAATATGTCAAAAAGAATACATTATATGTCCTGGTCATGGCGAATTAATTTCATCAATTGATATTCTTAAAACAAACCCTTATTTAAGGTAATTTTTTAGAACCTAATTCCCTTAAATCCACGTCCATAATTTCTTTTTGCTCATCTATAAATCATAAATCGCACTGTTTTCCATTCATTAAAGCTATGTAGAAACTTTTATAAGACATTTTTCATTTTTCACTTTTATAAAAATGCTTATCTAAAAATTCTTTCATTGTATCTCTTTGAGTGTAACCTTCCATAGGGCATCCACATGGTAAAATAGGAACATCTAATTTTCTTGCTGCTTGTATAATGTTTTGTTCTCTACAAGTTATCATAGGCCTAATAAATCAAATATCACTTCTATCTAAATACATCTTTGGTTTGAAAGTAGCAATTCTACCTTCATTGATCAAATTTAAGAACATTGTTTCAATAGCATCATCTGCATGGTGCCCCATAGCCACTTTGTTACAACCGTATTTTTTGGCCGCATCAATTAATATAGCTTTTTTCATCTTAGAACACAAACTACATTGAATTTTACCCTTCTTCATTTGAGCTCTTAGTATTTCTCCCATATGAGTGTCTTCAAGGTGGAATTCAACACCACGGTTATTTCAAAAATTTGCCATAGCATCATAATCAACGGCACATAAATTTAATTTAAGATGCACACCAACAATAGAAAAGTTTTTTTGTTTTTTCTTTGCAATGATATCTAATGCATATAATAAAAGCATTGAATCTTTTCCACCAGAAATACCAACGCAGATTCTATCTCCGTCTTCAATCATATTGAATATTTTATCTGCTTCGTAGATTTTACCAATAATTTTTTGCATCATAATAATCAAAAAAGATTATACCAATTTTTATCTATTTATAGATTATTAATTTTTAACTTATATTTAATGGTAAAATTTACTTAATATGATGACTACTAGTGAATGAGATTGAAGGAATATAACACTACTTACAACAATTTTAACTTGTGTTATTGTCATAATCCTCCTTATAGTCTTTAATAAAAAAATTGGCTTTTTCAAAAAGTCATATAAAAAATCTATAATCAACACAGTTTCAATGATCATGGGAACTATCATTGGGTTTGGTGTTGTTGCATCAAATGATTTTAAAATTTTTAGTGAAGGCGCAACATCAGAATTTTGATACACAGATGTTTTGTATACAATCTCTGGAATAACAGGGATGATTCTATCAATACTAATTATTTGATATTTATTGATGCTTCCACTACGTTATTTTGTTAATATAACTGCCATAATGGATGATAAAAAAGCGTTATCAAAGTTTTTAAAAATATCTGCATTTTATAGTTTCTTTGCATTAGTTGCAATGTCTGTCGCTATGCTTCAATATTTTATGAAAGATCCATTTTTCTCTTTTGATTCTCAATTTAGTTTTGATAGAGAACCCGTTAACTTTGAAAAACACCCAGCCATTTATGTGGTGGGTAGAATGTTGTTTTCATATGTATTAACAGATGTTCAATACACTTTCTATTTAATTATCTCAATAGTAATTATTGTAATAATACAAATGTGTACTATCGTGTTCATGAGGAGACATCATAAAATTAGATTGAAAAAAATAAGTAATATTTTTGAAAAGATTACTAATAAAGCGAAAATCACTTCATTTATTACCCCGGTGCTTATATTCACATCCATTATAAGTTCTTTATTAACACAACCAGTTGGTACATTCTTGCATATTAGTACAGTTATAATATTGATGGTCACACTTACTTTTGTGATTTTATTAATTAACTCCCTCTATTGTCTATCGACTCGAGAGGTGAAATTTTCAAAACTATTATGCATTATCAAAGATGGCGTTTATTCTTCTATCAAAAATAGTAATACTGAAACTGTGTTAAATGAAGTTAGAAAAAATAAAACGTTTAGTGCATTTCAAACTCTTTCGAGTGAACATAGTGCATATAATATTTTTTCGACAATTCTATTTCCAATAGTAATTACTGGTTATTTAGGTTTCTGTAGCGGCCCTTTACTTCAATCGAATGATATCACTTCGCATGTTTTCTTTTGAACTAGTTTATTTGTTATGGGTTATTTATTGAATTTTGCTTATTCATTTAAATCAAATAATATTGTAGCTAGTAAATTAATGATTGCGAGTGGAACGGCATTTGTAGTAACAGGTTTTAATACCGGGATATTAAATGCATTTAATCCGATTATCAATAGATTAGCAAATTTTTCAACATTCACTGTGTATATTTCTATTTCATGTCATCATTTGAGAAAAAGAAGGGTTAATTGAAATAAAAAAATAAAATTAAAAAACAATATATAATTTCATTGATAGAGAGGTAGATTATGGGAATTAAGGAACTTTTAGAAAAAATCAATATTGATATGAAAAATGTTGATATTTTTTATAATAAATTTGCAAAAATTGAAAATTTGGATAATGTCAAAAAAGACTCTAAGTTAATTGTAATTACATCGTTAAATCCTACACCAGCTGGTGAAGGGAAAACATCATTACTAATAGGTTTAGTTGATGCTTTTTGTAAAAATAACAAAAATGCAATTGGGACATTAAGAGAACCTAGTCTTGGTCCTGTTTTTGGAATGAAAGGTGGTGCCAGCGGAGGAGGGTGCTCATACTTAAAAAATGGCACTGAAATTGATTTGCATTTTACAAATGATTTTCATGCAATTACAACTGCTAATAATTTGATAAGTACAATTATTGAGAATGAAATATTCTTTGATTCTAAATTAAATATCGACAAAGATAAAATACTATGAAAAAGATGTCTTGATTTAAATGATAGAGGTCTAAGGGATATTACAATTAAAATAAAAAAAGATATTAAATATAAAACTGGTTTTAATATAACGGCTGCAAGTGATTTAATGGCGTTATGATGCTTAGTTTCTAACAAAGAAGAATTTAAAGATAAACTGAATGATACAGTTGTTGCATATTCTGTGACTAATAACCCAATTAAAATTAAAGACCTTGAAATTGGTGATGCAATTATAAAAATTTTAGAAAATAATTTTAAACCAAATCTAGTTATGACAGGGGAATCAAACCCAATGCTAATTCATGGTGGTCCATTTGCAAATATAGCACATGGATGTAATTCTGTAATAGCTACAAAAACAGCGTTATCAATGTTTGAGTATGTATTCACTGAATGTGGATTTGGCGCAGATTTAGGCTTAGAAAAATTTATGAATATAAAGATGCAAAGATCTAATCTATATCCATCTCTAATTATTATTTGCGTAACAATAAAAGCTTTGAAATATCATGGTAATTATGATGAAGCAAAAAACCCAATATCACATGGATTTAAAAATCTTAATGTCCACATTAATCATGCTAAAAAATACAATATTACTCCAATGATTATTTTGAATGTGAATTCACAAGATACTCAAGAAGAAATTGATGAATTTAAAATGATTATGAAAAAGAATAACATTAATTTTCAAATTAGTAATTTATACAATCAAGGTTCAGAAGAATCTAAATTTTTAGTAGAGAGTATCATTAAAAGTATACAAACACCTCAAAAAACATTCCTATACAATGATCAAGATTCTAATATTGACAAAATTAATAAAATTTGTAATGGAGCTTATAACATTAATGATGTAAGAATTCCAGATGATTGTTTAGAATTTATTGGTCAAGAAAAATTATCTGATTATTCTATATGTATGGCAAAAACTCAATACTCACTAACTAGCGATGATAAAAAACTTAATTTTCAGACTGATGGAACTATTGAAATAAGGTCAATTGAAGTTAATCATGCTGCAAAATTCATAATACCAATTTGTGGGACTATCTGAAAAATGCCAGGACTTTCATTGAATCCAAGAGCTAAAAACTTTAAATAATTAATCCAATAATAAACTTTATTTTAATTCTAAGAAATTTACTAATATAATATATAAATAATGAAAAATGAATCTACACCTAAAAGTTCAAAGACTTCTAAGGTAACAAAACCTAAAAATCAAAATATAGATATGGCTGAATTTGATGCAGAATCACCACATTTTTCTATCCCTATCAAAAAAGTCAAAAAAACAGGACAAAGTTTTGATAAATTAAAAGTATATATTCAAAACAAAGGGTTTTTAGAAAGAAGTAAAAACTTTGAAGCCGTTAATTTTAGATCAAAATTAGTAAAATTTAGTTTTTTATTTCAAAAGCAAGGATTCAGAAAACAATTGTTAATGTTAGTGCTTTTGGCACTAAGTATGAGTGTGGTTTCAATTTTTTTAATTCAAAATTCAGGTCTATATTCTGCTGGTGTTGCTGGTGTATTTCAAGGTATTGCTAGGATTGTAGAAACTTCAATGAGAGTTAATGGATTTGAAGATAGTTTAATTGAACCTGTGTATAACTCTATATTTTGAGGCTCATATTTTATTGCTAATATACCATTATTAATATTTGCTTATAAAAAAATATCGAAACAATTTGCATATATGACAATAGTATATATATTATTTAATCAATTATTCGGTTTTGCACTTAGTTTTATACCCGATATTCATAATATTCATATTTTTGGAAATACAATAATGGAAATTCCCCAACTTCCAAATAGTGGAATACCAATCACAAATTGAACAAGCACTGGTGGTAGCTTCAACTTATTCATTTATTCCTTACTTGCAGGTTTATTAACAGGTGTTCAATTTGCTATCATTTACATAATTGGCGGGAGCACTGGTGGTACTGATATAATTAGTTTTTATTATGCGAAAAAGAAAAATAAATCAATTGGATCAATGTTGGCCATTATAAACATAGTATTTTTATTTATCGCTGTTACATTGGGTTCCCTCACTTCATTGATCATATTGTCTCCTGATGATGTCTTGAAAGATGCTAATTCTTTTATACAAAATTTCTTTTCTCCAAATTTAATGTTTTCAATTTTAATGACTGTTATAGTTTCTGCTTTTGTTAACTTCCTTTTCCCTAAATTAAAATTTACTCAAATTAAAATTTATACAAGTAATGCAAAAATTTTATATCAAAAATTAATTAATGTAGGATACAAACATGATGTATTCATAAATGAACTTAAAAATACGATGTCTACAGAACCTGTTTTTACTTTAGAAACTATTTGTATGTATATTGAACTACCTGAAATACTATCAACAATTAGATCTGTTGATAGTACCTCTATGATTTCAATTAATAGATTATCTGATATTGATGGTGAAATGCTTATAATTAAATAGAATTTAAATTCAATCCAACTTTATACTGGATTGATTTTTTTTCTAAACCTCAATCGCTCAATAAATTAGCAATAATATCTATAAAAATATTTTCTATTTCATGCGGCACCTCAATTAGAGGTATTTTAATCTCTTTTGCATCAACTCATGCATGATACTTAATATCTCCCGTTATGAAAACATCTATTTCTGAATTATTGATTTCATAAATTAAACTAGAACCACTTCCGGCGCATAAACCTATTTTTTTAATCTCAACATTTTCATCATATTTATCATATCTAATTCCTTCTAAAGGGAATTGAGATTTAATGAATTTTGAAAATTCTCCAATAGTAGAACTCATTGGTAATTCAGCAATTATAAAATCCTTTGTTGAGTTGCCATAGCAAAGGTTTTGAAGATTTAATTTCTTTGCAATATGAACATTCATACCATCTTTCGATTTATCAAATGGTGTGTGAAGAAATATTGTATTAATTTTATATTGTTTTAATTTGTCAAATAATTTATTTGCAACAAAATCTTTATCTATTTCAAAATCAGTGAATAAAGGATGATGTGTAATTATTACATTGCAATTATTTGTGATTGCATTTTCAATTAATTTATTAGTCACATCTAAACTTATGATAATATTTTTAACTTTTTCATCATTAAAAATTTCTGATCTTGATACATCTCAAACATCTTGAGTATTAAATTTATATATATCTTCTAATTTTTTAAAAAGATCACTAACTTTCATACTGCTTAATCCTTTTTTCGATGATAGTCATGTTATTTTTAATTTTTGTAACAACATTTTTATTTGTAATACCTTTTAAGTGTTGTAATTGAGCTTTTAAATGTAAAAGATAAACACTATTATCACGAATATCTTTTTTATGACCTAAGAGTCTATTTTCATAATTTCTAAATCTTCTTATTTTGCATTTTGATACAACAAAAATTGGATAGTATATTCCCCTATCAAATACGAAATATTCATCATTTATCTTATAGTTATTTTTAAGCAATCAAGTTCTTAGTATTAATTCATTTTTATTAGTTTGTAAAATGAATTTGTTAATATTTAATTTATTTTTAGAAATAATATCAATGATTACATTACTACCTAGACCAGCTACTACACAATAATCAAAATTAAGATTGATATTATTCTCTAATCCATCTAGTCCATTATTAAGGATATTTATTGTCTTTTCTAATAAGCCATGTTTAAGTAAGTTGGATTTGCATTGTTCCAACGGACCTTTATTAACGTCAACATTAACTACAAACTCAGCATTTTTACGACTTAAAAGTTCAATTGCGAGGTATGCGTGATCGCAACCTACATCAATTACATTCTTAGCTTTACCGATTATATTTACAATTTTATTAATTCTTTTCATTTGTTATTAAGAAAGATCTTAATTTAGCAGATTTTGAAGGGTGTTTTAGTTTTCTAATCGCTTTAGCTTCGATTTGTCTAGCACGTTCACGTGTTACCTTAATATCATTACCAACTTCTTCTAGAGTTTTTGGTCTGGTAAATGGAGGCAAACCATATCTACTTCTAATAATTTCTTCTTCTCTTTCAGTTAGATTCTTTTTGAATATATCATCAATGTGTTCCATCATCATTTGACGATCAGTAAACTGTTCAGGCGTTAAAATATCGTTATCTTGTACAAAGTCTAAGAATTTAGATTCTTCATCATGGCCCACTGGTCTGTCCAATGAAATAGGGTCAATATTTAACTTTTTAATACTAGAAATTTTCTTTGGAGTAAATCCTAATTTAGGTCCGCCCATTGCATCACATAATTCTTCTGATGTAGGATCACGACCTAAATCTTGAATTAAGTTTCTTTCAGTCTTAATCAATTTGTTAATTGTTTCAACCATATGAACTGGAACTCTAATAGTTCTTGCTTGATCAGCAATAGCTCTAGCAATTGCTTGTCTAATTCATCATGTAGCATATGTTGAGAATTTATTTCCATGGTTGAAATCAAATTTTTCAATAGCTTTCATTAAACCAATAGAACCTTCTTGAATTAAATCTTCAATAGCTAAACCACGGTTTAAGTATTTTTTAGCGATAGATGTAACCAATCTTAAGTTTGATGTAACTAACTGACTTCTAGCATTTCTTGCAGTTTCTGAATCTTCTGAGTGAATTAATTTAGTAATTTCTCTTTCTTCTTCAGCATTAAGCATTTTAGATGCTCCAAGTGTTGATAAGAATGATTTAACACCATCATCAACTTTTTCATTAATTGAAGAAGAGGTTGTAGTTTTGTACACATCAATATCATCTTCACTTAAATCGTAATCACTTTGTGCTTTTGAAGTTTTATATGTTTTATTAGGTGAACTATCAACTAAATCAATTCCAGCTTCATTAATAGCTCCAAAAATTTCTTCTAATCATTCATCATCTAAATCTAAATTACAAAAAGCTGATTCAACTTTAGAATATTCAAGGTACGGTCTAGGTCCGGTTTTTTTCTTTTTCGCATCCTTAACTAATTTCTCAAGAATTTTATTAGGTGGTAATAAAAAGTTTGCAGTATTTTTATTTGTTGCATCGAAAATACCGATTTCTAATGAATCCAATCTAACACCTTCTGCCATATCTACTTTATCATTGAATGATAAGTTCGCTGCAAAATTAGGGGCTTTAGTTGTGCTTGTCGCCTTTCTATTTGACTTCTTTTTAGATGTATCTAATTCTGAACTTTCATCTACTGAATCAATTTTAATATCTTCCATATTTTCCTTTTTTACTTTCTTTGTCGCTTTACTTGCTGTAGTTTTTTTAACTTCAATAACTTCTTTTTTAATTACATCAACTTTAGGGTTAATATCAATAACTTCTTTAGCTACCACATTTTTCTTTGCGACAGTTTTTTTAATAACTTCACACTTTTCAACAATATCTATTTGTTTTGGAGTTATTTTTTTAACTTGAACACTTTCATCTTTCTTCGCTACTTTAGGTTTTACTAAAGATGGTTCTGAGTTATTTTTTTTAGTATCATTCTTTTTTGGTGGTGTTATAGTCTTTACAACTTTGACACCATCAGTAGATTTTTTAACTGATGCAGTTTTCTTCACTTCTGGTTTTTGAATAACTTCAGTTGGTGCTTCATCTGGAATTCTGTATCCATCAATGTTATTGCCCCTCTTTTTATTTTTAAATTTATCGAATAATCCCATAAAACCTCCTGTTTCATAAACAATGGTAACATTATACCAAATTTTATAGGATTATTAATTATATATATGAGTTTTTAACGCTCTATATTTTATAGGTTATATTCTGTTGACTTAAGCAATATTTTAACTTTATATAAGTGCTAAAAATAATATTTCGCTAGAAAATCATTATTATTAAATCTACATTGTTATTGTTTTGAAATAGAAGAAAACAAACGATGGATTTAGAAATGATTAAGGTACATATATTTCTATTAATTTTTGTATAATAATATATATTAATGATTCAAATTTAAGGATAAATTATGGGTAAAAATAAAAAAATAAATTGAATGAATATTTGTTCTTCACTATTATCGGTTATCATTTTATCATCTGTAAGTGTTGGTTTGTATTTTAATTTAAATAAGCAAGACACTGTTACTGAATTGAAAAAATCAACAAAAGTTTCTCAAAGAATTACATCATTTGACGGATCACTCGAAGAATTAATTGAAGCTTTTGACTATAAAGATGATAACACCCCTATTTTAAGGACTAACATAGATAATTTTTTTTCTATTAGAAATGTTCCATCTGATGCTGAATTTTATATTACACACATTGATTTTAAACCAACTAAGATGAATAAAATTGTTGATCTAAATCTAAAAATTTCAAAAACTTATTTTGAAGGTGAAGAAAGAATAAATAAAAATTATAAATTTACTATAAATGTTGATGAACCAGTAATTATTGTGAAGAATACTGCAATAAAACCAATAAAAACAACTTATTCTAAAACTCTTGCAGAATTAAAAACTGAATTACAATGATCTGATAGTGCATCAATTATCCCAATAACAACTTTAAAAAAATTATTCTTAATTGAATATGATGTCCCTACTGCAACATATACAATCCCTAAACTTCAACTAGTACAAACCAGGGGAATTAAAGAAATTGAGATAGAAATCTTACCTTCACGTATTTATGTAGAAGATATTGACATTGAAAATACACAACCATTTAGCATTTCAATGAATACGACTGAAATCGACCTTCAAACTGAAATTACAGAAATTACAGATTTAACATTTCCTAATGATTTAGAAACATTCAAGAATTCAATAAACTACGTGGGTCCTACCACCCCGCTAGAACTTGGAGATATTCAAAAGTTTGCGAATGTTAAAGATTTTGTACCTAATGCAAAGTATATGATTAAAAAAATTGATTTTGCAAAACCAAGAGCTGAAGTGAAAATAAATATTGAAATTTTACCAACTTTGGTCTATGAAAAAGATGAAGTGATTATCCCTACATCAAGTTATTTTGTTTCATTAAAAACAACTGAAAAAGATAGAAATACAGTAATAAAATTGCAAAATGATAAATATAATGGAACATTGGAAGAACTTAGAGAAACAATAAATTATTCTGATTCTACTACCCCATATAAAAAAATAGACTTAGCACATATTTTTAGTTTTGAAGATGATGTTGCAAATACAGATTATTTCATTGAAAATATCGATTTTAAAAACCAAAGAATGGAGAAAGAAATTTCAATATCAATAAAACCATCAAAAATATATATTGATGATATGGAAAGCAATGGTACTTTACAAGTTTTCACAATGAAGACAGAGGAACTAGCACCAATGTTTGATTTGTCAAATGGAATGCTTTCATTTAATGAGGAATGATTATCATCTTCTCAAGCATCTGCTTGAGATGGCAATTTAGTTATTCCTGCTTTCATAGACAACCAACCAGTGCTTGCCCTTTATGGCGATGATAATATAACTGATAAAAACCAAAATTCAAGCTTTTCAACTCCAGTGCAAGATAAAATCAAATCTTTAAGATTCGAAACTAATTCTCAAATTACTACAATACCAAGAGAAGCATTTTCAAGGTGTAAAAATCTAAAAGGGAATATTGAACTCCCTGAATCGACTAAAATAATTGGAGATGATGCATTTTTAGATTGTGAAGAGTTAGATGGGTCACTTATAATTCCAAAAAATTTAAAATCAATAGGAGATCAAGCTTTTTCGGGCTGTTTAAAATTAAGTGGTAAATTAGAGTTGCCACAAGCTTTAGAAAAAATTGGTGAGCGTGCATTTAATAACTGTTCCAAATTAAATGGGCAACTAATAATCCCAGGAAAAATATCAGATATTCCAAATGAAGTGTTTAAAAATACAGGATTTGATGATATTTTAAATCTTCCAAATACCATAGTTAGTGTCGGTGAAAGTGCTTTTGAAAATTCTAAGATAACTAATATTGCTTCTTTCCCATCTAAGTTGAACATAATTAATTCGAGGGCATTTGCTAATTGTGAAAATTTATCTGGGACAATTTATGCAGATTCTGTAAATATTATGGGAGAAGAGGTATTTGCTAAACCAAATTCAATAGAAGCCGTCATCGTTAATGATACAATTTACAGGGAATTGAGCCAAACAGGATGAGCGCAAAATTTTTGAGATGGAAATAATGACTCTGATTTTTCAAATGTAAAAAATATCTCTGAATTACCAATAATAAAAGAAAAATTCACCATTACAAAAGATGGTGGGTTATCAATTACTGATATCAAATCATGAGATTTCGATGGGTGAAATGCAGAGTTAGTTATCCCGGCTGAAATTGGCGGTAGAAAAGTTAAATATCTTAAAAAAGGTAATGAAGGTTTCTCGTACCAAATAAAAGATAAATTAAAAACAGTTTCATTTGAAAACAATATTGAAATAGAAAGTTTTCAAGAGTCTTCCTTTGAAGGTTGCATTAATTTAGAAACAATTGAACAACTGCCAGAATCATTAAAGGTAATTGGTGAAAAATCATTTAAAGATACTACCAAATTAAGAGGCAATTTGATAATACCAAATGAAGTTTCAAGTATGGGTAATCAAGTGTTTGATAATTCATCTTTAGAATTTATAGTTGTTTCAGAAATGTTATATAGTGAACGTTATGAGTGAGGTGGGGAGTATTGAGATGGCATTTCGTCAGACACTTCAAACATTAAAAATAAAGAAGATTTACCAAAAACAGAAGGTATGTTTACAATTACAAAAGACGGAATTCTTTCAATAACTGAAATAACAAAATGAGATTACGATAAATGAGATGGAACGTTAGTGATTCCTGCAACAGTCTCAGGTCGTAAAGTAACTTCCCTTAAATCCATTTCTGAAAAACAAGGAAGTAGTTTTTCAAATGAGATTAAAAACAAACTCAAGCATATTGAATTTTCAAATGATTTAGAAATTAGTGAAATTCCAAAATATGCCTTCATTGATTGTGAGGAATTAATAAATGATTTTGTATTACCTTCCAGTGTTAAACAAATAAGGGAATATGCATTTGCAAATTGTAATTCATTTGTCGGAGACTTAATAATACCTTCACACGTAACTGAAATATATGAAGGAGCATTTAAGGACATCTCTAATTTAAATGGAAGTTTATTATTAAATGAAGGTCTTGAAAGCATTGGGAAACAAGCTTTCAGTGGAATGAGTAAACTATCAATTATAAGCTTACTCCCTTCTAGTTTAATTAAAATTAATGAAGAAGCTTTTGCAGAGACTACCTCGCTTTTGGGTGAACTTGAAATCCCAAAATCAATTTTAGCTAACAATATAGGTAATTCAATTTTTTCTAATAGTAGTTTAGGTGTAGTTAAAGTTAGTGAAGAACTATATGAATTGAAACAGAATAATCCGGGGTGAGCTTCTGGTTTTTGAGATGGAAATGATTCGGATGACTCTAATGTTAAGTTAGCAAATAAAAACCCTGTTATTGTTGATGGTGATACCATAACTATAAGTGAGGAGTGACTTGCGAGTCCAGATTATGATAATTGAAATGGAGAATTAATTATTCCAGAATCAGCGGTAAAAATACCTGACAATTTTGCTGAAAAAATAAATGATAAATTAACAACAATTTCTTTCGTTGACAATAAATCAATAAAAGAAATTGGTATTTCTGCATTTAATGGCTGTGAAGAATTGACAGGAATAATTGATTTACCAGAAATAAAGGAAATAAAAGAAAATACTTTTAGAAACACAAAAATTACATCAGTTAACCTTCTTAATGCTGAATTAATAGATTCAAATGCATTTGAATCTTGCTTAGAACTTGCAAATGTTAATCTTCCCATGGTTAAGAAGATAAGTGACAATGCTTTTAAGTCTTGTGTTGATTTAAATAGTATCAATGTGAAAAGCGTTGAAGAACTAGGTTCAAGAGCATTTTACAATTGTGAGACACTATCTAGTCTACATGAAACTAAATTTAAAAATAAAATGTTTAGATCAGAACTTGCCCAACTAAATAAAATTGGTGCCGAAGTGTTTTATGGTACTAGTAATTTGGTCGGCGACCTAAAAATACCTAATGCTATAGAAATCTTAGATAAAGCCTTCAATAATTCAATGTTTTCCCAAGTTGGAGTTAATCGGACAATGTTTGATAAGCAATACGATTGAAAAGATTCTTTTTCTGCAAGAATTTATGATGCTAATGCTGATGTAACTATGTTGGATGCTATGCTTGATGGAACCTTAATTATCAATCCTGACTGACTAGAAACATCTGAATATAATGATTGAAATGGTGAAATAATTATACCGAGAGAAATAAGAGGAGTAACCATTACAGGAATTGCCACTAATTTTTCTGACGGGATTAAAGATAAGTTGAAAAAAGTTTCTGCGACACAAGATTGTAGATTAACAGTAGTTGGTGCTAATGCTTTTATTGACTCATCTATCAATACATTTGATATTCCGACCGTGACTATTATAAATAACAATGCTTTCAAAGACGCTAAAGAATTAACATCTATTCAATTGCCAAAAATTAGCGAAATAAAATACAGTGCCTTTGAAAACTGTAGCAAATTAAGTGGTAGATTAGACATCACTAACGCACGTTCAGTTTGAGATGGTGCATTTAGTGGTGCCTCGGCAAATGGGTTAGTATTGATTGTTAATAAAGAACTTTATGATTCAAAAAATATTTGAGGCTCGGGATTCTGAGATGGTAAAACTGATGCAACATCAAATATTAAATTTGAACTACCTCAATTTAATGTCAATAATGGAGTATTGGAATTTAATTTACCATGACTTCAAACAGCTGAAGGTAAAACATGAAATGGAAACTTAGTTATACCGGCTAATTATGATGGTCAAGAAGTTAAGAGTTTAAATAATTATAATGGTAGTTCTGGGGATTATTTTGCACGACAAATAAAAACTAAAATTACATCATTATCATTTGAAAATAATAGTAAAATATCATCTATTCCTAATTTTGCATTTTATGATTGTACTTCACTAAAAACTATTAATTTAGGAAATGTTACATCTGTTGGTGAATCTGCTTTTACTTACTTTTTTAATAATGCATCAAAACTAGAGACTATAATTTCACCGAAACTAAAGACTATTAAAAACAGTGCATTTAAATGAGCAAGTAATCTAAAAGGTGATTTGACGTTCCCTGAAGTAACGTTTATAGAAGAAGATGCTTTTGCAGAATGTGAAACTAAGTCCTATGTAAGTTTGACATTCCCTAAATTAAGTGAATCTGAAGATTACTTATTTTCTGATTCTTCATTTTCATATGTTGCTGTTCCGACCCCATTTTATGATACTATCCAAGCTGGCCTAAATAATTGAAGTTCATTATTTTGAGATTATTCCTATGATCAAGATAGTAATGTTAGGGAAATAAAGTCGCTAAAAGAAATTGACCATACACCTAACAATAATTTATTTAAAAATACAAAAAAGAAGAAAAACTGAACAAATTACGAAACACAAAAATAAGATAAAAAAGTCTTATTTAAGTAAAATATAACTTTTTTTAAGTAAAAATAACTAATTATATGTATAATATACTTCCAAAGAGGTTAAATTTGAAAATATCAGATAAAGATTTTAAGTTACTAAAACAATTGGCGGCTTGTTTTATTAGGTTCCCTAATTACTCAATTCAGAAAATTTCTTTAGAAATAGGGGTTAACAAATCGAGTATTCATAGGATTTTTGGAACAAAAGAAGATATAAGTTGAATCATTAATACAATAGCTACAACGGAGTTAGATAGTATGTGTGCTATTATTGATAATTCACATGATATGAGTTTTATAGATAAGTTTCGCTTTCTGGCACAAAAAATTAACGAAATAAAAGAACTTATAATATACAACATGATTTTGTGCAGTACTCACAATGAAAAAGAAAAATTCCTGCAAAAAGTTTGTAATAGCTTAGATTTAATTTTTCAAAAAGGTCAAAGCAAAGGTTTACTAAAAATTGAAATTTCATATAGATTAATTACAGATTTATTTATTGCTTGCTTGCATGGTATATCGATTTCAATAAGTTCTGGCAGAACAACATCAAATAATTCCTTAGAGGAGTTTGAACAATTATTCTTAAATGGAATAATGAGATAAGGAGAAAAAATGAAGTTTTTACTAAAACTACTTAAACCAATAGATTGAATTTTTGTTGCAATAGCGATTGGGTTTATTGTTTTACAAGTGTGGTTAGATCTTGAAATGCCAGGTTACATGGGAAAAATAACTGAGATTTTAAATACTCCATACCCAAATATGGATGAAATATGATTAAATGGAGGTTTGATGATAGCAGTTACCATTGGTTCTGTTTTATCATCTGTTATAGTTGCTGTAATTGTTGCGAAAATTGCGGCAGTTTTATCTGAGAGAATCCGTGGGACAATGTTTAGAAAAGTTCAAGGTTTCTCAATGGAAGAAACGAATAAATTTTCTATACCAAGTTTAATAACAAGAACTACTAATGATATTGAACAAATTCAATTAGTTGTAGTTTTTGGTTTGCAAGCAGTTATTAAATCTCCGATTTTAGCAATATGAGCAATTTCTCTGATGGCTGGAACTGGCAGCTGACAATGAACAACCGCTGTTGCTATATCGATCGTTTTATTATTAGCTATAATTGCGTTCTTTGTAATTATTGTTTTGCCTAAATTCAAACAAATGCAAAAACTAACAGATGATTTAAATAATGTTGCAAGAGAAAGACTTATTGGTATTCGTGTAATTAGAGCGTACAATGCTGAAGAATACCAAGAAACTAAGTTCGAAAAAGCAAATGAAGCTTTAACAAAAACGAACTTATTTACAAATAAAAAAATGGCTATTCTATTCCCTTCGGTGGAATTCATAATTAATGCACTTACTTTAGCTATATATTGAATTGGTGCTCTTATGATTTCGGAAGCTGAAATATTACATATTGAAGGTGTTAAGTTATTTTCGGATATGATGGTTTTCTCAAACTATGCAATACAAATTTTATTTGCTGTATTAATGATGGTGATGGTATTTATGTTCTTGCCAAGAGCAATGGTAGCTACAAAAAGAATTAATGAAGTTAATGATACTGAATCAAAAATAAAAGATGGTTCATTGCTAGCGAGTGATTCAAAAGTGAGGGGTCAATTAACTTTTAACGGTGTTAATTTTAAATATCCAAATGCAGAAGATTATGTGCTAAAAAATATAAATTTTTCAATTAATAAAGGTGAAACAATTGCATTCATCGGATCTACTGGTTCTGGTAAAACAACAATTGCAAATTTAATACCTAGATTTTTTGATGCAACTGATGGAGAAATTTTATTGAATGGTAATAATATAAAAGAATATAAACAAGATGAATTAAGAAATTTAATTGGGTATGTTTCTCAAAAACCTAAATTATTTAGTGGGACAATTAAATCTAACGTTGCTTTAGGTGAGAAGAATGGAAAAAAAGTTTCTGATGATTCAGTTAAAAAAGCAATTGAAATCGCTCAATCAAAATCATTTGTTGAAAATACGGAAAATAAATATGATAACTTTGTGGCTCAAGATGGAACAAACTATTCTGGGGGTCAAAAACAAAGGTTGTCAATTGCAAGAGCAATAGCAAGACAACCAGATTTCTTAATCTTTGATGATAGTTTCTCAGCACTTGATTATAAAACGGATAAGTTATTGCGTGAAGCTATTGCTAAAGATGTGAAAGAATCAACTATCATAGTTGTTGCACAAAGAATTGGTACTATTATGGGCGCTGATAAAATTGTTGTTTTAGAGAATGGTGAAATAGCTGGAATTGGTAGACATAATGAATTACTAAAATCATGTGAAGTTTATAAAGAAATTGCACTTTCTCAACTTTCAAAGGAGGAGCTTGAAAATGTCTAAAAATGATAATTTAATATTAGAACTTGAAAAAGAATATGAACTTAATGAACAACATAAATCTGGTGATGAATTAGAAGTTAAAACGGACACATTCGGTGATCCTATAATAGAAAAAGCACCTAAAGGTCAAATGGTTAAAGTTAGTAAGAAAATTATAAATTTTGCTAGCTCTAATCGTTGAATGTTATGAGTTGTATTTGCTGTTGCTATTTTATCAGCAGCACTATCGTTATTTTCACCAAGTTTAATGCAAACAATTACTGATGAAATTCAAAAATGATTTAATACAGGTGTAGAGTCACTAGATAAAATAATGTATACTGGTATTATCCTTTCCATTGTTTTCTTTTTAGCATGAGTATTAAACTATATAAATAGATATATTATGGCAATTTTCACACAAAAAATTTCTAAGAAAATGAGGAGTGATATCAATAATAAAATTGATAGATTACCAATGTCACACTTCGGTGAAAATTCAACTGGTGGTACATTATCAATTATTGCTAATGATGCTGATGCTGTTGGTATTAGTTTAAATAATAGTATTGGTACATTATTGCTACAATCCACATTACTTATTGGATCTTTGATTATGATGTTTGTAACTAATTGAGCGATGGCCTTATCTGCAATAGCAGCTACAATTATTGGATTTGTTTTAACAATCTTAATCATGGGTAAATCTCAAAAATATTTTAATGATCAAAGAAAATGATTATCAAGAATAAATGGTCATATTGAGGAATCATATAGCGGTCAAACTATTATAAAAGTATATAATGGTGAAAATGAAATTATTAAAAAATTCACTAATCTAAATATGATACTTTCTTCTAAAGTATTTAAATCACAAGCATTATCAAGTTTAATGATGCCAATCATGATTTTCATTGATAAATTTGCATATGTAATTGTGATAGTTATAGGGGCGGTATTAGCGACGCAAGGTTTATTTGGAGTTACATTCGGGACAATCGTTGCATTTATATTCTACGTTAGATATTTCACTCAACCTATGTCACAAATAGCTCAAGCAGTTCAAGGATTACAAACTGGTATTGCGGCGAGTCATAGAGTTTTTGAATTCTTAGAATTAAAAGAAATGAGCGTTGAAGAAAATTCAATTATAAATATTCAATTAACTAAAGAAAATAATTCTACAAAGATTATTGAATTCATTGAAAAAACTTCTAAAGAAGACCCGAGATTCAAATATACCATCACTAATGGGGACGAACTCACACTAATTTGTACTGAAAAAGAAAAACTTCAAGAGTTAATTGAAACATTATACATAGAATATAATCTATCAATAGATTCATCTATTATTGAAAGCATTCCAAGAGAAACAATTTCAATAGAACACGATAAAGTTAAGGGGTTAGTTGAATTTGAACATGTTCAATTCGGATATGATAAAGATAAAGTAATTATTAATGATTTCTCAGCAATAGCAAAACCTAGCCAAAAAGTTGCTATTGTTGGACCAACAGGTGCTGGTAAAACAACCCTTGTAAATTTATTAATGAGATTCTATGAAATTAATAAAGGTGATATTAAAATTGACGGAATATCAATTCATGATATGAAACAATCAGATGTTAGAAAATTATTTTGTATGGTTTTACAAGATACTTGATTATTTGATGGGACAATCAAAGAAAACATTGTTTATTCAAAAGAAGGAATCACCGATGAAATGGTTTGAGAGGTAATTGAATCAGTTGGATTAGCTCATTATGTTAGAACCTTACCAAGTGGTATAAACACTGTATTAAGTTCAAAAGTTAGCTTATCTGAGGGTCAAAAACAACAAATTACAATCGCAAGAGCTATGATCCAAGACGCTCCAATGTTAATTTTAGATGAAGCGACCAGTAATGTTGATACTAGAACTGAAATTCACATTCAAAATGCAATGGATAAATTAATGGAGAAAAGAACGTCATTTGTAATTGCCCATAGATTATCAACCATTAAAAATGCCGATTTAATATTGGTATTAAAAGATGGAGATGTAATTGAAAGTGGTAATCATAACCAATTAATTGAAAAACAAGGTTTCTATGCAAATCTATATAATAGTCAATTTCAAAATGATTAATATTTAATATATTCTATAAAAAAAAACACCGACCGGTGTTTTCCTAAAATGAAATCTAAAGTGCAACACTTAACTAAAGTATAACACTTAAGATAAATAAGGATAGAAAATATCCAGGCTTTTTAACGAGCTTGGGTATTTTTTTATAATTTTCTAATATTTAAAGTGTAGTTTTAT
>JBOFTB010000187.1:0-1682 GCA_051651845.1 Mycoplasma sp. | reverse complement strand
GCCTTTCTTTGGGCATTTAATGCTGGATTTTCCATTTCAACTAAGAAATTGAGCATTTGATCTTGTAATCCTTCCTCTGTTACAGTAAAGTTAACTAAAGTCAAAGAAACACATACATCAGGTAAATAATGTGGTTTAGGTAATTGTGTAATAATAAAGAATTTGAAATTATCATGTACATCACAAGTTTTTTGGCCGATACGTACAGATAATTGTCCACTATTATCAAAAAATTCTTTTTTATATACTGAAGCTATATTTTGAGGTAATACTTCTCCTGCGTTCTCAAATATAAGTTGCTTACCTTGTTGAACTGCATCACCAGTAACATCAGCAAGAAGTTGTGGTGTCATTGTTGTTTTAATACAGTAATGTGCTGTAGTTGCACCATCTTTTCTTTTGATAATTAAACTTTTATCTTCGTTTTTTGGTTTTTTTTGTGTTTTTTTTAATATTTCAGTTTCTTGTTTAATTTTCTCAACTAACCATAAAAGTGCTTGATTTTGAGGATCAATTAGTCAAGGATAACGACGTGATTGTGCCATTATTATTGCATTATCTGCAGAGAAATTATCGTTTGGTAAGTTTTGACTTTTCCATGCTTCGATCTCCATTTCATCCCCTATTATTTTCCTCATGATATTATTTGGATTTTGTTCCGGTAAGCCATATGATATTGGAATAGATGAATCTTTGATCTTTTTTGCCCATTTTTCAATGATTTCTTCACGATAAGATTTCGGGAATGCTCCTCAATATGAAATAATACCACTAGATATTCATATATCTCCCATAATGTTAACAGAGAATTGTTTTAGCGATTCTTTCTTATTTTTCCAATCTTCCTTTTCATTACCAAGTGAACTATTTAAAGTATGTGCATTTGATAATCTAGTTGTGCATTGTTTCAATTTACTTTCTAACTTATCAATAGTTTTTTTAGCTTCTTCTAATTCAGCTTCTTTTTCCGCTTTAATTTTTCTGGTTTCTGATAATTTTTCTTGAACTTCTTTTAAAGTTTCTTGTGCAATTTTTAATTGATGTTCTGCTTCTTCAGCTGCTTGTTTTAAAGGCATATAATCTTCATTAATAAAGAATATTTCAGTTAATGTGCAAATTGCATTAAAAATACTTTGTGCAGTTCTTCCGATTTGCTCTGGGTTAAATGTTTTATCTTCTAATGCTGTTCTTCATTCTTCCATTTGAGATCTTGGAATTTTTACTGGTTTTTCTTTCGCTTTTCTATCAACTTTTCCTTTTAAATCATTTAATACTTCTGTTGGAGTTTTTGGCTTCATATATTTCTCCATCATATGTTTATAATAGTTATATGTAGGAGGATCACCCTTATTTTTTGGAGGTTCTGGTTTTGGTTTTGGATTTTCTAACTTTAATAAGCAAACAAAATATCCAAATTTATTTAAATTCGGAGTTTCTTTGAATGTTTTAAATTCAGCAACTTGTGCTGGTTGTAACTTATCTAAGTCTTCTTTTACCTTTTCTTGCTTTACTCTCATTTGTTCAGCTATTTCGTTCGCAGATTTATTTTGCTCACTTGCTCTTTTTTCTACTTCCAATGATTCTTCTTCCTTTTTCTTACCGTCCAATTCTTTTTGATTCAAATCTTTTTGTAATATCTCTAAAGCTTCTAATTTCTTTTTTACTTCTTCTTTTGTTACTGT
>JBOFTB010000186.1:0-1231 GCA_051651845.1 Mycoplasma sp. | reverse complement strand
TTGATTCCACTTTCAATTTCGAAGTGACATAAAGGTCGTTCTGCATCTCCACTTAGCTCGATTTTCAATTCACTTAAGGATGGATCTAAGTCTTTAATGTTACAGGTTAAAAATCTTTTGAAGAAAAATTCATCAATTTCTATAGGACTAAATCTTATGGATATTATTTCATCTGATAAAGCTGGAATAGTACCATAAGGAGGCGCAATTGAAAAAGCTCCACCTAAATTATCTTGCTGAGCAATGCTTTTATCATAAGAAGTGTATAAATTATTATTTGACAGATGTGTTGCATTGTTATTAATTGGATTAGGATTACTAAAAGAGAATTTATAACTAAGAGCTACCATTGATGTATTACGTAATTGGAAATCAAATTTTCTAGTACCAAACATTACAGTTGGTTTAAATCGAATTTCTTTAATACTACATTGATACTTAGCAAAATCACTAACTACCGTCAATTTGATTGGTAAATATTTTTCAGATTTGTCTACAATAGTTGTTTGTGGTTCATTAACTATTTCCTCTATATCAATATTTGCCTCTTCTGCTGGCTGATTTGATTGCACATTTGGATTCGGAACATTCTTTTCATTCGCTTTTTTAGGATCTTTCTTCGGGGGAACTTTCCCTCCTTTTACATTTGTCAATTGATTAATTAACATTTCGTTTTCTTCCTTTCGCTTTATTAAATCTTCTGCTCTTTTCTTTCATATATTTTCTTGCTCAGTTAAAGTAACTTTTTTTATAGTAGTCATTGCATTGTCCCAATCTTGTTCTCCATTTTCGGTAAATTTGATTTGTTTTAATTCAATAAATCAATCTTTTCATATGTGCTTAACACTTTCTTTCGAAGTGAAGGTAACTGTTATTTCTTTTTGGGTTTTACTTAATAAAAAGCCTTGAGAAGGTGAAAATAAAAGAGAAGGCTCAAGATTGTTGATTCAATTAAATCTGAAATGATTTTCGCTATGATTAATTAAAGTGAATTGTAACTCTTTTGTTTCATTCACACAGACGTCCCCGAATTTTAGCTCATTATCATTTTCTAGTTTATCGATTGAGACAGCTTCGAAAAATCCTTCTCCACTTAAATATCATTTTGGATTCTCATATGGATTGAACATTGTTTTAAATTGTATTACGGCCTTTTCCACCTTTTCATGTAAAGGTAAAAACTTAATATCAAATTGTTGATACTTTTTAGGTTGAATAGTTGCTGTAGTGG
>JBOFTB010000185.1:0-1824 GCA_051651845.1 Mycoplasma sp. | reverse complement strand
GGATTAAAGGGGAAGGTTTTATATTCTGGATGAAATTGACTCGCAAAAAAAAAGGGATGTGTTGGTATTTCGATTATTTCCATTCTTTGACTGTTTTTATCTTTTCCTGAAAAAATCATTCCTTTCTTTTCTATTTGTTCTACATATTTAGGATTTACCTCAAAACGATGTCTATGACGCTCTATTATTTCATTTTTACCATATATTTTATATGCTCAACTATTCTCGTCTTTTATTATACATTTCTGTGCTCCTAATCTTAGAGTACCTCCTAATTTAACATAATCAGTGTCTTCCATTGTTGTTATTACATCGCTTTTACAATTTTCATCAAATTCTCAACTATTAGCATCTTGTATATTTAAAACATTTCTACAAAATTCAATAACAGCTATTTGCATACCAAGACAAATTCCTAAATATGGAATTAAATTTTCTCTTGCGTATCGACAAATTTCAATCATTCCTCAAGCTCCTCTTTTACCAAATCCTCCTGGAACAAGAATTCCATCACAAGTCTCTAATTTAGCCCATAATTCCTTTATTTTTTTTTCTTTTTCTTTTTCATCGTAATTTTTTGCTTCTTCTTTGTCTAATATACTGCAATCTATCCATTCCATTATTCATTTTCTATTTGCGGATATTGTAGCATCTTGTCATGATTTCAAAACGGAATAATAAGTATCTGCAGTATAAATATATTTCCCACATAATGCTATTCTAACTTGTGTTTTAATATTTAATGAATTAATATGGAGCGGTAATCCTATCCATTTCATTAAATTATACTCACGTAAAGGTAATTGTAATTGATTAATTATATGAAAATGGATATGCTGACTTGCAAGTCATATTGGTATTTCATATATTGAGTTTACATTATAACATGTAAAAACACAATTATCAGGCACATTTGCAAAGAATGCTATTTTCTTCTTAACATAATCTTCTCAAGGATGATTACTTCTACAAATATAAAAACTTGGAAAAACACCCATTGCTTTTAATTCTCTAATACCATTTTGAGTTGGCTTTGACTTTTGCTCATTTTCTCCTCCCGTTTCAGGTATATATGTAATCATTATAGTAGCAATATTTTCTTCCCCTACTTCGTTAGATAGTTGCCTTATAGCTTCAAAAAATAAAGTGCTTTCTATATCTCCTACTGTGCCTCCTCATTCAATTAAACAAATATCCGCTCATCCATCATATCCATTATCCCTTTCTACTGGGATATGAGCAGCATAATTGATCATTGATTTGATTTTATCACATACATGAGGAATCATTTGTACAGTCTTGCCTAAATACTCTCCTTTTCGTTCACTATTAATTACTTCTTGGAAAACTTTTCCTGAAGTAATATTATGATTTCTAGTTAATTTGACTCCTAAAGCTCTTTCATAGTTTCCTCAATCTAAATCAGATTCCCCTCCATCATCTAAAACAAACACCTCTCCATGTTCATAAGGAGACATTAAGCCAGCATCGACATTTAGATAAGGATCAATTTTAATACATGTAACATGTAAACCACATGCCTTTAATAATGCGCCTAATCCAGACATCGTTGAACCTTTACCAACTCCACTAATAGTACTTCCACATACTACCAAGTATTTCATATGGGTAATTCTTTTTGGAATAATTTTTGGATTTAAAACCTTTTGAAGGCAATGTTCTATAGGATTTTGAATCAATGTTTTTTGTATATTATCCTCCATTTTCCTAAATCTTGATTTTGAATTTTTTCAAATAAATAGTAATTAATTAAATTAAATTAAAAATTAATAATAAGTGAAGGTGTGGTGTTTAAAGATTATC
>JBOFTB010000184.1:0-1707 GCA_051651845.1 Mycoplasma sp. | reverse complement strand
TACTCTAATTTTGAAATACTTTATAATTCCCAAATAATTGAAATGTATACTATATATTTATTTTTAATATAACATTAAAATAGTAACTACCTATTATAAATTATACTTTTTTAAATATAATTAAAAATAAATAAAATGGCAAAAGCAGTCCTTCATGCATTTGAAGATTATCAAAAGTCAAGAATAAGTTTTGTTCAAACAATTGCAGAATTATCAACAAGACAGCAAAACGTTGAAGCATTATTTTCTGCAGGTGTTATGCCTTGATTAAAACCCCTTCTTTTAGATGTTGTACCTTCGATACAACAAAGTGCAGCGTTAGCTATTGGTCGTCTAGCTAGCTATTCGATCGAACTTGCGCAAAGTGTAGCTGACAATGATATTATAACTCAATTAATGTATTCACTCCCAAAACAAAATCGTTTTTTCAAAAAAGCGGCCTGTTATGTTCTAAAAGCTGTAGCTCAGCATTCTGTGGAATTAGCTCAAGCAGTTGTTAATTCAGGAGTTCTTGAGCCATGAGTTCATTGTCTTGATGAATTTGATCCATCAGTTAAAGAAGCTGCTGCTTTCGCTTTAGGTCATATTGCAAAGCATAATGAGAATTGAGCAAGACAAGTAGTCGAAGCAAGAGCAGTTGATTCATTGTGACTATGTTTACAAGAGCCAGAATGAGTATTGAAAAGAGTCTCTTCCCAAACATTAGCTAATATATGCAAACATACTGAGCAATTATCTCAACCGGTCGCAGAGAATGGATGAGATGTCATTACATGTTATTTAAACTATACCGATACAGCAATAAAAAGAAATGTATGCAACTGATTAACAAATATATGTAAACATTCAACTGAATGAGCAACTTTAGTAATGAGTAAGATAAATAATCCTCAAAAATGATGAAATTGTTGAAAAGATAGTGATATAATAGTAAGACAAAATACAGCAATGTGTATATGTGAAATAGTAAATAAATGTCCGGAGAATGCAATGGCTATATGTGGAGCAGGAGGACCACATGTTCTTGTTGATTATGTTTCTAATTCAGAAGGAGATTCAAGATTATATGGTATATTATCATTGGCTTATATGAGTGCATATAAAGAAGACATGGCTTTACAAATAATTAGTGCAAAAGCATTAGAGGTATTAAAGCTCGCTTTGGAAAATGATACTGAACAGGTAAAATGTTCTGTCTGTTTCGCATTAAATCATATTGGAAGACATTCACCTACCCACGCAAACGAAGTTAGTAATAGTGGAGTTTTACATACTATGCTATTTTATTATATGGATCAAAATACCAGTGATGATTTAAAAGATAAAGCCAAAAAAGCTTTAAATGAAATAATACAAAAATGTTCAAATTTATCAGCATTAGAACCATTATGACATGTTGCATCTAAAGAAGTTTTAAAATCGGTTTTGATTCAATTTTCCACTTATTTAAAGGGTAATCAAACTGAATTAAGTACATTTGCAAGAAATGGTGGATTACAAAAAGTTCTTGGAATGAAATCAAAATGAAAGGAGCCCTTATGACATTTTGCAGAAGAAATCTGTTCTTTCTATCCACAAGAAATAATAAATTATTACTCTCCAGAATATGCCAAAAAATGACTTGATAAAATAGGTGTTGAAGATTCAATGCCGAAAGAAGAAGAGAAAAAAGATGAAGAAGCCGAAAATAAGAAAGAAGACGAAAAA
>JBOFTB010000183.1:0-1195 GCA_051651845.1 Mycoplasma sp. | reverse complement strand
CTTCTGAATTCGCTGGTACATCAGATTCAAATATGGGAGACCTCACAGATGAAGAAAAAATGGCTTTTATGGAATCATTTTTGGAAACAGTTAGTGAAATGGTAAATAAATTTTTATACATTGGGATAGGGATGTTTTTCGCAAACTTTCTTATGACTTCAATGTGGCAATTTGCAGGATTAAGACAAATGCATCATTTAAAAGAAAAATACTTTTTGCTAATTTGAACACAAGAACAAGGATGGTTTGATTCAAATAATGCGTATGAATTTGCAACAAAAGTTCAAGCACAATTAGATCAAATAGAGTGAGGTTTAGGAGAAAAACCAGGACAACTTATTCAATCTATAGCTCAATTTATTTCTGGTATTATCGTAGCTATGGTTACATCTTGGAAATTAACATTAGTTATGCTATGTGTTTGCCCATGCATTGTAGTATGTTTTCTCTTTTGAGTAACTTCGATGAAAAAAGCAGTTGTATGAAGTATGAAAACATATGAAATAGCTGGAGGTATCGCGGAAGAATTGTGATATAACATCAAAACAGTTGCTTCTTTTGTTAATTTTGATTATGAAAATGAGAGATTTGGAAAATATATAGATAAAGTTCGTGGATATGAAGTAGAGAAGGCATTAAAATTAGGGGGAAGTATTGGTGCTGTGATATTCTTTTTATATTTTTCTTTTGTAATTGCAATTTTATATGGTAAAAAATGAATAATTGATGGAGAAACAAATTCAAATACGGGTGAACCTTTTCAATCTGGAGATGTTATGACTGTTCTGTTTGCATCAATTATGGCAATTTTGTCACTAGGAACAGTAGCACCTTTTGTTAAAGTTATTCAAGATGCTTGTATGGCTTCAAGTGATTATTTTACTTTATATGAAAGAGTTCCTCAAATTGATTGAGCAAATTCTACTTTTAAACCACCCAGAGATGAAGTAAAAGGAAGGATTGAGTTTAAAAATATATCATTTATTTATCCAAGTGATGTTAATAAAAGAAAAATACTTAATGAATTAGATTTGCTTTTTGAGCCCGGGAAAAAAGTTGCGCTTGTTGGAGAAAGTGGATGTGGTAAAAGCACAACTGTAAATCTCATAGAAAGATGATATGAAGCAGCTGAAGGACAAGTTTGAATTGATGATGTAGAAATTCAAAAATATGATATCAATTATTTAAGAACATT
>JBOFTB010000182.1:0-1176 GCA_051651845.1 Mycoplasma sp. | reverse complement strand
ATTACAATGTATGACGATGAGTATCCGTTAGAATTATTAGACAATGATTACGACCAATTAATCTTAAATGGAAAATTCTTACACACAGGAACAATAGAAAAAATGCGTAAAAGTATATTTAGACTTCCAAAGGAAGGTAGGTATGCGTTTATAAAATTAAATAACAGAAAGCTTGTAGGAAAAGAATATGTTTGCATATATTCAAAACTATTTGAGGATATTGTAGAGGAAGTTTCAATGGAGGACTTGTATGCGTATTTAAATAAAAAATAAATATACTGCAATATATCTAATATTCTTATAGATATGATCGGTAAAATTGATTGATATTAAAAGCTTTTAAGTATTATATATGACACATATGTGTCATATATAATACACAAATAAAATAGGAGGTATATGGGTGAATAATTTGGTATACACTGGTCATTGCGACTTTAGTCCATTGGCTGGAAATTGCAAAATATCAGCTGGTTTTTTCCAAGGAACAAATAATATTGTTCTCAATCTTGTTCCATTAAAAGATTCAAGAGTGATATCTTTAACTCAAGATGACATTGTTAAAGTATATGTATTCGTAGGAGACAAAAGAATATTCGAAGAAGATAAAACTAAATTGGCAGTAAGCTATGTTGATGAAAGTGGCAATATAGTTATAATGCCATTTGAAGAATTGACTGAATACGATGGTACTAATACATTAATGATAGAGGTTTCCAGTAATGGAATCGTATCTAGATCAAATGAAATTTATTACACTGTGTCGAAAAACAAGACACATAATTCAAAAGGTGGTCCAAATGACAAGACCGCAATTAGTAACTTCATAGAAGAAATATATAATGTAGACATGGGTAAAATAAATAATAGTCTTAATACTAAGTACGATGGGGCTAGGGTAACAGATGATAACAAATTAATTTTAACAGTTGGAAAAGTTGACGCTATTGAATTGGACCTTCCTCGTGGAGCTGAAGTAGTAGAAGAATTCATAGCAGAAAGATATCTTCCTGACCAAGCAAAAATAGACGAAAAGCTTGATTTAAAAATCGACGACGCTAGGATAGAAAATGAAAATGAGCTTATACTTATAGCAAATGGACTTGATATTCTTAGACTTGTGCTACCTGAAGGTGGCGGAGGCGGCGGCGGAGGTGGCGGAAGTACACTTCAAAG
>JBOFTB010000181.1:0-4419 GCA_051651845.1 Mycoplasma sp. | reverse complement strand
GATTCATGAAACAATTTTTCACATCTTTCAACTTGTTCTTTGTTGTGGTGTACAAACTACAGGACCAATGTTGTTATTTACAACAGTGTCATGTCCTTGTTGTTGTGGTTGTTCTTTACCAGAATATAAATTCATAATGTTCTCCTTATCGAATTATGGGATTATTATAGCACAAAGTAAAAATTAATGTGACTCAAGAGATTTAATTACATGATATGCAGCACCATAAAGTGCGGCATCATTCAATTGTCTAGCTAGTACTAAATCAACCGTTGGTATTAAAAAATCACCAACTGACTGAGTATAAAGTTGACTAATTGTTTCTAAGAATGGATTACCATAGTTAGACGGACCTCCACCAATAATAATAATCTCTGGATTTAATGCATAAGTCATTAGTGACATATGTTTAACTAATGGAATTAAAGCTTCTCTAACTGCAGCCATTACACCTTCATCTTTTTCATCAACTAATGCATTAATTTCGTTTAAATGAATTCTTGGGTCATCAGTTTTTTGTTTTTCAAGATAAAATGCATGTAATTTTTTGTACATTGGATTTTTTGCATATTCATTAACTTTATTTGTGATACCTTTAGCTGATGATAAAGGTTCGATACAACCGTGTTGTCCACAGTTACATTGAGTGTTATCAAGCATTCATCCATGTCCAAATTCACCAGCAAACCCCTGAGAACCTGTGTATAATTTAGAATCAATGATAATACCACCACCAATACCAGTTCCTAAAACATAAAAGATAGCATTTTTATATGTTCCACCTAATTTTCAAAATTCACCTAATGCTGCTGCATTTGCATCATTCAATATGAAAACTTGTTTATCAGTATATTTAGCAACTTCTTTATGAACATCAAAATTTAAAAATTGTAAATTACCAGCTTGGGCAATAATTTTTTCTTTTTCATTATATGTTCCAGGGATATCAATCCCGATATAATCATATTCAAGATCAATATCGGATAAACTATCAAATAATCATTTTAAATTATGCCCTACAACAGTTTTAACTGCAGGGTATTTTTTAAGCATATTTCCTTTGTCATCTATTATTGCTCTCTTAGCGGTAGTGCCACCGATATCAATTGTTAAAATATTCATAAAACCTCACATGTATATACATATATTTTAATACAAATAGGGGATTTATGAAAAAATAATATGATATTTAGAATCAGTTGAAGAAAATAATTTTATCCATTGTTGATGTTGGTATTGAAGTAAATAGTCCAGCAACAGCAAATGCACCACCAATAGCAGCTAAAACTATTCCAACAACATTGAATGTGTCATATTTAGAAATTTCAAAATATCTAGAAATACTATTATAGTCTTCTTTAGCATCTGGAGTGCTTTTTGATGCAACAGTGTCTTTAATCGAGTTAACAAAAGTTATTAAAGAATTTTTATCATCGATCTCATTTGAATAGTCATATTTTTTGCTCATCTCAATCATTTGATCATATATATCCAGTCTTCTTCTTCAAATATCATGTATTTCATGACCATCTTTTGTATATTCTTGACCTCAATTTTCAGTTCCAATACCTATTTTCTTTTTTGTGCCATCAATTAATTCATGCTCCACTTGAACATCTGCAGATGTCCCAACTAAAACAGATCCCCCAACAATAAAGCAAACGCCACCGACAATCGATGAAATCGAAGCTATTTTAAATCACTTTTTTGTTTTTAATTCTTTTAATTTCATAAATACCTCATTATCATATTGACATAATATTTTAAAATAATAAAAAAAATCGCATTTCTGCGATTTTTCTATCGAATAAAAGATAGTATTAAACAAATCTTTTGAATCATTCAACAACGTAAGATTCGTTGATGTTTTCAGGTAATTCATTTCTTTCTGGGAAACGAGCATAAGTACCTTTAATTGCTTTAGTGTCAACTTTAACAAATTCAGCTATTTTAGCATTTGATAAATCGATTTTTTCACCAGTTTTAGTTTTTAATGTAATTTCAGAATTTAAATTTACAATTGCTGAAGGAATATCACATTTTTTACCATTTAATAAAACATGTCCATGGTTAACTAATTGTCTAGCAGCTCTTCTAGTTGGAGCAAAACCCATTCTAAATACTAAACTGTCTAATCTTGATTCTAAAGTTCTTAATAAGTTAATTGTAAGAACCCCTTCTTGCTTTCTAGCAATTTGGAAAATTCTTCTAAATTGACGGTCATTAATTCCATATAAAAACATTAGTTTTTGTTTTTCTTGTAATTGTTCACCATAACCAGATAACTTAATTCTTTTGTTACCGTGTTGCCCTGGTGCGTATGTTCTTTTTTTACCTTTTGAAAATTCTTTATCATTTTCAAGTAATGAAAAACCAAGTCTTCTTGATTTTTTATATACACTTCCTGTATATCTACTCATATTGTATATCTCCTATTGATTAGTACTACTCACTAACCAATTGGTTAAGAATAATGTCTTGTGAGCAATTTAATGTTAATATTTTCAGAGTTACAGCTAACCTTACTAATAAATCAATGACATTAAATTGTTGATCACAATCATTATTTGCTGTGAGTGCTTATTCATTATACTATATTTAATTGTTATATAGACAAAAAAAATGACCTTTCGGTCATTTTTAAAAATTGTAATAATTAATTATTCAGCTTTTTTAGTTTTAGCTTTAATTCTAAAGAAGTTAGCAATAGCAAAGAATGCAACACCAATAGCACTACCAAAACCACCAACGATAGCGATTAATGGAAGTAAACCAATTTGCGATTTTAAGATGTCAACACCTTCTTTAGCTTCAGGTAAAGCAACAATTCCAAAAACACCAACAATAGCTAACGCTGCGATTACTACGATGTAACCAATTGTACCTAAAAATTTTCTCATTTTTATGTTTCCTTTCAATAACAATGCATTAATTGTATCATAAATTTCACATTTTATATAAAAAATAATATATAATAAATAATTATATGAATGACGTCGCACACCTAGTATTACTAGGAATCTTATTATTATTACTAATTGTATCATCAGCATTTTTCTCAGGATTTGAGAGTGCAATTAACTCAATTAATAAATTTCAATTTCAAAATTATTATAAAAAGAAAAAGAAGGGCTATGCACATAAGATAGTTGAGAAATTTTTAAACAATATCCAAATGACATTATCAACTGTATTGATCGGAAATACTTTAGTGAATGTTCTAGCTACAACTTTAAGTACAATATTCTTCACTAATTTAGTTTTACATTTTGGCGGCAATGATACAGAAGCTATTGCAACTGGTTTAACAACAGGGGTTATGACTTTTTTAACATTAATCTTTGGAGAATTTATCCCAAAAATCATTGCAAGAAGAAATAATGTAGCATATGCTAGATTTAGTTCTTATGTTATGTATTTCTTTTATTATTTATTTTGACCATTAAGTTGATGTCTAAATAAATTATTCAAAGTGAAAAAATCAAAATCAGCAACAGAAAGTGAATTACATACATTAGTTGAAATTATTGAAAGAGAAGGTGTTTTAGAAACCGAAGAAGCTTCATTAGTTAGAAATGCCATTAAGTTTGATGAAATTAGAATTAATAGAATTATGACTAAACTTAATAAAGTTATTTCAATTGAAAGTAATTCAACAAAAGAAATAATTTCAGATATATTTATTAATAATCCTCATAGTAGATTACCAATCACTAACTCCAATGGGAAATATATGGGGTTTATAACATTCAAAGATTTTTTTAGTAAATACACAAAAGATCCTGAGTTTAAACTAGAAGAAATAATTAAACCAACAATATATGTTAGTCAATACACTACTCTTGATGATATTTTATATGAAATGAAGGTTCATCAATGCCACCTTGCATTTGTAAAGAAAAATAATGATTCTACTAAAATCATGGGAATAATTACACTTGAAGATTTAATGGAGTCGCTCGTTGGTGAAATATACGATGAGAGCGATGGCACAAACTCAGTTATTGAAATCAATGAATCAACTTGAAGAGTTGATGGTGATGTTAATGCTCATAGATTCTTTGAGCGTTACTTTGATATAGAACACATTGATAAAAAATTAACTATAAAAGAATATTTAAAAGAAGAGTTTAAAATTAAGAGATTATTCCAAAATGATAAATATGAGAATGATTTAATGACCGTTACAATCATAAAGGACAAATATAAAAAAGAGTTAGTATTTGTTATTCAAATAAAAAAGAATTTTAAGGAATAAAAAAAAAGATGCTGTGAGCATCTTCCCAAATTGAATTATTAAGTGCAACACTTATTGTAAAATATAAGTGGAGCACTTTTTAATTGCCAAAGGCGTAAAAAAAGTGCCCCCTTATCGTACAAGGGAGCACAATAATGTTATACAACCAAATTACAAATGAT
>JBOFTB010000180.1:0-1182 GCA_051651845.1 Mycoplasma sp. | reverse complement strand
AGTCATCTCCATCATAAAACATTCCTTCACCATCCATTTCATTCTCTCGAAATACTCCTTCCCATCTTGAACCATCAGCCCAATAAAAAACACCCTTTCCTTCTCTATTTCCATTAACAAATTCTCCATCAAATTTTTCCCCTGATGTATAATATAATACACCTTTTCCATGCCTTCTCCCATCTTTATATCCACCTTCATAAATCAATTTATTATTCTTTCCATATAGCTTTCCATATTTTCCTTTCATATTCTTTTCCCAATAACCAATCCATTTTGTCTCGTCATCTGTAAAGTAAAAAGCACCTCTTCCTTCTCTTGTTGTAAAATTAGCTTGCCCAATATAGAATCCATTCGATTTTTTTCAATGTATCCAATTTAATAGATTACTCGGGTTATCAACCGGTTTAAGGTCTAATATGCCTTCCATTCACATGGGATATTTCTTTTTAAGATGTTCAATCCATATGTCATTATGATTAATGACTGGATAATTACCAACCTTACTTAAAACATCGAAAGTACTTGTAGAAAAATCATATAATGGTTCAATTTTATTTACATCACTTGTACAGAAAGTATCAAATTCCCTAAAATTATAGGGAATTGGGTTTTCTCCTTCACGACATTGATAAGTTTTCACTTTAGATTTCACATTAAACCAATGACTACCATATATATCATTTTGTATTCCAATAACGATACCATAACTATTTGGAGGTACTCCAAAGGTAAAAACCTTTTGACCAGCAAATGGAGGTAATAAAGTAATATTCTCAACTTGTGATGCATCATTTTCCCATTCTTGATAGCATGTCCCCAAAGGATTTATTACTACTCGATAGGCAAGGCCACTTGAACGAAAAGAGTTTGATATTTCATAAAATACTTCTTCTTTTGTAATTTTATTTTTATTATAATTTCTAGTCCCTTGAGCAATAATTTCTTTTACAACAGAAAAATCTTTATCATCACCAATCATTTTGACACTATAGTTCACATTTGAAGATATTTTTAGTCTCACTTTTTCTGGCTTTGGTCCTTCACATAAATCATATGCTTTATAAAACCAGATGATATAATATCCAGGATTAAGTAAACGAGTCTTTTCTGCATCTTGATAACATTCAAAATCACATGCTATGTGTTTAATCGCTTTCAAATTTGGATCATATTCAGCTA
>JBOFTB010000179.1:0-1266 GCA_051651845.1 Mycoplasma sp. | reverse complement strand
CTCGTTGCTCTAACATCACAACTCAACGCCGTGGTGACCATTCAGAAAACCGAATGTTAATTCAACTGCGGGATACTGGCGGTAGTATCTCCAATGAGCTGGTGATGTATAACACTCATACTCACGCGAACAAAGAGTTCCGTAGTGTGGTCAATGGAAACGCACTGACTACCATTGGTGGAGCCATCCGCTCTAATGGCGACATTATATCTCTCGACGGCAAAGTGTATTCCTTCGTCACTTCTCCAAATAATGCGCACCTATGCGCAAACTCATACTGGGATGGGAAGCTCTGGAAGAAGTATGACAATAGCAACCACTCGATGAAAGCCGTCGCAGATCAGAATGGCGTTTTCCGCGTGTATGGTTCTAGTCAGGGTGGTGATAACCCAAATGAAATTCTCGCATTCGCAGTTTCATACGATGGGTTTGCGGTTGCCAGAACTGCTTGTCAGGTAACACAACCATACGGAGGCACCGCAGCATTCCAAAGCATGGGTCAGTGTAACCATACAGAGGGTGCGATTGTTCGCGGGTCTGTTGAGTTCGGGTCGTGGCAATCGTGGAGAGACAAAGCTGCTGGGTTACTGGTTGACGTTTCTGATTGCGTAGCGAGTGCAACCACCATTTGGAGAGCGACCCAATGGGGTCATGCTCACTTGGCGGCGATGGACGTTCACGCTCCGGCTGAGGGTACTATCGTTCGACTGGTAGCGGGTGGTGACACCTCATTCATGTTCTATCAGAATGGTCAGGGCCTCGCGCCTGCTGGATGGCACACTGGTTCGGATGCTCGCTTCAAAGAGAACATCAAGCCTATCGCTGATAAGCGTATTAGCTGGTTGGATAAGGTCTGCGCACTCAACGCAAGTTCGTTCAGCTACAAGACCAACACCGACAAACAGTCCATCGGCTTCATTGCTCAGAACGTCCAAGAGATTATCCCAGAGGCGATTAGTGTTCAGATTGATACCACTAAGCCAGAAGCAGAACGCGCAGACACAGAGCGTCTATTCATCGACCCGATGGCAATCATCGCGGCGCAGAATGAGGCAATCAAAGAGCTACGCGCAATGGTAGAAGCATTACAACGCAAATAATTACAGGCCCTTCGGGGCCTCTACAAGGAGGACTTATGTCCGTAGAAAGTTCAGCTAACAACATCAGTCAGTTAAACCCTAACTGGCCTACTGCGGAAGACTTCATTTCAGAAGGTGACGACCACATTCGCCTGTTGAAGAAGACTATAAAGCAGACCTTCCCGAA
>JBOFTB010000178.1:0-1360 GCA_051651845.1 Mycoplasma sp. | reverse complement strand
AAATACAGATATTACTGCAATTACATATCATCCTCAAGCTGATTGTACAAAAGAAATTCCTACTGATGGTTTAAAAATAAACAATGAAGGAGAAGCCATTGCTTATGCTAAGATTACTTTTGTTGTTGCTCCCGCTCTTGCTACTTTAAGTGGAACATGTGGAATTGAAAGTGATACTTTAGGAAATTGCGTTATTTCTCAACCAAGTCCAGGAAATACTTCGCGTAATCCAGGTGATTTATGTATGGAATTAACAATTACTGCTCCTGGAACATATAAAATAATAAGTGTTGCATCATCGGAAAATTCTGGGATTAATTACACTAATATACCAGATTCTTCAATTGTAGTAATAGAAGAATTTATTCCAAAAGTGTTTTCATATCACAGTGATACTGCTTGCACAACTTCAAATACAATTCCTCATAATTCAATAAAAATAGCAGAAGCAAATACCAATGCAGTAGCTTATGTTAATATTTCTTTTGAAAATTCTTCAAAATTGCCAGAAATTTCCTTAAGTGGAGAATGTGGAACCAATTGTTCGATCACAGCTGTAACAATAAATTCAACCATATCAACTGCAAAAAAAGTATGTATGGCATTAACAATAACTAAGACAGGAGATTATAAGGTCACAAAATTGACTTTACGTAATAAAGATCTCATATTACCGATTGAAGCAGACAAAAAAATTAATGTACGTGATACAGATTTTGTTGCTTCAGATGTTGCGTTTAATAGTGATAAGGACTGTAATTCAGCAATAACAGAATTAACTTTAAATGCAGCTGACTCTAGTGCTACTGCATTTGCTAAAATTGGATTCATAGTTCCCCTAGTATCAGGAGATATATTAAAGGCGACATGTTGAGCACCATGTCAAGCTACTGCGGTAACAATAGATAACGCAATGGTTGATGCTAAATCTGTATGCATGAAATTAGAATTTACTGAAGCAAAAAAATATAAAATAGAAAAATGAGAAATAGATAATAAAACAATTGATTATACAAGGATTACATCAAAAGAGATTGATGTTAAGAAAGAAAGTAATAAGAATACTAACTTCTGATTTTATTCAAAGATATTGCTATTAGTTTCAGTATTAATATTACTTTAGATATATAACATTAATTATAATAATAAACAATCATTCTAATAATTACTTCTTTAATTAATATGACATATGATCTAATAATATATTTAATAATATATGCACAAGAGAAGAATCGTAAAAGTCAATTAGAGTCAGTATTTAAGCATGAAATATTTAATGGTTATCAAATTGATATTTTTGAACAATATTATTTTAACTACTTTAAAGAAGAAAGTGGGAAAAGAGGACAATTATTATTCT
>JBOFTB010000177.1:0-2342 GCA_051651845.1 Mycoplasma sp. | reverse complement strand
CAATTACAATGTGAAGTATATGATAGCTTATTAAATGGTATGATGAACTCTTTGTTGGGTGTTTTTAATATAGATGTTAAAAGAATAATAAATAAGACTAATAAACAAATAGATGAAGATATGAAATTTACAAAAAAGAAATTTGGATGAATGTGAACAGGGGGATTATTAAAAGGGAAAATATTAACATTAGGTAAAGGTATCGGAGGAGAAGGAGCCGGAGAAGGAATTTCCTTCGGTGGAATGGGTATCCCAGGTTTAGGAAAAATAACAGCACCGAAAATTACCGAAAATGTTGCGGATGAGACACTGAAGTCTAAGGATTCTTTTGAAGAACAGTCAAAGTCTTTTATTCCTTCAGACTATATACCTAACGATGAAACGGATAAAATTGACAATAAAACAAAACAAAAAAAGGATATGAAACAAGCATTACTAGACTCAAGTCCTAATAATAAAGATGACATTGCATTAAATGTATCAAGTAATGTTAATGCTGATACTTCTCTTATTCAAACCGATGCTGATTTAATAAGTAATAATGTTGAAATTCCAGATTTAAAACTTCAAAAAAATATGACTTGACAAGGAGTTGAGCTTGGTAAGGACTTCCTTGCTGTAAATAAAGATAACTCGAATTTTTTTGTTATATACCCAGCATTCAAGAATTATGTTCTTCCTGGATTATCAGAAAAGGAACAGAAAGAATTCCTTATTGAAGATGAAGATAAATCACCTGATAGTGCGTTATTTTTCAAGATAGGCTATGTGATTAAAGCAGACGTAAATTCAAAGCCGGAAGACTCAAAGAAACATTATAGAAGAATATATAGAGAGCCTTTAGAAAGTGTAAAGGTCCTTGGTTTAAAAAGTCCTTTTATTAGAGCAAAGTTAAAAAGAGGGAAATACAAAGATGAAAAAAATGATACATTTTTATTTGATGCTATGCGTAATATTCATGGTAAAATATTAAAAAGATTTGCCGATCCTTCTCAACCTCAACTAGGCAACTTAATATCAGATGATAAAAGTCAAAGTAGTCAAGGTGTCTCATCAAATGCTAGTAACGTCGGCTTCATGGGGAATAAAAATGATGTAAACGAAAAACATTTTGGTAAATTTAAGGGATTTATTCGTATGTGTGAAAAGAACAAAATGGAAGAATATGAAAAAAGCTTGAAAGATTGCTGAGCTAAAAATGGTGAATTAGTAGCCAAAGAATATAAGAACTTAAATAAATATGATGATTGAAGAAAGAAAATACTATCAAAAAAAGAATGAATAGTTCGCATATATGTATGAGAATTGAATAATTTAGCAAAAAAAGATTGATTAAGTGAAAGTGATCCTTATATAAAACTGTATGTTGGTAATAAGCTTATCATTAATGAAAAGAAAAACCATCAAGAGGATCAAAAGAACTGTAAATGGTATAAATTCTATGATATACCTGTTGAACTTCCTGGACCTGCATCATGAAAATTGGAAGTCTGGGATTATGATGATTTACTCTCTGATGATTTAATAGGGGAAACTATCATTGATTTAGAAGATAGATATTTTGATAGTACTTGGCAAGATTTAGTTCATAAACCAGTTGAAGTACGTCCTTTACTCCACTCAGATATTAGTGGTTCACAAGGAGAAGCATATTTGTGGCTAGAATTAATGGATGTTGATAAGAGAAATGAATCTACACCTTGGTCAATAACTCCTGAACCAATAACCCCTCTGGAGCTCAGATTTATTGTTTGGGAAACTGAAGATATGGAAATGATGGATATTGAAGATACAAGTGATATTTATGTAATAGGATATGTTGATATGAAAGATAAGCAAAGTACTGATGTACATTTTAGATGTCAAACAGGTAACGCCAGTTTCAATTGGAGAATGCTACTTCCAGTTAATCCTCCTGAATCATCAAATACTTTAACAATTCAGGTATATGATAATGATATATTCTGTAGTGATGACTATATTTGTGGTGCAAAAATTAATCTAAAGAGTTGAATCAATATTCCAAAATGATTAGATGTACCAGTTAAATTTGATAAAAAATATTATGATGGATTATCTGCAAGTGATAAAGAATCTTTTGGTCAAATAGAGTTTTTATCTAAATCTGACGACATAGATGGAATCAAGTTTTGGGTTCAATGTTATAAACAAGAAAAGAAAGGAGGGAGAGTATTATGCTCAATTGAACTCTTACCTAAATGGAATGCAGATTTGAGAAAAGTAGGAAAAGGAAGAGAAGAACCTAATCTCGATCCATATTGACCACCACCAGTCGGAAGATTTGAATGGAGTTGGAATCCATTTAAATTATTGAATCAATG
>JBOFTB010000176.1:0-1293 GCA_051651845.1 Mycoplasma sp. | reverse complement strand
TGTTAATTAGGATGAAAATGATTATATAAGGACATATTAATAATATACATTTGAGTGACTCTATCCTAAAATCACAATTTAAATACTATATCTTCATATCTTTATTAAACTTACATAATTTAAACTGAATTTGTATTATCTTTATTAAATAACTAACGTATTCCTTCTATAATAATGATATATTAAAAAGTATATATCAATTAGCATAAATCTTTAATTAAACAAATAATTAATTATAATTACCTTAATAAATCTAATATCACCCATAGTATAATCTTCCAAGCATAAAGTAATCAACCAAACCACACATCTTAATAACGATTAAACTATCACTAAATCAAATAATAATACAATAATTAACCAATCAAATAAACTAACATAATAATATTATTAATCAAATATTTCAATTGTTTTCATATAAATATTATTAAATATCAATCTTATACTAAATATATATATTTTAATATAATATTTATTAAATATATTCCCTTTATATTATTACTTACATCTCAATAATATATTAATATTTTCATTAAAAATGAAAATTATAATTATATCAAGTCATTCATTCTTAATTAATGAATTAACTATTATACTTAAAAGTCATTAATAAATACGAAGAGAAGATAGTTTATTATTTAAATTTAATTATAAATTTTCCCTTCACTTATTGAAGTTTCTAAGCAGCAATTAATACTATAGTTCCTTTGTCATACTTCGAAAGATTCAATAATTTTAATATTATTAATATTATTCTTATAGTTTCCTTTGTTTTTTCTATTTTGGAAGAATTTTCATAAAATTAAGTTTTGCTTACTCAGATAGTTAAAATTTCTATTTGTTTTACCGACTTCTTTGATTTCTGAATAATTTAAGAAATTTCATACTTTAAGCCATGAATTGGGTGTTAACTTCGAATAATTATTCCTATACTTAATTGTATTTGAATAATTGGAGTATGGATGTAATTTAATAAGATTTGTTTTGATTTTAGGGATTTTTGTTTGGCTTATTCCGCAACCCATGATTTTAATATAATTAATATAAATTAATATTGGATAAGTAAATTGAAGAGGAATGAGTATAATTTAGGTATTATGTGGTTAAGGATTGGATGGGTAATTTATGAAGGAATATAATAGATGTGGAATAGGTAATTAAATCTTATTAGAAACATTAAGTATATTTATTGTATTAATTATACATGTATATGATGATGTTCTGGCTATTTAATAATAAGATATATATATCATTGAATTATATTATTAATTTATTAATTATTATTATTAAGGG
>JBOFTB010000175.1:0-1423 GCA_051651845.1 Mycoplasma sp. | reverse complement strand
CCTGGACGAGGGAAATCTACCCATTCAGGATGTCCGAATTCGTTACCAATAAAATTCAAATAAGCTTCTCCTCCTCAAGCCATTGTCAATAATCTTATCATTTTATGTAATGGGAAACCTCTACCGATTAATCACGTTTCAGGAGATTTACAATCCATATTCCAATATATTTCTTTATCAAATAGCCACATTGAAAGTGTTTTATCTCCTACAATGGATTGATCGTGGCTTTCAGAATAGCCTACATGATCTTCGTTATATCTTCTATTAGTTCAAGTAAAAGAAATATCTCCCATATTCCATTCTTCATCTTTATGTTCCTTTAATAATTGTATCCATTTATCACTGACACTCATATTCAAACGATAATCAAATCCAAATCCTCCTTCTTCAATAGGTCTTGCTAACCCGGGCATTCCACTTACTTCTTCGGCAATAGTAATTGCTTCTGGATTCATTAAATGAATTAAATAATTTGCCAACATTAAATATACAGCACCATCTTCATCAACGTTATCACAATAATATTCTGTATATCCTCCTGAAAAGACGTGACGAATCCCATGATTTTTATATAACATTGAAGTAACCCCATCAAATCGAAAACCATCAAAATGGAAATTATCGATATAAAATGCGCAATTACTTAATAAAAATCTTAGTGTTTCATAACTATTGTAATTAAATCAACGACTTTCCCATAATTCGTGTTTTCCCATTGGTCCACTATGGAAATATAAGTAATCAGTACCATCCCACATATTTAATCCATCTTTGACATTATTCGAAGAATGGGAATGTACTATATCAATTAGAACAAATAAACCGTTTTCATGTGCTTTATCTATTAAATACATTAAATCCTCAGGTGTTCCACTTCTTGAAGCAATTGCGAAGAAGTTGCTAACTAAATAACCGAAACTCGCATAATCTACATGCTCCATAATAGCCATTAATTGTATTGCAGTATATCCAGTTTTAACTATACGAGGTATTACAGTATCAGCAAATTCCCTATATGTTGAGACTTTGCAATCAAAAGAGCTCATACCTACATGGCATTCATATATACGTAATGATTTAGGTTTAGGAACATGCTTAGGAGTCTTCCATTCGTATTTTTCTGGAGGATTCCAAAAGATAGAATCGAATAAAACTGTTTCCTTGTTTTGAAGTAAATACCTACTCCAAATGGGATTACGATCCTCATGCTTGTGATTAGCTAATACAACGTTAGCTTTTACTTTTGTTCCGTGCTTGATTGGTGATTCACCATTTATATTAGGAATAGTAATTTCCCAAGTACCAAATTGATCTCTTTTTAACCAATATTGGTCTCTATTCCAATTATTAAATTCCCCAAAAAGTGAAATACCTTTTGCACTTGGAGCATATTCCCTATAAATAATATCATTGTTGTCTT
>JBOFTB010000174.1:0-2996 GCA_051651845.1 Mycoplasma sp. | reverse complement strand
TTTTTAATATATAAATATATAAGTATATATTAATAATTAATTTAAATAATTTATACGAATCCAAGGATATAATAACATATAAATGAGATGAGATTATATTTTTTATTTAATTGGCTTTAAAACAGCAAGGCATCCTATTCTTGTCATTTGCGGTAGCTGAGCCACCATATCTCTGCTATGATCTGGATGATTATTCTTAGATTTTGAAGTAATTATCTTTTTTTACTTTTATAATATAGACTGATCCTCAAAAATGATGGGTGAGCCAAACTTCCCAAGATAACCATCAGCAATTATTTTTTGGAAAGAAATTCGGTGCCTACTTTCGAATAGATCAAATAATAATGAGATACGAAGATGAAAAGAATGAAAGTGATATATTTACAAAAGAATATCTGGTGAAGCTCTTTGAAGTACAGAATAATATTATATCAAGGCAAATTCAATTTATGGGTGAAAACATGACAGTTTTCGACTTGTGCTATAAACCAATTGCTGGAAAGGGATGTATGATGACATCACCAACTAATTTCTGGAAAGATGACTTAGAAACAATGTGAAATGACACAGACATCAAAGAGACAGCTAAATGCTTACAAACGGGAATATCAGGAGATATGCCTTGCTTTGACAATATTGGAACACCTATACAATGAGATGCTATCTTCGGTATTCAGGGATGTGAAGGAGGAGAGGAGAAAAGTGAATGTGTAATTTGTAGGAAAACAGCTCGAAGCTTCTCTTTGACATTCCTATGACAAAATGACTTTTATACAAATAAGGCATCGGAATTATGGGAGAAGGAAGTGTTTGAAGATGAAATCAATAAATTTAATCAAAGAGAGAAAGAAAGTAAGTCTGGATTGAAAATGTATTATATGGCAGAGAGATCAGTACCAGATGAGTGAGATATCGAAAACAGACAAAATATTTGGATTGTAGGTATATCATATACTGTAATGTTCGTATACATCTCTGTGATGATGGGAGAATTCCCTTCTTTGATCTTGAGTAGGATTTGAGTTGGACTAGGAGGAATAGTCGTAGTCATTCTTTCATGTCTTGGCTCCTTCGCTCTAGTTAGTTGATTGGGAATTAAGCAAAGCTTGATCAGTGCTGAAGTTGTCCCTTTCTGAGTTCTTGCTATAGGTGTTGACAATATGTTTATTATTACAGGTGCCCGTGATAAAAAGGCCAACAAAATACTGTTTCTACAGAGACAAGGATATGAAATAAACAATATCTCCAATGAAGAGCAGATAGGATGAGCAATAAAAGAAGTCGGTCCAAGTATTACAACAGCTGCTTGAGGTGAATGTTTATCTTTCCTAGTCGGTTATCTCACTGATATACCTGCACTTCAATCATTTTGTTTATGTGCCACATTCGCAGTGATTATTAATTACTTTTTACAAATGTCAATGTTCGTTGCTTTTGTTTCTTTGGATGATGAGAGAGTTAAATCAAGGAGATATGATGTATTGCCATGTATTAAGGTATCTCAAAGCAAGCAAGTTGAGCATTCAATAGGTAAAGTAAAATTACAAAACTTTGTTTCTGGTCGATACTATGACTTCCTTTGATTGCTACCTGTTCAAATAATTATTTTGATAATCTATATCGCTATGGTTGTGGTGTCTTGTATTGCGGTTATTAATTTCCCTCTTGGTTTAAATCAGCAAACTACTGTCGTGCAAGGTGGTGATTGATTTAATTATTTTAAGACACAAGAAAAATATGTTGATGTCGGATCTCCAGCCTATCTCGTATGATATAACATAGACTATAGTAATGAAACAAATTGAAAGTTAATAGATCAAATGAGTGATCACTTATCTACTTTATCAACTGTTCAACCACCAGTCTATTCATGGTTTAAAGATTATCAAAAGTTTATGAATAAGTACTACAGTGATGAATGTAATAAAAATATAGATGAATTATCAAAGCAACCTATAGCTAATCGAGTCAGAGAGTTTTTAAAAATGCCAACGGATCATTTTTGTTGTAAGACTAATGCAATATGTGGTGAACCCTATATGGGAGATATATCATTTAATGAGAATGGAGAGATTGAGGCATCTCGTTTCCGATTCGCACATGTACCACTAGTAAACCAGAGTGTATTTGTCAATTCTGTAATTCAAGCAACAACTGTCACAAGATCATACAGTGATCTATTTACTCTAATGCCAGGAAAAAACAGAACGAAGAACTTCATATTGAATGGAGAAACAGTAGACATCTCAACTGCATTCCCTTATTCACTATTCTACGCTTATTATTATCAGTACTTGTTCATTCGAGGCATTTCTATTCAAAACTTTTTGATAGGCTTTGCTACTATATTCCTTGCAGTACAATGAGTTATGAATTTAAAAAGTGCTTTTGTTGTAGTATTGTTTGTATTTTCTTGTGTGTTAAATCTAATAGGCATGTGATGGTTACTCAATTATTTACCTGATTTTATTATAGAACTGAATGCTATCTCTGTTGTTAATATAGTTGTTGCTTGTGGGTGAAGTGTTGAATTTTGTGCTCATTTAATTATTTTCTATTCACGTTCCTCCAGTAATGATTCAAAAGAAAGAGTGAGATATTCTCTTAAAAATGTTGGAGTATCTGTTTTAATTGGTATAATTGTCACCAAGATTATTGGTGTGTTTGTTTTGTTATTTGCTCCTTCTAAAGTATTCCAAATATACTACTTTAGAATGTATTTCTTCTTAATTCTTGTTGGTTTCTTCCATGGATTCATGCTATTACCATTATTTTTAACATATGTCAATATCAAAGGAACAGATACTAATGCTAAAGATAATTTAAATAAAATATGCCTTCCTAATGAACAATCAGATAAAGAAGGATTAATGTCATCTGGAGACTAGTCTTTAATTAAATCTTCTTAAATAAAAGATATTATAATATTATTAGATCTCTAATTATTTACAAAAACATTGATTATATAATCTATAAACAACAACATAAAATAATTA
>JBOFTB010000173.1:0-8588 GCA_051651845.1 Mycoplasma sp. | reverse complement strand
GATATAAGCAAATAGCAACTGCTATATATAATAATATAGAAATAGACGAAGAGATGATAAAACAATTAACAAGGCAACTCGCAAAACGTCAAATGACCTGAAATCGTAACAAATATGAGCACATAATTAGGTTCAATCCTATAAAAGATGACTACTTTGAACTGGAAAAACAAGTAAAATTGTTCCTAAAATAGAAAAATTTTTAAAAAAACGTCAATTATTTTTCAAAATTTAGATTTTTTCATTATAATATAATAGCGTTATTTTTTAATAACCAAACATACCGTGGCCACATAGCTCAGCGGTAGAGCAACCGGCTGTTAACCGGTTGGTCGCAAGTTCGATCCTTGCTGTGGCCGCCATATGGCCCGTTGGTGAAGCGACTTAACACACACGCCTTTCACGCGTGCATTCACGGGTTTGAATCCCGTACGGGTCACCATTTAAAAATTTCTACAAATATTGCCCACAATATTTGTTTCTGGAGTGTTAGCTCAGCTGGGAGAGCATATGCCTTACAAGCATAGGGTCGGGGGTTCGAGCCCCTCACACTCCACCACGCCGTCGTGGCTCAACGGTAGAGCAACTGACTTGTAATCAGTAGGTTGTAGGTTCGATTCCTATCGACGGCACCATTAATGCGCATATGGCGGAATTGGCAGACGCGCTAGACTTAGGATCTAGTTCGAGAGAGTGGGAGTTCGAGTCTCTTTATGCGCACCATTAAAATAAAACAAAAATCACTTCTTTTAGTGATTTTTTTGTACTCATTATGAGGTGTATTGATAATATATAATATTTATTACAAGTTTTTTTGTACTAATTAAACTCTCAGGTGCAAAAAATATAATTATTTAACTATATCTCTATTATTTAAAAGCACTAATAGAGATGTTTTTAAGTTTAGCAATGAATCTATTGCTCGAATATAGATAAGTGATAATCTAATAAATTAGAAATAAAGAATAAAAAACTGAACGATTAAGTCATTCAGTTTAATATTTAAGTATATTAATACTAATATTATTTCTTAGAGTATTTTTTATTATTTTGGTCTTTTAAAATGCTCGAAGTCATATTTATCTGTTGTTGTTCCGAAACATTTAAAGTTATTTTAGTTGGTTCAGCTATTTTAACTGGTTGATTTTTATTATCAGTGGTTGTATCTCCTAGTTGACCATTACTATTGTAACCTCAAGTGTAAATTACCCCTTTAACCATGGCCATTGAGTGAAATTCTCCTAATGAAATTTGAGTGGCACCTGAGTTTGCGAAGTTTCAATCTTTCCCATCAGTAGTCCCTGAATTATTTGGAATTTTAACAGGCTTTAATTGTCTAGTTGTGTTTCCTATGCCAAGTTGACCTTGATTATTTCTTCCTCATGTGTACATAACTCCACCAGCGATAACAATAGAATGGTAATAACCTAAAGCTATTCGAGAAATATTTGAATTTTTAAATGTTCACTCTTTTCCATCGATTGTACCTGAATTATCAATAACCTTAACTGCTCTTGTTCTTAGAGTTGTTGTTCCATCTCCTAGTTGACCATTATTATTGTAACCTCAAGTGTAAACTACGCCGCCTGTAAGAGCTGATGAATGACTTCAACCTGAATAGATTTGAGTAATATTTTCATTTGTGAATGTTCATTCTTTTTCTTCTGTTGTCCCAGAATTATCATGAACTTTAACAGCACTTGATCTATGTGTTTTAGTTCCATCTCCTAGTTGACCGTAATTGTTGTAACCCCAAGTGTAAATTACACCATCCACAAGAGCTGATGTATGGTCAAAACCTAATGATATTTGAGAAATATTTAAGTTCGTAAAAGTTCAATCTTTTGAACCGATAGTCCCTGAATTATCACGAACTTTAGCTGGTTTATATTGATCTTTAGTTACCACAATACCTAGTTGACCGTAAAAATTATATCCTCAAGTATACATCACGCCATCAATAACAGCAGATGAGTGATATGACCCTACCGATATTTGAGAAACATTTAAATTCGTAAATGTTCAATCTGCACCTGAGTTTTCTGATACTTTTATAGGTTTTAATGAATTTGAAGTGCCACCATTACCAAGTTGACCGTAATTATTTAGCCCTCAAGTATACATCACTCCATCAACAAGAGCTGATGAATGACGATATCCTAACGAAATTTGAGATACATTTGAGTTAACAAATCCTGACTCTACGTTATCAACAACTTTCACAGGTCTCATTTTGTCATTTAGTCCACCATCACCTAGCTGACCTGAGTTATTAAATCCTCACGTATACATTACACCATCAATAATTGCAGATGAGTGATAACTACCAAGTGATATTGTATTTCCTACATCATCTAAATTTATAATATTACCTTCGGTTTCACTTCAGTAACCTTGACTTCATAATGAATGATTCGAATATAAGTCTACAACACCTGTTGCTTCATCATCAATTCCTCTTACAGAAATTGATTCAATATATTTTTCATCTAATTCATTTAGTTTATAAGTTCCATTAAATGCATCACTACCAATAGAAGTAGTATTTTGTAAAATTAATCCTTCATTACCTGTTCAAATATTCGAAGCTCCATTGAAAGCATTGGAACCAATTGAGGTTACATTAGTTAATTTAAGTTCTGCATCAATGCTTGTCGCACCTTCAAACGTAGAACTTCCGATACTATTAAATGATTCAAGAAAAGCTAAGTTAGATATTTTTAATTTAGATGCACCTTTAAATGCTCCACTACCAAGTGAAGTTAAAATTGGAAGATCAAATGTTGACTCTAAATTAGAACAGCCACTAAAAGCATTAGACCCAATTGATGTGACTTTAGATAAATCAAGTTTATTTTCAAATCCACCAGTAAAATTTACACAATTTGCAAATGCACTAACTCCAATATTATCTAAAACACCAATTACATCAATAGTCTTAAGGCTCGTAATGCCATTAAATGCATTATTCCCAATTTTTGTAACTGTTGAAGGTATAATGATATCCCCGCCATTTCATTCTAATCTTGTAGAATACCCAGTAACTAATCCTGTAATCTCTGTTTTAGTCGAGTTCATTGTGTATAAAGCGCTGGTATCAAATATAAATTGAATATCTGATGATTTATTTACTTTGGTTCTACCCTGTTCATCTCAGTATTTATTAATGGAGATTGATAGTCTTTGGGTTAATTTATCGACATTAGTACTATTTGTAATATTAAATAAAACGTCAGAAGGGTATGATTCATAAATTTCATCAGTGAAATATTGTTTTAATCTATCTATATTTTTAATTTCACCAAGTGAACTACTAGTTTCGGTTAAATCAGTGGAAATATTTTTAGTGTGAACTGTCGTAGTTACTTTGGATTTTAATTCCAAAGATTTTCTATCTCTAACTGTATAGTTGGCACCACTAAATCCAAATTTTCATCCGTCAGAAGCATCATCCCAGTGTTTCGGAACTGATAGATCAGAAATTTGCACATTTCCTATCCCTGAAAATATACCAGTACCTGCAGTCACGACGTTATCGTGAATTTCTAATTTATTCATTCGTAAAGAACTACAACCAGAAAATGCATAACTGCCAATCTCGCTAATTGTTATTGGTAATTTTATAGTAGTTATTTTATTATTGTTTTTAAAAGCATTGCTTGCTATTTTAGTTACAGGTACACCTTTTAAACTAGAAGGGATATCCACTTCAGTAGTGACATCAATTCAGTCAGATTGAAAACCATTAACTGTTCCAGTTGTTTGATTAAAATTAAATAAGTCTTGATATTCAACATTACAACTAATCTTTAAATTATTTATAGTCATTCCATCATCATCATTCGCATTATTTAACGAGAAATTGACTTTTAAATTTCCGCCGGTTGCATGTGGAGTGTCAACAATATCAACAAGTGTTACCACCGGACTATTAGAAGTATCTAATGTAAAATATTGTTTAAAGAATTCACTATTTGTATTAACCTGTCTATTACCAGGTGAACCTTTAAGTAAATTTTCTTCAAAACTTTCTTTTGTAATTGATTTTTTATAAGTAGTTTTAGTCGCAATATTTGTTGCAATCGATTTAATTACATCAATTGTAAAATCAAGATTTTTTTTACCAGTTTTTATTTCTGCATTTTCATATCACTTATCCATATTAAAAGCAACTTTAGTCGTAGTTCTACTTTGGTCTGGACTTTGACTTTTTGTGATATTATCAAAATAATATTTTGCATTAGATGGGACATCGTTAATTACTAAATATTTTCTAATTTTCGAATATAGCATTCTATTATCAGCTGGAGAGTACAACAATGAACTCTTAAGACCAAATACAGTTAACTCATCACTAATTATTTCCGTGGCAAAGGCAGTCGTATTTTCAATATGTATTGGAATGGTGCCTTTGCATATTGAACGATAGTCTTCGTTTTTCTCTTCATTTCCACTTGATAAATCAATGGCATTATAAGATTCTTCCTGATCTTTTCATTGTTTTTTTACAATTACTTCATTGCCGTCATCATCAAGATACTTATCAATGCTAAATTGAATTTCGACATTACCTTTATCAGTATTATTGTTACTGCCTTTTGCATAAGTATAACTTTCTAAAGTAAAGATAGCATCACTTGGCACATTCCTTAGTGTAAATCAATATGAAAGCGATTCTTTATTTAGTGTTTTGTCATTGTCAATATCACCAGACTCATCTCCTTTTAAGAAACTTAAAGTCGATTGATAACCTCTTGTATTAACTTTATTTCTATTTTTAAACATGCTAGTTGCATTATGACTAACATAAGTCAATACCATAAAATTAAATGTTCTTGTGTTATTTACATTATTACCAGCATTATCCAAATAATTGTTATATGAAATTTCAACATTAACAAAACCATTAAGACCATTTTTTAAAGATATATTATCTAAATAGAATTTTGTATTTTCATTGATATTATCAATAATTAAATATTTGGATAAATTTTTAATATTGATTTCATTTGATTTTTTAGGATATTTCAATAAAAAGTTTTTAATTTCTTCAAGTGTTTTAGTTTCATCACCATACTTACCACTTGCAATAACACTAGTATTTTTTGACATTACCGCGTCAATTTTGAATGAATACGCTTCTTTCCTATCAATTTTCTGTTTCGTTTGATCTGTATATATGATGGCTTCAATTCCAATCTCTAATTGTTGTTCATCAAAGTGCTGTTTATCATAAATAACTTTGAATTCAGTTCAACTTGAAAATCGAGATAAGTCTAGATATTTCGCAAGATTATCAATGATAATTTCATCTGTTGAGGAAAAATCATTAGTTAATTTATTGAGAACATCGTATTTAGTTAAATTTTTATCATATTTTATTTTAGAAGGTAGACTTATAATTACCGGTAGAGTTATAGCAATGTTAATACTATATTCAACATACCCTTCAATTATCTCATTATTTTTTCCGAAAGTTTTATCGGCTAAGAAATTGAACGTTAATTCCTCATTTCTATAATTGATATCATCTGAAATATATTTGAAGTTAGTACCATCAGGAAATTGTTTTAAATCTATATAAGCACCAAAGTATTCTTTATAAATACTATTATCTTCAGATTTCCCATTAACTAATAAATCAATAACTTGATCTCTAGTATTTTTTTTATTATAATCAGGTTTTAATTCAAGTTCACCATTATCAAATGATCGGTTATTAAGAATACCGTAGTGGACACCAACGCCAACGCCGATCCCAGCTAGTGAAATAGTAGCTGTTGAGGCACAAATTATTCATTTTGTAAATCTTCTCATAATAGAATCCTACTTATATCTTCAATATTATTATATATTAGTATTTTTAATATATTTATAAAAGTATTTTCATTGATAACAGAAAAGTCTTAAGTCAGTAAGTCAATATTTTAGTTATATATAAAAAAAAACACAGAATGTATCTAAGTTGAATTCTGTGTTTTAAATGAAATTTGATTATATATTGAATGTTAAGTATCGATCAGCGCCAGTGACTTATTTCAGTATAAATAAATGATTATATTTTTATTAATTCTTACTTCTATTTTGCCTTTTATTTGTATGTTGATTTTCATTTGATATATTGCTACAAACATTATTATTTTGAGTTTGAGATTCATAGTTATTTGGAGTAATATACAAAGACCTAAGTCTATCCACTCTAAGAGCAAGGTAAGAATAATGAGAAGGTGTAGTAGTTCCCAATTGTTGTCTTGTATTTTTACCTCAAGAAAACAATAAACCATCTTTAAGTGCAGCAGTAAATGAATCACCTGCAGCAACACTGTTAATACCAGAGTTCGCAAAACCTGAATCTGGATTATCAGAAGTTTTTATAGGTAAGTAAGATCTTTGATTGGTACCAATGCCAAGTTCTCCATCAGAATTTATCCCTCAGGTGTATATCACTCCATTTCTAATGGCCGCTGAGTGATTTCTACCAATTGACATTTGAGAAATATTACTATTTGTGAATCCTGATGCAGAGTTATTACTTACAGGAGCAGCTAACCCTCTATATTCTCCAAGGTCACCAGATCCATTACCAAGTTGACCTCATTCATTAGATCCTCATGTATACATAACACCATTTTTGATAGTAGCGGCACAATAACCAACAGCCATAATATTTGTAATACCTGAATTTGAAAATGACCCATTATTTAGCATTTTAATTGCGCTTGATCTATACTGATTAAACCCTGTTTCATTATTACCTAAAGCTCCAGCGTATTTATGACCCCATGAATATATTACTCCGCCTTCAATTACAAATATTTTCGAGGCACTCGCTTTTACTTTTGTAACTGATGAATTTTCAAATCCTGAAGATGCTATTGGTTTAACTGGAATATAAGAAGGTTCTATATTACCAACACCTAATCCACCCAAAGAGTTATATCCAAAAGAGTATACGACACCTCCTTTTAGAACGGCAGAAACATCTCCACCTGTCGACACTTGAGTAATATTTGAGTTTGTAAATCCTACTTTTGGATTATCTGCAATTTTTGTTGCTATACCAGAACTTTTGTTTGTACCATCACCAAGAGCGCCAGAATAATTTTTTCCTCAAGCGTAAGCAACATTTTTACTAAGGACAATTACTGTATCACCAGAAATTTCCATTTGGGTAATGCCTGAATTAGTAAATCCTACATCTGGATTTTTAGACACTTTACTCGGGGTACCACTATAACTACCAATGTAACCTCTGCCAAGCTGTCCATGTTCATTATCCCCTCAAGTGTACATGACACCTTTTACAAGGACGCCTGTATGAGACGAACCAACATCAATACCATCTGCCAATAAATCTAAATTCGAAACATTCGCATCATCTTCAACTCAAAAACCACCGCTTCAAAGATTATGATTTGTAAATAAATCTTTAACATCACCACTATTTATCCCTCTAACTGCAATGCTAGAAATATAATTCGTATCTGATGAATCACTTTTATATGTACCTTTGAAAGCATCAGTGCCAATCGAACGAACGCCCTCTAAAAGTAAGCCATCTTCGCTCTTTGTTCAAATTTTAATTGCACCATTGAATGCGTTTGAACCAATTGCCTTTGCATTAGTTAATTTTATTTCATTATTAATAGAGGATGCATTCAAGAAAATAGAATCTGGAATTATAGTGAGCGAATCTAAAAAATATAGACTACTCATTTTTATAGATGAAGCATTTGCAAATGCACCAGCTCCTAATGAAGTTACTGTGGTTAGGTTGAATGTTGAACTTAAATTAGAACAACCACGGAACGCATCCTCGCCAATTGATGTCACTTTAGATAGGTTTAGATTAGAACCTTGGAAACCACCGGTAAAATTTGCACAATCAAGAAAAGCATTTTTTTCAATGGAGTTTAATGTTCCAGCCACTTGAATAGTTTTAAGATCAGTTATTCCAGAAAATGCACCGATGCCAATTTTTGTAACTGTTGAAGGGAAGATAATATTCCCATCATTTCATTCAGGTTTAGTGGCATACCCAGAAGCTAAACTTATGATTTCAGTTTTTGATGAGTTCATAACGTATAGGTCACTTGTATCAAATGTGAATCGAACACTAAAATTTCGATTCGACTTTGTTCTACCTTGTGAATCTCAATATTTATTAACTGTAATTGATAAGCTTTGATTTAATGCATCTATATCGCTACTTGATGTGATGTCAAATTCAACATCAGAAGGATATGAGTTATAAACTTCATCAGTAAAATATTCTTTAAATCTTGTTATATTTTTTATCACGCCAGTCGAACTACTGGTTCCTGTTAAATCCTGAGCAATCTTCCTAGTGTGAACCGTTGTAGTTATTTGTGATTGTAAGTCCATTGAACTTCTACCTCTAACGGTATAGTTTTGACCTGTAAATCCAGATATTCATCCACCTGGAACATCATCTCAGTGTTTTGGGACTGATAAGCTAGTTATTTGAGTATTGCTCATTCCTGAGAATAATGCGTTTCCAGCGGTTCTAACATTGTTGTGAACCTCTAATTTACTCATACGAACTGAAGTACAACCAGAAAAAGCAT
>JBOFTB010000172.1:0-10716 GCA_051651845.1 Mycoplasma sp. | reverse complement strand
TGAACTAGCAAAAATTTATTTAGATCATATTAACAAACTTACAAATATTTGCAATAACCAGATTGCTGAACTTAATCAAGCAAGAGATGCTGATATAGTTGGTTTCTATATTAACGAAGATAAAATTTGTATAAATATTTTTAACTATATAAATGGAAAATTATTAGTTAAGCATGAATATATAAATCAATTTTATGATGATGCAAATGAATCAATAATATCGTACTTAATGCAGTTCTATTCTAATCATAATATTCCTAAAAATATTTATATTGATTTACCAAAGGAGTTATCATTAGATTTATCTCTAAATTTAAATACAAAAATTCAAAAACCTATAAAAGGTATTTATAGTGAATTATTGTTAAACGCTATTAAGAATGCAAAAGAATTTTTAAGTAAAAATCAATTATCATTAAAAAATATTTACGATAAAACAATTGGCGCTCAAGAACAATTAAGGGATATTTTAAAAATGAGTTATCTGAATCAAATTGATATTATTGATAATTCGAATTTATTCCTTGAAGATTGTGTTTCTGCGATTGTAGTTTATAAAAATGGGGTTCCAGAAAAAAAATTATATAGAAAGTTTATCATTAAAAATCTTGAGCAAAAATCTGACTATCATTTTATGCAAGAAGTGATTTTTAGAAAATATTCAAAGTCGACAGAATTACCACAACTTCTTATTGTCGATGGAGGAAAACCTCAAATATCTGCTGCTAAAGAAATTATAAATGAACTTAATCTACAAGGAAAGATAAAAATCATTGGGTTAGTTAAAGATGCTAAACACAAGACTCAAGCTATAATGGATAGTGAATATAATTTAATTGAAATTAATAAGCAATCAAATCTATTTTTCTTTTTGACCAATGTGCAAAATGAAGTTCATAGATTTGCAATTTCTTTTTATCGTCAAAAAAATATAAAGTCAAAACTGAACAATATTCTTGATGATATACCAGGGCTTGGTCCGAAATATAAAAATAAATTAATTGCAATTTACCCTAATTTATATGATTTGAAAAATGTTGATTTAGAAACTATTTCTCAAATTATCCCCAAAAATGTTGCAGAGAATGTGATTAACAAAATAAGAAAGGAATTGAATGGATAAGATATTGATAGTTAGTGATACCCATGGAAACGATACGTGAATTAATAAGTTAGATTTAAAATCATATGATTTTATTATTCATGCCGGAGATCATCAAATGCAAAAAAGTGAAATTGAAAGTATTACTCCGTATTATGTAGACGGGAACAATGATTTAGGTGATCAAAAATTAATTTTCTTTAAAATTAGAAACTATAAGTTCATGCTTACGCATGGAGATTGATACTTGGATTTTAATTATTCTTATCCAAATTGAAATGATAATATGTTAAATTTAGCCAAAGAAAATAAATGTGATTTTGTTATATTTGGGCACACTCATATTCCAATTATTCAAAAAACATCTGATGTTATATTTATTAATCCGGGTAGTATGTCATTTTCTAGGCACAATGGTAAAAAATGCTATAGTGAGTTAATTTTTAATGATGACAGTAGTTTTGAATTTTCAGAATATATTTTTTAAACTAAATATAGTTAATTCTAAAATTAAAAAAGTTATATAATAATAGGGACTATAAAATTATAGTTAGAGGTCTTAATGATTAAACAACATAAGTGGTGCTATTTCGGTTATCCAATCTTATTTTTAGTTGCCCTTATAATCAGTTTAATCATTGCTTCGATTAATGACATGTATTCTTTAACTTATTCAGTGCTTTTAATTGCACCATTTAGTTATTTGTCATGCCTGTTAAGGATATGAGTAATGAATTATTTGCAAAAATACGTAATTAACTCTCCTAACAGATCTAAAGTTATGAGGAAATCTATTCTTTTCTACATTTTAATAATGATAGTTACAATTGTTCCAATCATCATAGCTTTAGTAACACAAATATTTAATTCTAATATATTTGAACAATACATGTTATTATCGTATTTTCTTGTATCTAGTATGGCGATAATTTGTTTTGCTTATCTCGATAATAAAATACCTAAAATAAAAAAGGAAAGAGAACAAAATGGAAAATTGACAAGGTCTTAATATTTTTCAAGAGGCAGTATTGCCAAATATTTTTGCAATTGCAATTATTACTTGTATTTTATTAGTTGTTTCTATAATTTATTTTATTCAAAATAAAAATGTTAGAGCAGATCAAGAACCAAAAAGATTTACACTGATGGTTGATAGTGTTATTTTAACCGTTAGACAAATGGTTGTTGATACTTTCGGAATTAAATTTGTAAAATTCACACCTTACTTTTTATTCCTAATTTCTTTCTTAATCCTTTCAAATATTTTTGGTATTTTTGGTATGAAGGAACCTACAAGTTCATATAGTGTACCGCTATCTTTAGGATTAATCACTTGAATAACTTCAATTGTTTGTGCAATTAAGTATCAAAAGTTGAATTACCTAAAAAGTTTCTTTATCCATGTGAAGATTAAAGAGAATAAAATACCTGTCATGATAAATCCACTTCATTTAATTGGTGTGATTACTCCGTTAATTTCACTAACTTTCCGTTTGTGGGGAAACATCATCGCTGGTTATGTTATTTTTGCGGTTATCTTTTGAGCTGTTAGTTCTTTGCTACCTAGCGCACCTTTTGCTATCACACTTTTAGTTGGTGGCGTCCTAATAATGCCATTTATAATATTTTATTTTTCTATGTTTGCTGGTATCATCCAAGCATATGTATTTACTTTATTATCAATGACTTATATTTCAACACCAATCTTAGAAGGTATTGAAATGCAAGAGGAAGCTGAAAAATTATTAATACTAAAACAAGAACAAGAATCAAAATCAAAGGAGTAGAAAATGGATATTACTTACATAATAGAGTGTGCTCAAAATGCACAAGAAATGATGGATGCTGTTGCTAACATAACAACTTTTGCAGCAGAAGGAACCACAACAATCGATATTTCAAATCAACTTGGCGCTTACATTGGTGCCGGGATTGCGATGGTTGGTGCTAGTGGTGTTGGTGCTGGTCAAGGTTATGCGGCTGGTTGTGCTGCGTTAGCAGTTGCTAGAAATCCAGAAATGAGTAGTAAGATTATGTCTACTACAATTATCGGGATGGCTATTGCTGAATCTGCGGCAATTTATGCATTAATTGTTAGTATTTTATTATTATTTATTGCAAATTAGGATTATAAATGAAAATTAAAAAGTTATTAGGTTTTAGTATATTATTGGTTGTTATCATTGCGATTTCATCCTTATTTATAGTGAGTTGTTCTTCTGATCCAATCGGTGGGGTAGACTCTTTCACTATAATTAATTTAATATTTCCTAATATTTGAGTTTTCCTTTCTACATTAGTAGCAACAATAATTTTATTTTCCGCTGCTATTTGAATGATTTGAGAACCATTCAATAAAAAAATGGATGAAAGAAAAAAACACATTCAATCTGAGTTAGATGTAATCAAGAAGAATAAGGAAGATTCTATTTCAGATAAAGCTCGTATTCAAAAAGAATTTAACGAAGCTCAAAATGATATTAAAAAATTGCTTATACAAGCTAATCAAAAAGCAAATACAATTCATGATGAAATAAAAAACTCTGCAGAAAAACAGGCGCATATTTTATTGAAAAATGCTAAACAAGAGATTGAAATTCAAAAACGTAAAATGCAAAAAAATATTAATGATGAAATACTAGATATAGCATTTAGTGCTGTCACTGAGATTTCAAAGCAAAAAATAACTAAAGAAGAAAATGATAAATTAGTTGAAGAATTTATTCAAAATTTGGAAAAGGTTTCTAAAGATGCACTTCCAGAATAATGCAAATGAATACGCAAGAGCAATTTATGAAATAGCATCTGAAAAGAAAATGACAGAAATTTTCTATGATCAATTTCTTTTGCTCCAAAAAACATTTTTGCAATATCATGATTTTTACCAAATTTTTACAAATTTATCATGTGATAAAAATATAAAAAAAGATATGGTTAAAAATATCTATACAAATGTTATAGATAGCGATATCTTAAACTTTCTTTTATATCTTATTGACCAAAAAGAAACTTCAATTATCTCTTCAATAATCACAAAAACTATAAAATTTTTGGAGAAGGAATTAAATGTTCTAAATGTAAGGATATTTACACCTTTTGAACTTAATAATGAACAAATACATAGAATCACTGAAAAAATATCTAATACTAAAAAACAAATACCGGTTGCCACGGTAATAATAGACCCTAACTTAATCGGCGGTATTAGATTACAATATGATTCAAAACTACTGGATAATTCAATTTCAACTAAATTGAACACAATCCGTCAAAATATAAAAAGAGGTAAATAATGTCAAGTGAAAAATTCGCATCGATTATTAAAGAAAATATTAAAAAATATTCAGATCAAATCATCACAGCGGAAGATGGTAAAGTTTTAAGTGTTGGTGATGGAATTGTAATTGCTAGCGGACTTGGAAATGTAATGTTAAATGAAGTCGTTGAATTTGAAAACGGTTCTGAAGGTTTAGTTTTAAACTTAGAAGAGGATTCAGTTGCTATCATTTGTATGGGTGAATATGAAAATATTAGAGAAAATAGTATGGTTAAAAGAACTAATAAAGTTTCTCATATAAACGTTGGTGATGGATACTTAGGTAGAATTGTGAATTCACTTGGTAAACCAATCGATGGACTTGGAGATATTTTATCTGATACTGTATCTGAACTTGAAAAAATTGCACCAGGTGTAATGACTAGAGTTTCAGTTGATCAACCATTAGAAACTGGTATCCTGACAGTTGATGCAATGTTTCCAATTGGAAAAGGTCAACGTGAACTTATTATTGGTGATCGTCAAACTGGAAAAACCACAGTTGCTATCGACACTATTATTAATCAAAATGGTAAAGATGTATATTGTGTTTATGTTGCAATCGGACAAAAAGCATCTTCTGTATCTAACGTTGTTAGAACATTACAAGAACATGATGCACTAAAATATACAACTATTGTGTGTTCACCTGCAGATGATTTACCTACGCTTAACTATTTAGCTCCATTCACTGGAATTACTATTGCTGAATATTGAATGAAAAATGGCAAAGACGTTCTAATCATTTATGATGATTTATCTAAACATGCAGTTGCTTACCGTACTCTTTCATTATTATTAAAAAGACCTCCGGGAAGAGAAGCTTACCCTGGTGATGTTTTTTACTTGCATAGTAGATTGCTTGAAAGAGCTTGTAGAGTTAATAAAGAAAACGGTGGTGGTTCAATTACTGCATTACCAATTATTGAAACTCAAGCCGGAGATATCTCAGCATATATTCCAACAAATGTAATTTCAATTACTGATGGACAGTTATTTATGCAATCAGATCTTTTCAACTCAGGTCAAAGACCAGCAATTGATGCAGGATTAAGTGTTAGTAGAGTTGGTTCTGCCGCACAAATAAAATGTGTTAAACAAGCGGCAAGTTCACTAAAACTTGAATTAGCTAGCTTCTTTGAATTGCAAGCATTTAGTCAATTTGGTAGTGATATTGATAATGATACTAAAATTGCACTTCACCACGGTGAAAGAATTTTGGCGATGATTAAACAAAAACAATCTAGTCCAATCAATCAAATTGATGAAACTTTATTCTTATTTGCAATCAAAGAAAGATTTATTGATTTTATACCTTTAAAATCAATTAATGAATTTAAAGAAAAAGTATTATTTGCTTTAGCTACAACTAAAGTTTGTAAAGAACTTGTTAAAAAACAAGAAATAACTAAAGAAATTGAAATCGGCTTAAAAGCAGAATTTAAAAAATTCATTTCATCATTCGTTAAGACAATTAAAAATTATGAATTCCCAATTGGATTATCAGCTGATGATTTAAAATTGAATTCACAAGAACAAGCAGCAACGAAGAAGATCTAATATGGAAAAAGTAAATAGAACAGTAAAATTTAAAGAAATAATAAATAATATGACAAAAAAGAAGAAGATAATTCACGCTTCTTTCTTTATATTTACATTAATTTCTCTTGCCTTATGTATTTGGGCCGCTATTGCTGTTACTATTGAAAAAACTAATCAGCTTGACCTCTTGAATTCATATGCAATCAATGATCAAGCGAAACTAGACGCATTATTTGCTGCTCATGGTATGGGTTGAAAAGAAAAAGGTTTAGATGCTTTCTCATGATATTTAACATCATTAGATGCATTTGGTGGAGCGGTGTATTGAATATCTGCTATATTTGGGTTTATCTCAGCGCCATTAATAATTTATTATATTTCTGCAACCCTAATTATATTCTTCCCTAAGAAGAAAAAAGTTAAAAAAGAAAAAGTGAAGGAGGTTGAAAATGTCTCTAAATAATTTAAAGAAAAGAATTGTTTCAGTTAAGACAACCTCTAAAATTACTAATGCTATGAAATTGATGGCTAGTGGAAAGTTGCAAAAACAAAAAAGATATTTTGCAGAAACTCAAAGTTACTACTCAACATATTATCAATTAATAGGTAATCTTATCACTTGTATAAAACAACCTAAAAATGAACCAAGTAAAGTTCTACATATTGTAATTAATTCACAACTTGGTTTATGTGGGGGATACAACATAAATGTTTCAAAGCAAGTTCTAAATAGTATTAAAGAAGATGACTTTTTAATTCAATTAGGAGTTAGATCAAAAGAACTTTATAAGAACAAATTAGCTGAAGGTCAAATTCTTAAACCATTTAAATTTGAAGTTAATAACATGGCATTTCTAGATTGCTTATGTTTATCAAAATATATTAATTTATTATTGAATGAATCTAAAATCGATGGAATTAAAATTCACTATACTAAGTTTCTGAATGCAATCAGCTTCAATGCTGAAACTTTGAATATATTACCTTATGATGAAAAATTCAAAGAATCTATTCAAGATAGTGGATGAAATATTAATCAGATGGAATTCGAACCATCATTAAATGAAATCATTAATGATAATTTTGCGAATTATATGGCAACAATTATTCATGCATGTTTAACAGAATCATTAATTAGTGAGAATGCATCAAGAAGAAATGCCATGGATACAGCTACACAGAATGCAACTGAATTAATAGAAAACTTATCGATTAAATATAATAGAGAAAGACAATCTAAAATTACAAATGAAATTACAGAAATAACAGCTGGAAGCGAAGTTAGTTAGGAGAACAATATGAAAGATATTAAAAAAATTACACCAACAGGTGAAGTGTACCAAGTATTAGGTCCAATTGTAGATGTTTATTTTAAAGGTAAAGAAATGCCAAAAATAAATGACGCTCTTATTGTTGATAACAATGGTTCTGAATTAGTTCTTGAAGTTTCTCAATTAGTAAGTGGTGATATAGTTAGATGTATTTCTATGGATACTACAAACGGTTTAAGTAGAGGTATGAAAGTAATTAATACAACTCAACCAATTATGGTTCCAGTTGGTAAAGATGTATTAGGTAGAATGTTTAATGTTACTGGTCACCCTATTGATGAAAAACCAGAACTTGAAAATCCTAAATTAAGATCAATCCATAGTGCTGCCCCTTCATACGAAGAACTTGCATCATCAACTGAAATTTTAGAAACAGGAATTAAAGTTATTGACTTACTTATCCCATATGTAAAAGGTGGTAAGATTGGTTTATTCGGTGGAGCTGGTGTTGGTAAAACAGTATTAGTTCAAGAATTAATCCATAACGTTGCAAAAGGTCACGGTGGTTTAAGTGTATTTGCAGGTGTTGGAGAAAGAACTAGAGAAGGGAATGATTTATATCACGAAATGATAGCTGGTGGAGTTTTAGATAAAACTGCATTAGTATTCGGACAAATGAATGAACCTCCTGGAGCTAGAATGCGTGTTGCTTTAACTGGTTTAGCAATGGCTGAAGAATTTAGAGATGAATACAACCAAGATGTTTTATTATTCGTTGATAACATATTTAGATTCTCACAAGCTGGTTCTGAAGTTTCTGCTTTATTAGGTAGAATGCCATCAGCTGTTGGATACCAACCAACACTAGCTTATGAAATGGGTAAACTACAAGAAAGAATTACTTCAACTAAGAAAGGTTCAATTACTTCTGTTCAAGCAGTGTATGTACCAGCTGATGACTTAACTGATCCAGCTCCTGCTACAACTTTTACACACTTAGATGCTAAAACAGTACTTGATCGTTCGATTGCTTCACTTGGAATTTTCCCGGCAATTGATCCATTAAATTCATCTTCGCGTTTATTAGAACCAAAGATTGTTGGAATTGACCATTATAAAGTTGCACTTAAAGTTCAATCAATATTACAAAAATTCAATGAGCTACAAGATATTATTGCAATTCTTGGGATGGATGAATTAAGCGAAGAAGATAAATTAATCGTAAACCGTGCAAGAAAAGTTAGAAACTTCTTATCTCAACCATTCTTCGTTGCTGAAAAATTCAGTGGTAAAGAAGGTAAGTATGTAAAAGTTAAAGATACTATCGCTGGTTTTGATGCAATTTGTAAAGGTGACTGTGACGATATCCCAGAATCGTACTTCTTATACCAAGGAACTATTGAAGATGTTAAAGAAGCTTACAAAAAGAAAAAGGCTAAATAATGGAAAACGAAGTATTATTGAAAATATATACACCACAAGGTTTAGTTTTCGATGATCCAATTGTTAGTTTAGCAACTACAACTACAAAAGGACAAATTGGAGTTTATCCAAATCAACCAAATCTAATTGCACAGTTGAAACCAAATATCATTAAGATCAATACTAAAGATAGCGAAACTTATTGAGTTGTTCCAGATGGAATAATGCAAATCAATCCAAACTTAGTGGTTATTACAACCTCATGTTGTTTAGAAAAAAACCAACAAAGTATAGAAATAGTTAATCATAATATTTCTAAATTAAATGATATGTTATGTGGTGCTAGTGACGAATTAGCTCAAAAAGCAATTAACGACTTAATCAATGTCGAAAATATAAAAATTAACTTGCTAAGTAAATAAATTACTTTTAAGTTATAATTAATAAGTAAAATAGGAGATTATATGAACAAAATATTAATTACAAAAGAAAGTTATACTGAATTACAAAATGAATTAGCTAATTTAATTAACGTAAAAAGACCAGATATCATTAAACAAATTCAAGAAGCAAGAGAACAAGGTGACCTTTCTGAAAATGCTGACTATGATGCAGCGAAGGAAAAACAAACTGAACTTGAAAAAAGAATTCAAGAAATTCAAATAACTTTAGATAATTGTGAAATTGATAAAGGAATTGATAAAAAAGGTGAAGTATCTGTATACAACTTTGTTAAATATATTGATGAATCAGATAAAGAAACTAATATTGTTCAAATCGTTGGTTCAATTGAATCAGATCCAGATAACCACAAAATTTCTAATGAATCACCTTTAGCTAAAGCTTTATTAGGAAGAAAAGAAGGCGAAACAATTGAAGTTAAAGGCATTGAAAACCACTACCAAGTAACAATTGTTAAGATCTCTCCAACAGCTATTTAATTTTTTTTAACAAAAAAATACAAAAAAACGAAAAAATAATATATAATAAAAAAGCATGTTTAATTATGTGCATTATGGACAGGTAGCGAAGTGGCCAAACGCAGCTGACTGTAACTCAGCCACGAAAGTTTCGATGGTTCGAATCCGTCCCTGTCCACCATTTAATGGCCTGTAGCCAAGCGGTAAGGCAGAAGATTTTGATTCTTCCACGCGCAGGTTCGATTCCTGCCAGGCCAGCCATTTATGTCATTCTAGTTTATTTAGTAAAACACTTTTGAGAATAGGGTGCAATACCCTAGTATGACTGTTAATAATTCTTAATGAATTAAATTAATTAAATTATTTGAAATTTTACAATTATATTTATAATAATATGAAATTATGTATTATAATATATCTTGTGATAATTTAATTATCTTGCCCCATTAGCTCAGAGGTAGAGCATTTCACTTTTAATGAAGGGGTCGTAGGTTCAATTCCTACATGGGGCACCATTAAATTTTTCTAAAGAGCGTAAGCTCTTTTTTGCTGGAGTGGCGGAATGGTAGACGCACAGGACTTAAAATCCTGTGTTCGCAAGAACGTGAGGGTTCAAGTCCCTCTTCCAGCACCATTTAAGCAGGTGTAGTTCAATGGTAGAATTATAGCCTTCCAAGCTATTTACGTGGGTTCGATTCCCATCACCTGCTCCATTAAATCTAGCCCGATTACGGGCATTTTTATTCTTTAATTAATGTTTTATAAAAACTATATTATAATATTATTAATGGAAGCGTACTCAAGTGGTTAAGAGGGCACCCTGCTAAGGTGTTAGATCGGTTTCCGGTGCATGAGTTCGAATCTCATCGCTTCCGCCATTAAAAACTAAAGTAATAAGGCAACTTATTACTTTTTTTAAAAACTATTTTGGAAGCGTACTCAAGTGGTTAAGAGGATACCTTGGAAAGGTATTAGGTTGAGCAATTGGCGCGTGGGTTCGAATCCCACCGCTTCCGCCATTATTGATTTGAGCTAAAGGTTTAGCATAATTATTATTAATAATATTATTATGGGTTCGATTCCCATCAATTCAACCAAAATAAGGAGATATAAATGTTAATTGCAACTGTTGATACAATACCA
>JBOFTB010000171.1:0-1955 GCA_051651845.1 Mycoplasma sp. | reverse complement strand
AAAATAGAATGTCTTCATTATATCCAATATTACAATAAAGTGTTTAAATATATTTATTATATATTTATATATTATATAATCGAATTATTTAACTATTTAAACCCCAAGGCCATCACTGCTAACTTCTGCTCCAAATGATGATCATCATCAATACCCCATGAAAATTCGTCATTTAATGAATTAAAAGCAAGTATAGCAAATGCAGGATGAATTCTTCTTTGAACTCTTAATAAATCATTAACAAACGAATCATCTCAATTAATATCAATCTTTTCCCTACACATAGGACATGAATTATTTTCCTTCATTAACCATTCACTGATACATTTACATGATATTTATTTCCACATTGTCAAGTACTTGTACTCCATTCATCACATCCTTCATTTTTCTCTTTATCTAATTTTTCTCAACATATAATACAAGTCTCACTTATAATTTCTTTATTACACTTTATCTTCTTTCAAAAATCCTTTATTTTATTTTATTTTACTTCTCTTCATCATAATATCAAAATTTAATCATAATAATTATAATAAATATTTAAAAGTGTTAGTAATAATTAGTTAATATTAAAAGATTCTTGAATAATTAATAATAATACTATTAAATAATATTTAGTATTTTTGAATTATGATTTGAAACTTTTGTATTATTTAAAGTATAAATATTCCTAATAGTTACATATAATTATGAATAATAGAAAGCATACGATTTTATTGGCCTATTTTAGTTGCTTACAAACTAAAATTGAATTAATATTAATAACTTACATACTAAATATTCGAATTAATATGAGTGACTTACAGGCTAAATATTGAATTAATGCTATAGACTTACATTCTATATAATAAATTAATATTATTAACTTACTTTCTAAATAGTGAATTAATATTAATCACTTACAATCTAAATAATAAATTAATATTAGTGAATTACTGGCTAAATAATTAATTATATATAGAGACATACTTTCTAAATAATGAATTAATAATAGCGACTTACGCACTAAATAAAGAATTAATATTATTGACTTACTTTCTAAATAATGAATTATATATTATTGACTTACTTTCTAAATAATGAATTAATATTTGTGACTTACACACTAAATATCAAATTAAAATTGTGACTTACAAACTAAATATTGAATTAATATATTAGTGACTTACGGGCTAAATAATGAATTTAAAATAATAACTTACAGACTAAATATTGAATTTTATATTAGTGATTTACTTGCTAAATATTGAATTAATATTATTGATTTACATACTAAATATTGAATTATATATTATTGACTTACTTCCTAAATATTGAATTAATATTAGTGACTTACATACTAAATAGTGAATTAATATTAGTGACTTACTTTCTAAATATTGAATTAATATTAGTGACATACCATCTAAATATTAAATTAATATATTAGTGACTTACTTCCTAAATAATGAATTAATATTATTTCTTACAATCTAAATATTAAATTAGTATTAGTGACTTACTCCCTAAATAATGAATTAATATTATTAGCTTACTGACTAAATAATGAATTAAAATTTATTTCTTACAAGCTAAATATTAAATTAATATTATTGACTTACTCTCTAAATATTGAATAATATAAATTGACTTACACACTAAATAATGAATTATATATTATCGACATACCATCTAAATATTTAATTATATATTATCGACATACCATCTAAATATTGAATAATATATTATTGAATTACTTCCTAAAAAAAATTATATATTAGTGTCTTACATACTAAATATTAAATTAATATTATTGACTTACTTCCTAAAAATTGAATTATATATTATTGACTTACATGCTAAATATTAAATTAATATTATTGACTTACATCCTAAATATTTAATTAGAATTATCGACATACAAACTAAATATTGAATTAATATTATTGATTTACATACTAAATATTGAATTA
>JBOFTB010000170.1:0-1197 GCA_051651845.1 Mycoplasma sp. | reverse complement strand
TTTATTGTAAAATTTTTATTTAATTCATTTTCCGAAGAGATCTTATTTATTTCTACTTTTATCTCATCTAAATTTTGTCTTTTTATTATTCAATCTTTAATTTTTTCGTGTAAATTCCCAACTTTTAATTTGATATTGTCCCTTTCATTTATTACTTGCTTAGTTAATTTTAATGATAAAGGTGTAATTTGTTGAAGAGAATCAAAAAACATTCGAAAACTTTTATATCCCATATCCCAAAATATTTTTGAAAGGGTTTCATCAGAGTCTGGCTCATCTTTTGGAAAAATAGCTGAATTATTAAATTTAAAATGCTGAACTATAGGAATACCCCCTTCTTCGATTGCTGAAAGTGCTTGAGGTTTTTGATTATCTGCAAAAGTAAACATCGCAATGAAATTTTGAGATGCATCTTTTCCAAATATTCCCAATACTTGTTGGATAATATATTTTTGAATAATTGTTAATCGATTTGTTGATGCTTTAAGAACAAATAATATACCATGAAGCTCATCACAGGAATTTACAATAAAATTTTTAATTAATTTTGCATTTGTTTCATCCTGTTCAATTCCTCTTGTATCTCCAAAGCCAGGAGTATCTATAAAGCGTATAGGATAACTAAATATTTTAGGATTAGGCTTAATTTCATATGAATTAACAGTTACTGTTTGAGAATGTGCTTGACTCATTCCTTGTTCTACGATCATTTTTAGTCTGATCTGATCGGTGTATTTAATTCCTAATAAATAATTAATAACTGAATTCAGTCAAGTAGTCTTTCCACTGCCTGTTTCACCTAATACTCATAAATTTTTGGAATTTACGCCTCCATCGATATGATCACTCTTTTTAAGATATAATTTTTTTCCACCAATAGTCTGTTTTAGATCTTTATAACTTGAATCAATCTTAAATGCAGTGATATATGCGGATAATTTCTCGGAATACTTTTGTTGAATACTTTTTAAATTAGAATTTTCTTCAAAAACATAATCAAATGTTTCGTATATATTTTGTGCGGTTTTAGGATCAATTTTACAAATTAATTCATAGTTTGAACACATATCTTCTCGCTTCTGTTCGGATATCCCACTAATATTATTTAAATCTCTTTCTAAACCAGATTTAAGATCGTTTAGCATATTCTCCTTTTTGAATTCAGAAATATCTCCTTCATATGTCTCGTTAAACTCA
>JBOFTB010000169.1:0-1876 GCA_051651845.1 Mycoplasma sp. | reverse complement strand
CAAGTTCTTCTATATCTAAATTAGCGGTGTCACCTGATGTACCTGCAGTCATTATAAATCCTTTTTCTTGCCCTTTCATTAAATTAACCCAAATTTCATCTTTGAATTTTGGAGATATATCGAATTTTTGACTATATGCCTCAGTCACAACATCAAATACCTCATGAGGTAATCCCCCACATCCTACTCTAGCGAATGATCCATTAATTTTTGCCCAAGCTTTTTCTAATAGAACCATCCATAATTCATTACCATTAGCAGAACTAAAAGCAAATCTTTTGGAATAACGTCCAGTATAAGGAACATAATCATCAACTCAAACCAACTCCCAAATACCGTTAATACGAAGATATACACCATAACAATGCTCTTCTGATTTTTCTTTGATATAAAATAACTTTTGGATTCATTTAGGGAATTTACATAAAGCACCAATAGCAGACAAGAAATAACAATCACCTAAAGACCCTTGTAAAATATCATCCTCATCTATACCTTCATGAAATACTTGAAAATCTTCAGAACCAAATATCTCTTCCGCTCTACACCATTTAAAATCCTCCCACCCATCGACATCTTCAGGAATACCATCTTCCGGGAGAATAAAATTCCCATTTTTATCAACTGGGCATAATGATGTTATATCAGGTGGAAAAGATTTATCAGTCCATTCTCCCGATCCTTTATACATTTCTTGATTCTTATACACCTTTTTAGGTGATGGTGCAGTTAAAATAGAAATACATTTCGAATCACCATGAACTTTTCTTTCATGTTTTTTTTTCCCTATATTATCAATTGCTGTCTTCTGAAATGAAGATATATATTTATTTTCTTCTTCTATTTTTTTATTCCTTCGATCAGTTTCCTTTTTCACGAATTCAGATAAATTAATTTTATTATTTTTTATCATTTCCTCCTTTAGCTTATTTGATTCGTATTCAATCCTTGCATTTTTTTGTTTTTTAAAAATTTCTAACATTTTCTTTAAACTTTGTTCTTTCTTACTACTAATTTCTCCATTCAGTGCGTTTTGAATTGTTTTAATTTTTTGATTAATTTCATCTAAATCTCAATCTTTAGGGTCTATATTTTCATCAATTAATTCCTCTTCTTCTTCTTCTTCTTCTGATATGATTTCTTCTTCGGAGGGAATCTCTCATTGAGGACGAGGTTGAGATAAGAAATCAACGATTCGTTGGTTATTTTCTAATAGTTGATAGAGTTTTATTTTCTCTTTTAAAGATATAGATTTATCATAAAAATTATCTTCGCTCTTTTGTAGTGAAAAAATTGCTTTAATAACCGCACCGATTGTTTGAATAATATTAATCCCTTGATTCACAGTTATTTTTTCAGATAGACTTCTCCAATTAGTTACAGTTCTTTTTACTTCTTTTGGATCATTATCATATTTCTTATAGATATAAAAGACTTTATTTGTCTGATTTGTTTCTGGTTGCTTACTATTTTCATTGTTATCTTCATCATTGTTTTCTTCGGTAGTGAAGGTAATGAATTGCTTATTAAAATGAAAAAGATTATCATCATTAAAGAAATCGTCATTATCATCATCGTCGTACCAAAAGTCTGATACTCGGGAATAATATGCTCGGGGTTTGTTTGATTTATAGTTAATTGGCTTTTTTTGTAAATTTTCTGATTGTAAAACTTTCTCTTTATTTTGGTTCATTCGGTTATTAGATTTATTTTTTCATTTATTTTTGTTCGCTTCATTATCTTTCAGTTTATCGTATTTCTTTTCTACTTTATAAATATTATCAACTCTTCTCGCACTTAATTGTTGTGCATCTTCAAAATCTTTATGATGCTCCAAATATTCGTCATAAAAGTTTTTGCTTTTTTCATTTTCTTC
>JBOFTB010000168.1:0-137629 GCA_051651845.1 Mycoplasma sp. | reverse complement strand
AACCAGACGATTCTCCAATGCCAAGTGCACCAGTTGAGTTATTCCCTCAAGTGTATGCTACTCCATCAACAATGGCCATCATTGTACTAAATTGACCAACATGTATTTCATCTTTAAGGCCATCCAAGTTGATAACATTTCCATCTTTTTCGTTTCAATATCCTTGACTTCAATTTGAGTTATGATCAGTGTATAGATCTTCTACTCCTTGTTTTGCATCATTTATACCACGCACAGAAATAGATTTAATATAATCGTTATCGTTTGAATCTTTCTTATAAGTTCCAGAAAAAGCTTCTGGACCGATGTTAGTTGTTTTTTCAAGTACTAATTCATCTGAATAAAGTGATTCAGCATCTAAGAAAGCATCTTGCCCGATTGATTTTGCTGCAGATAAAGAAAGTTCGCCAGAAATTTTAGTCGCACCGCTGAAAACATAGTTTTGAATTGAAGTCATAGTGTCTAAAAACGAAAGGTTTTTAAATTTTACGTTGGTTGCACCACGGAAAGCTGCTAGTCGAATCAACGTTACACCATCTAAATTTAATTCACTAGTTAGGGAAGAACATCTTTCAAAAGCACTTCCATCGATTGTTTTTAATTTATCTGAAACAGTCAGATGTTCTAATTCTCCATATGAATCAGCAGAGAAGGCTTTTATACCGATGTTGGTTACATTCGGTAAATTGATACTTTTAAGTGAAGAACAATTAAAAAAAGCTTCTCTATCAACAAATGTAACGATTTCAGAATTAGAAATTGATTTAATAGCAGTGTTTTTAAAAGCGCTTTCACCAATTTTTGTAATTGTTGGTGGAAGTGTGATATCCCCACCATTTCAAAGTTCTGTTTGAGATAGGTAGTCTGAAGCAAAACCTAAAATTGTAGTTTTATCAGAACTCATATTATATAACGGCGTAGTGTCGAAAGAAATATCAATTGTGGAAGTTTTTTTTGAAGAAATGGTTTGTCCCTTGTCATTTCAATATTTACTTGTTGAGATTGATAGTCTTTGGGTTAAGTCGTCTTTTTTTGAAGATGACTCAATTTTAAAAATCGTTGAAGTCGGATAAGATTTGAAAACATCGTCGCCGATATATGTTTTTAATCGGTCGATATTATTTATTGTCCCTATTTCTGATACAGAACCAGTTAGACTGGTAGCGATATTTTCTCTTTTGATGGTTGAAGTAGAGGTTGAAGGTAGAGATAGAGAAGTAGTACGCCCTCTTACCCTATAATTAACGCCAATGAAACCAGATTTTCAGCCGGTCGATAAATCATCTCACGCCAAAGGAACAGAAATTTCTTTCGAGAAATGAGTTGCACTCAAACCTTCGAAAATACCTTTTCCTGGATTAAGCACTTTGTCGTCAAACACGAGCGTCTCCATTCTAATTGAAGTACAATTTCTGAACGCTGAATCACCGATTGAAGTTAAAGTGTCTGGTAAAACAATCGTTTGAATCTTTTTATTACCGTCAAAAGCTTCGTTGCCAATTTTTGAAACAATCGTATTTTTATAAACCTGCGGAATTACAAGTTCTGTAATTTCTGTCTTTCAAGCTTCGTGAAGTCCTATGATTGTGCCTGTCGCACTTTCAAAATTAAATAAATCTTGATAGTTGATATGACAAGTTTTGAGAACATCCTTACCGATCGGAGCACCGTTATCGTCAATAGCACCTTTAATTCTGAAATGAACTTTAAGTATTCCGCCACCAGGACCAGTTTCATCGTCGATTCTATCTAAGAAAACTGTCGAATCTTTTGAAGGAACAAAATCAAAATAAGATTTAAAGAAATCTCTGTTCGTGTCGATTTGTTTATTTCCAGGTGAACCTTCAAGAAGTTTTGTTTCAAAACCGTCTTTTGTAATCGACTGTTTGTAGTTCGCTTTTACTTTCAAATCCGTCTCAAAACTTTTCACTGAAGAAACGTTGAAATTTAAATGTTTATCCGATCTTACAACTTCGCCGTCATCATATCATCTATCCATGCGAAAATTAACTTTCACCGCTTCAGTTTCGGTTTCTGCCTTGGTTTGGATTTTAACAATGTTTTCAAAATAAAATTTCGTCGATGTAGGAATGTCGCTAATCGTCATATATTCTTTAATCGTAGAGTAAGACATTCTATTATCAGAACCGATTATCAACGAGTTTTTTAATTCATACACAGAAAGATTTACAAATTCCAAGCCCGTGTAAGAGAAAGTGGTTTTTTCAACGTGTACCGGAATCGTACCGCCACCTTTAAATTGATAGCCAGATCCTTCTTCTGTTCCAATATCAGAAACAAATTTAATGTTTCCGTCCTTATCAAAAATCCTATCGACACTAAATTCGATTTCAAGCGTGTTCTTGTCATCTCCACCTTGGTCGTTTGAACCATAACCGTATTTTCCAAGCGTGAAAATCGCTTCTTCTGGGACATTTCTAATCGTGAATCATTGAGAAAGCGCTTCTCTATCTAATTCGGTTGTACTATCTGGGATGTTTTCACCACTAATATCACCTTTCAAGAAATTAACCGTGCTTCTAAAACTACGTGAGTTGACGTTGTTTTTGTTTCTATAAAAAGCTGTTGCATTATGATCAACCGTAGTTAATACCATAAAATCCATGTTTCTTGTTTCAGGCACGGTTTCACCCGCATTGTTTAAAAAGTTCGTGTAAGAAAGTTCGATATTTACAAAACCACCGAAACCACTTTTGAGAGAAATGTTATCTAAATAAAATTTCGTGTATTCGTTGATGTTGTCGATAATTAAATATTTAGAAAGTTTTTTAATATCGATTTCATTTGAAGTTTTTGGATTTTTCAGTAAAAAACTTTTAATTTGTTCTAACGTTCTTGTTTCTTCTGAATATTTAGAACTTTCAATGATTTTCGTAGCTCTAAACATGCTAGCATCAATTATGAAAGAATATGCTTTTTCTTCTGAAATTTCCCTTCTCTGTTCGTCAAAGTGGGAAGAAACTTCAAAACCGATTTCTAATTTACCTTCGTCAAAATGTTGTTTTCCAAAAGCGACTCTAAATTTTGAATCTTTTGGGAAATCACTTAAATTAATGTATTTTGAAAGTTCTTCTTTGTTGATTTCATCGGTCGATGAAAAAGAACCAGTTAAATTATCTAAAACCTGATATTTGTTTAAATCTTTGTCGTATTCTTTTTTTGGCGAAATATCTGTGATAAACGGCATTTTCATTTTCAAAGAAATTGTATATTCAACGAACTCTTCAACAACTTTTTTGTTTTCGTCAAAAATCTTGTCGGTTAAGAAAGAAATTACAAGTTCTTCTTTTTCGTAGTCGATTCTATTTTCAGAAAGCGTAAATTCCGCTTCTTCTGGAAAGAAATCTAATTCTATGAAAGCACTTAAATAACTTCTATCAATTTTGACACTATCCTGTTCATTACCAAGTAATCCATCCATTATTTCTTGTTTTGTTAAATCTTTATTGTAATCTTGTTTAAGTACTAATTCTCCACTGTCAAAATTTTGATTATTTTGATTAGTAATATTACTATAGTGTAATCCAACACCAGTGCCGGTTATTAATATTGAAGCAAACAATGCTGAAAATATAATTTTTCTTTCTCTTCTCATAAATTTACCCCTATTAATCAATCGACTTATTATCAATATAATTATATATCATAAAATACAAGTTTTTAATGTAAATAGAGTTCAAACATGATGGAAAAATAAAAAATAGTATTGCTTAAGCATTTTGAACATAAAATGATGAAAAATTCAATTTTTGATTTGAATGAGATATGTAATTAATTATTATGCAAAAAAAACGTCTAATTTTGAAAAATTAAACGTTTTTTGTTGTTGTTTGGAATAATAAATAACAATAAAAGTCAGTAATTTACTTATCTAGTTGTGTATAAATGTTAATCTCTATTTATTTAAAATCGCAGTAACTGCTGGAAGTTCTGAACCTTCTAATAAACATAAAGAGGCTCCACCACCAGTTGATATATGAGTTAGTTTATCTTCTAATTTTAAGTTTTTGATTGCAGCAACAGAATCACCACCACCAACAACAGAATAAACACCATCGAGTTCAGCAATTGTTTTAGCTATTGTTTCAGTACCAATTTTGAAGTTTTCAAATTCAGTAACTCCCAATGGACCATTTCAAACTACAGTTTTAGCACCTGCTAAAGTTTGTTTGAATAATTCAATACTCTTAGGACCGATGTCTAATCCCATAAATCCGTCTTCAATATCAAAACTTTCAGTGAATTGAGCTGGAACATCAGCAAAACTACTTGCAACAGCTGAGTCAATAGGAAGAATAATTTTATCTCCGAATTTAGCTAATAATTCTTTAGCTGTAGAGATTTGTTCATCTTCACATAAAGAGTTTCCTATCGCTTTACCTTCTGCTTTATAGAAAGTATAAGTCATACCACCACCAATGATAACTTTGTCATAAATAGCAGCTAACTTGTCAATAACTTTAATTTTGTCAGAAACTTTAGCACCACCAATAATAGCAATTGCTGGATGGTTTGGAGCTTCAACAACTTTGTTTAACATCATTAATTCTTTTTCAACTAAGAAACCAAAAGCAGCTTCTGCGATATTGTTAGTAATTCCAACGTTTGAAGCATGTGCTCTATGACATGTTCCAAATGCATCATTAATAAATACATCAGCTAAACTTGCTCAGTATTTTCCTAATTCTGGATTATTTTTTGATTCTGATTTGTTGTCTAAGTCTTCAAATCTAGTGTTTTCTAACATTAAGATTTGTCCAACTTCTAAAGCATTAACTGCAGTTTCAACTTCTGCACCTTTTGTGTGCGGACAGAAAATTACAGGTAATTTAATTAAAGCTTCTAATTCTTTAGCAACAGGAGCCAGAGTTTTTTTAGCTTTATCTTCTTCAGTTTTAATTCTACTTAAGTGAGATAGTAAGATAACCTTAGCACCTTGATCAATTGCGTATTGAATTGTAGGGATAGCTTCAACTATTCTTTTATTAGATGTGATAACACCATCTTTAATTGGCACGTTAAAATCAACACGGATAATAACTTTTTTATTTTTGATATCAACTTGATTGATAGTTTTCATTTTTTCTCCTCTGATATATTAATATATATCGATAAATTTCCATTTTATTATATAATAAATTTAGTTTTATAAAATAAAATTATGCTTTAAAATGGTTCTACCAAGGAGCCGAAATGACAACTGAATGAATAATAATCACATGTATATTAATAGTATTACTTGGAGTAATGCTTTTATCTGCATTTCTATTTATTAAAAATAGAAAATTAAATAAAGATAAATTAACAATAGAATTAAAACATAAAAGCGAGAAATATGACTTTCTCATATCACAATATGAAGATAAGATTCTATCAATTGATGGGAGAGATTATGACATCATTAAAGATGAAGTGTTCAAAATAATCAAAAATAGAAATAAACAAGAAGTGAAAAGCTTGAGACAAGAACTAATTGAAGAAAGTAATATAATAGCAGCTGATATTTTAATTGATGCTATGAATAGGATACCAGGTCCATATATCAAGGAGAATACTATATCTTCTATAAAAATTGAAGATGATCAAATGAAAGGTAAAATCATTGGTAAAAATGGAAGGAATAAAAAAGTGTTTGAAACTCTCACTGGGGTTGACTTAGTAATTGATAAAGAAACACCTTTTATCAATTTAAGTTGTCATAATCCATTAAGAAGAGAAATCGCTACAATTGTACTTACAGAGTTAATTGCTTCAAAAGTTATTGAACCAGCAAAAATAGAAACTATTTTCGAAGCTAAAACAATTAGTTTTGAAAAGAATTTATACGACACTGGAAAAGAAGTGATTGAAAATATGTTAAATATTTATGATTTACCGAATGAATTATATCCTTATATCGGAAGAATGAAATACAGATCAAGTTATGGACAAAACAGTCTGGAACACTCTATTGAATGTGCAAGAATGGCTGACTTAATATCTACTGAACTAATGATTGATAGAGATATGGCAGTCAAATGTGCTTTCCTACATGACATTGGGAAGTCGAATGATTACGAGGTTAATGAAAGTCACATTGATAGTGGCTTGAAAATTGCCAACAGACTTGGGTTGCACCCTAATATTATCAATGCTATCGCTAGTCACCATGATAATGTTATTAGCGACAATTTATATAGTGAAATCACAAAAATAGTTGACACATGTTCAGCGGCGCGACCTGGTGCTAGAATAGACTCTCTAAATGAGTACTTTGAGAGAGTTAATACGTTAGAGAAAATTGTAAATGAATTTGATCAAGTGAATAGTTGTTTTGCAATAAAATCAGGAAGACAATTAAGAGTGATTGTTAATCCTGCGAAAACACTTGATAATGACTTAGAAATTTTAGCCATGAAAATTAAAGATAAAATTGAGCAAAATGAAATCACTGCCGGCTTTAATATTAAGGTAGTTTTAATCAAAGAAAATAAATATGAATTTGAGACAAAATCTACTCGTTAGTTTTTTTAGCATTATATTTCTCAACAAACTCATCAACGGTATATGATTCTTCAATTGAAAAATCACCACTTTTAGTTCTTATTAAACCGATTAATGTTGAGAATGTGCCAAGTTCAATCCCTAAATCATAGGCAAATGAACGAATGTAAAAACCCTTTGAAACTAATAATCTAATTTCCAGGATATTTTCTTCAAAAGATAATATTTCATATTCTTTTATTTCAACTATTTTTGTTGGCGGAACTACTTCATTACCATCTCTTGCGTGTTTGTATAATTCCTTACCATTAATTTTAACTGCACTATATAATGGGACTTTTTGTTCGAATGGTCCTGAACTTCATTTTTCACATATTTTTTCAATATTTTCTAAGTCAATTTTTTTATCACAAAAAGAGATTTTCTCCCCTTCTAAATCATATGTAGATGTAGCATATCCAAATTCAATTTTAGCAATATATTCTTTTGATTCATTCAAATGATTATTTAGTAATTTTGTCCCATTATTTATTCCAATAATTAATACTCCACTGGCCATTGGATCAAGTGTTCCACCATGCCCTATTTTTTTAATTTTACAAGAATATTTAATATTCTGAATTAACTTATTTGAGGTTATATGCAAAGGCTTATTAATTGCAAATACATTTTGTCTATTTTTTTCCATTGTTACCTTTGGTATTTATTTTTATTTATTGTATAATTATATTACTATGAATACATTTGAACTTAAAAAATATTTACAACAAAATGAACCAGAGGTTTACCACACACATGGGAAACACCTATTCAATCCCAGAAAATTACTTAAATTGATAAGTGAAACCTTTAGATGAAATTTCCAAGTTGGTAGATATGAATATAATGATATGTGATCTGTTTCCAATAGAGCTTTTTCACAAATGTTTATAAATGCTTTAGAAAATTCCCCGGAAGTTTTTACAGAGTTAATGGATTTATTTCTAGCGAGTTTAAAGATTTGTTATATTGAAGATAAAAATAAATTTGACCTAAGTTTATTAACTAACATTATTATTGAAAAAAAATGAGAAAAACAATATGACATTTATACTTTCTATACTCTAATCGCTGGTAATTTTGATGAAATATACAATTTATTAAAGGACTATAAACCTGGTAAAATTGTATTATTAAATAATGATGCCATTAAAATGCTTTTTGATGAGATAATTAGCAACTCTTTTGCAAAAAGGTTACTAAGAAAATATAAAAATAAAATATTTGTAACTAAGAAATATTTTTAAGGAACAATATGATTAGCAATGATTCATCGTTTTTTGATAAAGCATTTAAAAACTTAAATGAACTTTCAGTAGTTCTTTTAGGTGATACAGAAGATGAAACAAAAAAAGCATATGAGATTAAAGCTTTATTAAAAAATAAGGTTAAAGTTTTATATTGCGTAGATAAAGATATTGATAACTTAAATAACATCCCAGAGAAGATAGATTTAATCATCTTATGTATGAACAAATTTAAAAGTAAATTGCTTTTAGATCAATATGATAATTTATCAAGTGTAAAATATGCTTTATTTCAACCTGGTGCTGAAAGTGAAGAACTGATTAAGTTATTTGACGACAAAAAAATAACACATTCTTTTGGGTGTGTTATTAAATATTATGAAGATATGTTATAAAACATAGTTCTTTTTAAATCTTGTATTAACATCTAAGCTACAAGGTGATTTTATAACTTCATGTATGCTATATTTTTCAAGTGTATGCATCATCAATTGGTGAAAGTGTAATTCTATACCAATCGTGTTAGAATCTTCATATAGTGTCGATAAAACATAAGAATAGTTTGCTTGATTCAAATTATTATTTTTAATATAACTTTGTAATTGAATTTTTGAAGGTGGTACATATATTGTTAGAACTTTCAAAGTTTCATTACTATTCTTATTAAAACAATACAATGTAGCGGTAAGATCACCATAAACAAAATATTTGTCTTCTAGGAAACTTCATTTTTTCTTATTGTTTCCATTAGTTCCAAAAACAAGTAATAATTCATGTGTGTTATTTGCATATTGAATTAGTTTATCCCTAGGGATTAAAGGATATCTTTTTATTAATTTATCAATTGTAGTAACTTCCATTTTACCAGATAGTTGAGTTAATGATTTATTAACAAGATTAGCAATTGAATTAAGCTTGGAAACAATATTTTCAACATGTGTGATCAATTTTTTTTCATTTATCTCAGATAGAAATTCTTTTCAAACTGCATAAAAAATAAACTCACAAGAAGTTTGATTTAAGTTATAAACATAGTCTCGATAAAACTTTGCGGCATAACACATTACCCCTGAATTAACAGTAAAATCATAGTCATTAACATAACTAATTAATTGGTTATTAATTGATGGTGTAAATTGAAATATTTGATTTTCAAAATAATTGTCAAAAGTAATTGATCGATTATTTGATGGAACTTTGTTTAGATCTATAATATATTCAGGATCAACATCCAATAAATTAAACTCACTCTCAAATAATAATGAGATTTTAGATTTAAATTTACTCATTATTGTTAGTGTTTCTTTTTTATCGAACTTATTAATATAATCCGTATTTACTTTTAACATTATTGTTTATTAGAATCCTTCATGTGTGGGAATAATAAAACATCTCTAATAGTATCATTATTAGTAAATAACATAACTAATCTATCGATTCCAATACCTAAACCACCGGTTGGAGGTAAACCATATTCTAATGCTTCAATGAAATCAATATCCATTTCGTTGGCTTCATCATTTCCAAGGTCTTTTTCTTTTAATTGTTCTTCAAAACGATTGAATTGATCAATTGGGTCATTTAGTTCAGCAAATGCATTTGCAAACTCTTTTTCACCAATAAATAATTCAAATCTCTTGGTAAATCTAAGGTCTGAATAGTCAATTTTTGATAAAGGCGAAACATCGGTTGGATGACCATGAACAAAAGTTGGTTGAATACATTTTGATTCACAAAACTCTTCGTAGAATTTATTTATAACATGTCCAACAGTATGTTGATGTTTTTCTAAGTGGATATTATGTTTTTTAGCAATAGCAATTGCTTCTGCATGATCATGAATAGGTCAAAAATCAACGCCTGTTTCTTGCTTAATAAAATCTACCATGTGGATTCTTTTAAAAGGTGCTTTTAAGTCAATTTCATGCCCTCTATATGTAGCACTATAAATATCTAATTTCTCAGAAATATTTTTAATTATGTTTTCAACTATATCCATAGTTTCTTCCATACCTACATAAGCAGTATATGCTTCAATTGATGTAAATTCAGGGTTGTGAGTAGCATCCATACCTTCGTTTCTAAAAATACGACCAATTTCATAAACTTTTTCAAAACCACCAACGATTAATTTTTTAAGTGGTAATTCAGTTGCAATTCTCAAATAGAAATCTCTATCTAATGCATTGTGATGAGTTGTAAATGGTCTAGCGTTAGCTCCACCAAGAATAGGTTGAAGAACTGGCGTTTCAACTTCAAGGTAACCTAAACTATCTAAGTATTGTCTCATTAATGAGATAATTTTTGATCTAATAATAAATGTTTTCATTGAGTCATCATTAACAATTAAATCAACATATCTATGTCTGCTTCTAAGTTCTTCATTTTGTAACCCATGGAATTTTTCAGGTAAAACTTTTAATGATTTAGAAACTATAATTAAATTTGATACGTCTAAAGTAACTTCTCCAGTCATAGTTTTCATTGGTTTACCATGTATTTCTGCAATATCACCAATATCTAAGTTTTTGGTTTCTTCAAAAACTTCTGGAACTTTCTTTTTATTTATATAAATTTGCGATTTACCACTGAAATCTTTGATATTATAAAAAGTCTGTCTATTTGACATAATTCTTCCACAAAGAACTTCAATTGGTTGTTCTGTTGTTGCAAGTTCTTCTTTTGAAAAGTCTTTATATTTTAAATTAAATTCTTCTAATGTTAAAGTTCTATTAACTCTTTCAATTTCAAAGGGATTTTTATTTGCTTCTTGTAATTTTTTAAGAGTATCTCTTCTAATTAACTCTTGTTCACTAAATTTTCTTGACATAATTTCTTCTTTCTTAAATTAATGGGCTTATGGAATATTTTATTTTTTTATATCCACGCTCTATTTCATATGTTTCTGTAACTATATAATTATTTTCTCTTAAATAGTTATCAAATAATTCCTTAATTTGAATTGCAGACACAAGGATATCATCTATAATTCTTTGGTGCGCTAAGGTCTTTAAATCTTTTACTAAATAACATATTATGTTATAGTACTTATCCAATAATCCTGGACCGTTAATTTTGAATAATTTATAGAATTCTGCAAATTCTAAGTAAGGCATCTTATATAAGTAAATTGTTATTGGATCAATATAGTTTATCCACTTTTTAGTTTGTCCAACAATAGACTTATCTAAACGTACAATTTCAGTAAAATCATTAAGGCATTTTATTAGTTCTAAATATTTGTCTTTCATTGTTTCTCCAATATAGATAATTATAATTAATTATAACACTCTATAAATAGATTATTTTCATTACATTAAAAAAACCACCTAAAAAAGGTGGTTTCTATAATTAAATATAAGTTCTAGTTTAAACAGTGTCTTTAGTAATGCTAACTACTCACTAGATTTATTTTCTTTATAGTTATCAAGTAAATCTTTACCAATTGCATCATTTAGTCTTCTGTCAAATGTAACGGCTTTTCCTTGTCTCTTAAATATTTCTTTACGAGAAGATGAAATATAAGTGGTTTGAGTTGTGTATCAATCAAACGCAGACATGAAGAATGCTTCTCCACTACTTCCTAGGAACCCGAATTGAGGATCTGAAGCAACACTTCAATTAATTCCTTTGTCTTCACTATCAATTTTACCATTTGTATTTGTATCAAACAGTTTAATTACATCTTGTTGAGAGAATTGAGTGATAACTGCAGTTGAGTAGTTACCAGTTTCATCATCAGATTTAAATAAGTAAGGCTCTGGATTGCCATCGCCAGGGAATATAGAAGCATTTGGATTTGCAACCAATGAAGTTATATTTCTTTCGAATGCCTCAGCAGGTATATGATTTACAGCAGGAACAGTAGTATCATCATTAAGAATTAATTCTTTAAGAGTTTTTTTAGCCTCATTCATATTAGTACGACTAACTTTAGAAACATCTATCTGGAATGAATCATATAATCAGCTACTAATATTGAAAATTTGATTTCAATTAAATAATTTATCTATAACTTTTGCAAATTCAGTTCTGTTTCCAAGACTATATAAAACACCTTTAATTTTTACATCATCTCTTTTAGGAGTTGAGTCAAGAGTAGAAGAATCATACACACTTAAGTTTGAATTGAATATTGCTCTTGTAATTTCATTTGGAACAACACCTGAACCATTACCTTCGAATTGCATGCCTTTAAATCCAGCGAATGAATTAGCTGAATCATCATCTGTAATTTTAACCACTGAATCATAAGTTGTATCAGTTGTGAATCTAGTGTCAGCATTTCAAATTCCAGAGTCTTTTTCTCTTAGGTCAGAGTTTGTTGCTCCAATCCTATTGGTTCCTTGGAAAGTGTAACCATAAGGGTTTTGAGCAGATGAAACTCTTTTTGAAGAATGAGTATAAAGAACTTCTGGACTAGCTGATTGATAACCGCTAATTAATTTCATTTTATCTGTTGTAGTTCAAGTATAAACACCCATTTTAAAATTACTAGTTTGGTTATACAAGAAGTTTCTAAATTTAGTGAATTCAAATTGACCATTAGTTTCGTTGTAGTCAAAAGCTTTTTTCATAGCAGCTATATCATTTAGATAAGTGATATTTTCTTCATTGAATTTTTCACTTTGAGCAACACGGTAAGCTCACGCATTGTTCGCTACTTCTAATAAATCGTTATGTTCTAAATATTGATCAGAGTATTGAGTTAATTCATCTTGAATTAAAGGAATTTTTTTCTTAACATCATAAGAATATTGTAGTTGAGAGTTCACATATTTTTGTATTACTTCTGGTTTAGAATCATCTGTTGGCATTTCAGAATTTCTATCAGCACCAGCAAGATTTAAACTGTCATCAACTAATTCTTCTTTTCCGTAGTTAATATCAGAATACATTTTTTCAAATTCAATCACTGTTTTAGTGTCACTTGAAGATAGTCAACTTGAAATTGCATTACTTACATTTTCACCATCACCCATGTATTCTCTACTAGAAACTCTACCATCATCAGTTGGTGTTGAGTCTAATAGTAGGTATTGACTATATTGAGCTGAAGAGAATGTTAATTTTTTTTGTCTTAACTTTTGTTCTTCTGACAAACTCTTATACAAATCATTGATAGTTTTATTTTTTTCTTCTTTTAATACTGATAATTCTGATTCAGAGTATTGTTTATAGCCGGTGTCTGTTGGATTATAAATATCTATTGTTTTGTAAGTTCCAAAATCAGATTTTAGAGTTTTATCAGTAGAACTTTGATTATTTGTGTTTCTTTCATATGGAAGAACACTTGCTATACCATTACGAATCACTGAATTCCCTAAATAGTTAGCATTATAGTTACTTTGAATATCTACCATTTTTTCTTTAACAGTGTATTTGTGACTATTCTTTGCATCATAACTATTAATAGCATTTCAAGATTCAATATAATTTACAAAAATACTTTTAGATAATTGCATACCATCCATATCAGTGTAGTTTTCACTAAAGATATATGTTTCAGGTTCAACAGCTAAATCAGTCTCTTTACTTGTGATATAGTCGAATAATATTTCATCACGATGATTATCATAGAATGTTTTGATTTCAGTTTTTAAATCAATTGTAAATCCAGTGCTTTCACCCATTTTATATTCACCAAGAATGTATCTTCATAAAACTGTATTTTTAATTTCATTTAAAACATTTGAGTATTGTTCTTGAGTTGTTGCGCCAGTTTTAGCAGCATTACTTATAGCATCGAATCTATCAATAGCAATAATGTGAACACCAGATTCATTTCTTGTCATTAGGTATGGAGTATCTTCAATTCTTTTAACATCAGTGATTGATTTGTATCCATTATATGACGCTTCAAAACCAGGGTATTTAGTGTCTTTATCAATAATTTTTTGTACTTGTTCTGGTAATTTAAAGTGACCTGCAGCATCAGCATCAGTATTGAAGAAGTTACCCATAATTTCTGTTGCATCTGATCCATTGTTTTTCTCAGTGTTAAATTTCCCTTTAGGTAATTCTCCAACACCTCCAGCTCCTATTAATTCATTAAATAAATAATTAGACGCTGACGCATACTGAGTATATGAAGAGTTGAATACATCAGATAACTTAACATAATATAAAGTTGCAGAGTCATCTGTATATAATTTAGCTGGTATATTAATTGCGCCACCTATATCACTCTTAATGAATCTATCGCCACTTTTATCATTTGTACGATTAACAAAGTTTAAGTATTTGTCAGTTGTCCCTAAAGTTTCTTCACCAGATGGGTTATCTTCAGGAGGGATACTTGCGTCAAATGCTTGTCAAGTATATGAAGCTTCAGCTCCCACTACATCAGATGGAGTATTTGGGTCTAGAATCTTTTTAGCTAGTTCAACGTTGAAGAAATCAGACTTTGAATCTGTAAGTGGTTCTTTGTGTTTAAATAACACCATTGAAGTCACTAAAGGAGTTTCTGATTCTACATATCTATCAAAAATATATTCTTGTAAATCAGCTAAAGCAACAGAGTATGATGCATTAGCTATATCATCAGGACTTGCCATAAATTTAATTTTGTTTCTATCACCAGGTTTATCACCATTAACAAGATCTTCACTGAAAAGATATTTTTGTAATGTGGAGTTTGGACCATCTTTACCAGGTGGCGGTAAAATATTATTATTTGAATCAAGAGCATTGATGAAATAATTTTCAAATAAGAAAGCATCAAAAGCACTATTAGCTTTATCAATTAATTTATTTCTTAATCAGTCATCTTGGTTACCACCAACTGGATCTAAAACGTTAGCTTGAAAGAAGTATTCTCAAGTTCCACCATGTTTATCTTTATAAGATTTTACAGTTTCATCTCATTCTTCATTAATGTCTTCTTCTCATTTTTCATATCTTTCAGTGAAAGTATTTGAGTTTTTGAACCCTTTAAAGAATTGAATTAAATAGTTTGAAATCACATTTGAGTTGATATTTTTAGCAACACTTTGAGTTGTTAAAGCTTTTTTAACAACAGATTCCATGTTATTTAATGAACCATCTTCTGATTTTTCACCATCTTCTGCCATCTTTTTAAGTTCGTAGTTTAGGTAGTTACCCTTCCCTTCTTCAGGTTTTACTTGCTCCTCTATAAGTTTTTCTAGTTTTTGTTTGTTTAATAGTCACGGAATAAAGATACCAAGCGCTGTAGCAGTGGCACCAGCCAACACAACAGTAGTTGATAAAGTTATTCAAAATTTTCTTGATTTTTTCATAAGATTTATTATATATTAAATAACCAATTTTTTGCAAAATAACTTATAATTGTACTATGTTAACTTTTAATAATGTGAGTATTTCTATCAATAATGAACCAATTTTAGAGAATTTATCTCTTGAAATTGTTTCTGGTGACATAGTAGCTATCCTTGGTCAAAATGGTCAAGGTAAGTCAACTTTATTAAAAACAATTATGGGGTATCATGAGTATCAAATTACGCAAGGTAATTTAACATATAATAATATAGATATATTAAATAAGAGTGTTGATGAGAGAGCAAAATTAGGAATTTTTTTAGCAAATCAATCACCTATTGAAATCCCTGGAATTTCAATGTTAGATTTTTTTAAATCTATTTATGAAGCGAAAAACGAAAAAACAAATATATTCAATTTTTACAAAACAGTAAACTCAGCATTATCATCAGTTGGATTAAATGAAGATTTTTTAGAAAGATCAATTAATGAAAAATTTAGTGGTGGAGAGAAGAAGAAATCTGAAATGGCTCAAATGCTAATTTTGGACCCACAATTAATTTTGTTAGATGAAATTGATAGTGGCCTTGATATTGATGCTACAAAAATAATTGTAAATTTACTTTTAGATGCCAAGCAAAAAAATAAGACAATTATTTTTGTGAGTCACCACTCTGAACTTATTGAAAAATTAAAACCGAATAAAGTTGTATTAATTGCAAATAATAAAATTGCAAGTGTTGGCGGAATCGAAATTGCAAATGAAATTCTAACTAATGGATATAAGAAATGTTTAAGCAAAATGGGAATCACATCAAAAATAAAAAATTCCATTGGATCATGTGCAGGTCATAAAAGTGCAAAATAATTTTATAGAGATAACTGATTCTTGTACTTTGGATATTGAAGCCAGTAAAAATATAAGTATTCTAGAATGTTTAGAATTTGATAAAGATTTAGATATTATTTTTAATGTATATGATGATGCAATACTTAATGCTTCAATAACATCAATTAACAATAACAAAAAAAAGAATATTAATATTTCATTAAATTTACATGGAAAAAATGTTAATTGTGACCTTAAAATAAACTCTCTTTGCTTAAACTCTTCACATACAAAAATAGAAGCCAATGGAGTTACTATAAATAATCTTTCTAGTGGTTACATGAATATTTCTATCAATGGCATTGTCGATGATAATAATTCAACTATGAGCGGCATCCCAAAGTTTATCTTAAAAAACAATAAAGTGGATGCTCACCATAGCTTGGTAATGGGTTCTATAAATCAAGAAGAATTATTTTACTTAAGGAGTCGGTGCATTAATATAAAAGATGCAAAATACTTATTATTAACATCTAAATTATTTGATTGTTTAAAAACACTTAATAATGATCAAAAAGAATTCTATAAAAATAAAATATTAAATATGTGAGGTAGCAAAAATGCTTAATATAAAAAATCAATTTCCGTGATTTGAAAAAAATCCAAATACAATCTATGCAGATAGTGCTGCAACAACTTTAAAACCTAAGTTAGTTATTGATACAATTTTAGAATATTTAACACAACAATCAACTAATCCACACAATAGTGATTCTAACTTTACTTTCCAAGCTCATCAAGTGATGGATGAATGCAGAAAATTGACTTCCGAATTAATTAATTGCAACGAGGAAGAAATTATTTTTACAAGTGGTGCAACTGAATCATTAAATTTAATTGCAAATGCATTAAGTGATGAATTAATTGAAGGTGATGAAATTGTTTTAACATACTATGAACATGCCTCGAATTTACTTCCTTGATTTAAAATTAGAGATGATAAAAAAGTCATTATTAAATATGCTATAAGTGAAAAATTCGGATTAACTGCAGAAGACTTTTTAGAACAGCTGACAGATAAAACAAAAGTCGTAAGTTTCATAGGTCAATCTAACCTTTTAGGTAATGTGTTTCCAATTAAAGAAATAGTTAAAAAAATTAAAGAGTTTAACCCTAATATTTTAGTATGTGTCGACATCGCCCAAATGATTCCTCACTATAAATGTGACGTAAAAGATTGAGGAGTTGATTTTGCCGCATATAGTGGACATAAAATTTTCTCAAACTCTGGTATTGGGGTAGCATTTTTTAAAAAATGTTTCCAAGAGAAATTTAGACCATTAAGATTTGGCGGGGGCATGAACACAATCCTTAAAACTGATGAATTTGTTTATGCTAATAAATTCGAAAAATTTGAAGCTGGAACTCCAAATATTTCTGGTATCTATAGTTTATTAGCTTCGACTAAATATTTGAATTCAATTGGTTATGAAAATATCCAAAAACATGAGCATGAAATTTTCAATAAGTTATGAAATGGATTGAAAGATTGCAAACATATTGATGTTTATAATTGAGATGCAAAATCATCAATTTTAACCTTTAATGTAAAAAATGTTTTCAGTCAAGATGTTGCTAATTATTTAGGTAAAAAAAATATCATCGTAAGATCTGGTTTGAGTTGTGCAAAAATACTTAAAAATATCCTAAATACCGATAGTGTGATTCGTGCTTCATTTGCTATTTATAATACTGAAGAAGATATTGAAAAATTCATTGATGCAATAAAAAATATTACAAGAGAGAAAGTTTTAAATGAGTTGATTTAATGATAAAGATGTAATGCGTCAAATTATACTTGCGCATTATGATAAACCAAATAATAAAATTGATGAAACTAAATTTGATATCTCAACATATACGATGTATCACAATAAATCTTCATCATGTATTGATGATATTATCATCTACACAAAAGTTGACCAAAATAACATTATTATTGATGCAGTATTTAGTGGCATTGGTTGTGCTATTTCAACAGCATCGACAGACATCCTTTGTGAATCAATTAAAAATAAAAATATTGAAGATGCGAAATTAATTTTAAATCAATATTATCAAATGATAGCCAATCAAGAATGTGACCTTGATTCCTTAGATGAACTTGTAGCTTTTAGAGAAATCTACAAACAACCAGGAAGAGTTAAATGTTCATTAATTGGGGCAGATGCAATTTCTGAAGTCTTAAAGGAATTCAAGAATGAATAAATTTGGACTTAGTGCAGATATTATAAAACAAATTTCAGATGCAAAACATGAAGATAACTATATGCTTGAATTGCGTTTAAAAGCTTTTGATGCATTCAACAAAATCAAGAATCCAAAATGAACAAATGATATCGATGAAATAGATTATGATAGTTTTATATATTTCATTAAAAATAATGATGGTATTAAGTCAGATTGAAATGAATTATCAAATGATACTCAAGATACTTTCAAAGAACTTGGTGTTATAGAAGCTGAAGAAAAATACTTAGATGGTATTTCAACTCAAGTTGACTCTGAAACAATTTATCATAAACATAAAAAAGAACTTGATGAAAAAGGCGTAATTTTTTGTGATACAAATACCGCTTATAATAAATATCCAGAAATCTTTAAAAAATATTTCAATAAATGTGTGCCTTTTTCAGACAATAAGTTCGCTGCACTAAATACAGCCGTTTGAAGTGGTGGTAGTTTCATATATGTTCCAAAAAATACACACTTAGAAAAACCTCTTCAATCATATTTCAGAATTAATTCTGAATCAATTGGACAATTCGAAAGAACACTAATCATTGTTGATGAAGGGGCATCACTTCATTACATAGAAGGTTGTACTGCTCCAATCTATACAAATCAAAATTTACATGCTGCAGTAGTTGAAATATATGTTGAAAAAAATGCAAAAATGAAATATACAACTATACAAAATTGATCAGATAACGTTTTAAATTATGTAACTAAAAGAGCATTGGTTAAAGAGAATGGGACGATGACATGAATAGATGGGAACATTGGTTCGAAGCATAATATAAAATTCCCAGCTTGTGTCTTAGTGGGCGAAGGGGCAAGAGGGAATTGTATTTCAGTTGCAATTGCAAATTCTAATATAATTCAGGATACAGGAGCTAAAATGATACATTTAGCACCGAATACTAAATCAAATATTTTAAGCAAATCAATAGGGTATAAAAACTCTAAATCTATTTTTAGAGGGTTTGTTGAAATCAATGAAAAGGCACACAACTCCACAGCTAAGGTACAATGTGATACTTTATTGGTTGATCAAGATTTAATAAGTGAAACTATTCCCTATGAAAAAATATCTAATAATACTTCAACAATTGAACATGAAGCAACAATTAGTAGCATTAGCGATCAACAACTTGAGTATTTGATGTCAAGAGGTATCACCAAAGAAAAAGCCGAGCATTTAATTGTACTTGGATTTATTGATATTTTTTCAAAAGAACTTCCTATGGAGTATGCAGTAGAACTTAATAGATTATTAAAGATTTAATTCTTTTTGATATCTTCGGGGAACGCTAAATAAAAAGTTGTGCCTCTATTTAATTTACTATCAAATGAAATATCAACATTTATAATGTTAGATATTTTTTTTACTATAGATAATCCTAATCCACTACTTTTAACTTTATTAGAATTTGTACTAAAAAATTGGTTAAAAATTTGTTGCTTATCTTTTTCTTTAATCCCTATGCCGTTATCAGAAATTTTAATAGTATTTTTTGCATTCTCACTTAGACTTATTTCTATTGTGCCATTTTGTTTTGAGTACTTTAAAGCATTTGAAATGATATTGTGGATCATTTGAAAACATAAATCATGATTTGACTTTATTTTAAATTTAGTAACTGAATCAATTATAGTTAAATTTAGTTCATCGATTTCAGGTTGAAGTAGTTTAATAGATTTCTTAATTATTTCCCCAATATTTACTGACTCATTTAGATTAAAATTATATTCAGCATCTAATTTAGATAATTCCAGGATATTAAATGTCAAATTACTCAAACGTTTAGTTTCTTCAATTATTATTTTTGAAAATTCATTTACTTGACCATCAGATTTTTTCTCGATTAATGAAGCATACCCATTTATTGTATTAATAGGTGTTTTAAATTCATGTGTAAGATGTTTGAAAAATTCTTTATTGGTATACTCATTTGATTTTATTTCACTAGCCATTTCATTAAAGTTTCTAGTTAACTCACCAATTTCATCATCACTTTTAATTTCAACTTTAACGTCATAGTTACCTGCTTCTACTTCTCTCACACCAGCAACTAATTTTTTAATTTTTTTAGTTACTAAAAAATAAAGCATCATATTGATGATGATGCAAATTAAAAATACAATCAAAATCGGGGCAATTAACATCCTTCACAAGTCACTTTGAGACTCGAATGATTTAACGTCTACAACAAATAACATTACCACTGTAAATACAATCATTATCGCAAATATAATTAAGTTTATTTTTGTAGTTATTTTATTAAGTGTTGATTTAATTTTATTTTTATTCATTAATGATTACCTTATAACCAATCCCTCTTACTGTAACTATTTCAAAGGATGAACATTTAGTTTTATTTCTTATCCTTTTAATTTGAGTATCTATCACTCTATCACTGACATCGATATCATCGGATCAAAATTCTTCTATTAGTTCTTCTCTTGTAAACAGCTTATTTGGATTACTTAACATTTTATGCAATAGTTCATATTCTTTTTTTCTTAAAGAAATTAATTGACCACACACTAAAATATCATTATTTTTTTCCTCCATTTTAAAATCAGAGAAGGAAAAAATATTTAGTTCATTTGATTTACATCTTCTTAAAATTGACTTCACTTTTAAAACTAGTTCGTCATAGTTAATTGGTTTAACAATGTAATCATCAACACCATTTAAATATCCTTTTTCTTTTGATTTAAACTCGCCTAAAGCTGTAGTCATTATTATATGTATATTTTTATCTTTGCTTCTAACGTATTCTGCGAATTCATTTCCATCCATTTCATCCATCATCACATCAGTAATTATCATGTCAAAATTTTCTTTTGAAAAAGCCTCAATTCCTTGAACGCCATTTTCAACGGCTACAACATCAAATCCAGACATATTTAAAAACTCAACCATAAGGTTTCTAGCATTTTTATCATCTTCTAAAACTAAAATCTTAAACATTTGTACCTTCCTATCAAAAAAGAGTGGTATTACCACTCTTATTTTAGAATATAATTCAGTTTTTTATTTAATTGTTTGATTTAAATGAGTTGTGAATAATAAATATAAATTGTTATATGAGTTTTCCATTTAGGAATAATGAAAAAATGTTATTGTTTCGGTTGATTGAAATAGTTTAGTGCGATTAATATAACATTCGAACAATTAAAAAATACTCCCTTATATTCTCTTTTAATATAACAAAGAAATGTGGCACGATTGTGGCAAACACAATAATATTAAAAAAATAATGCCTAAGCATTATTTATTTGTATTTTCTTCAGGAGTCGAATCTTCTTTTTTCTCTTCCGCAGCTTTTAGTGCATTTTCTTTTTTAATTTTCTCTGCATTAGGAGGTAATTTTTTATTCTCATGAATAAAATCAATATCTTCTTTAAGAATTGTTTCTAGCAATAATAAAGCCTCAACAATTAAATCTAATTCTTTTTTATTTTTAGTTATTACATCTTTAGCATTTTTATATTCATCTTGAATTATAAACTCAACTTTATTATCAATTTCTTGAGCTTTTTTATCTGAATATAATTTTTGCTGTTGATAAGGGTTAATGTAACCTTCAGAAGAGATGAATTGAGTCATACCTACATCTGACATACCAAGTTGCATTACCATTGCTCTAACTACATTTGTGATTTTATATAAGTCGTTAGATGCACCTGTAGTGATTTGTTCTTTACCAAAGATAATTTCTTCAGCTGCTCTACCACCTAGAGTCATTCTAATCATATTTAATAAATCTTCTTTAGATTGAATACGTTTTTCAATTCCTTCAGGAGTTTGCATTGTGTATCCAGCCGCTTGTCCCCTTGGGATGATTGTGATTTTTTGAACAACATCAGTTCCTGGAGTGTATAATCCAACGATTGCATGTCCAGCTTCATGGTAAGCAATAAGTTTTCTTTCTTCTTCAGTAATAACTCTTGATTTTTTAGCCGGTCCAGCAATTACTCTATCAATAGCTTCATCAAGATCATTTGCCGAAATTGTAATTTGATTATTTCTAACTGCTAATAATGTTGCTTCGTTCAGAACGTTTTCTAATTGAGCACCACTGAACCCTGGGGTTCTACGAGCAATGTCATACATATTTACTTTTTTAGAAATGTTTTTATTTTTTGCATGAATCAATAGAATTGCTTCACGTTCTTTAATATCTGGTAAGTTGATTTGAACATGTCTATCAAATCTACCTGGTCTTAGAATTGCATCATCAAGAACATCTAAACGGTTTGTTGCAGCAATTACCACAATCCCCGTTCCAGTGTTAAAGCCATCCATTTCAGCTAATAATTGGTTGATTGTTTGGTCGGCTAATCCACCACCAAATTCATTCTTACCACGTTTTGAGGCAACTGAATCAATTTCATCAATGAATATAATTGAAGGAGCAACTTTTCTAGCTTTAGTAAATAAGTCACGAACTCTTTTTGCACCAACACCAACTAACATATCTTCAAATTGAGAACCTGATATTTGGAAGAACGGAACGCCAGCTTCACCAGCAACTGCTTTTGCTAATAGTGTTTTACCTGTTCCTGGAGGTCCATATAAAACTACACCTTTTGGAGTTCTAGCACCCATAGCTGCATATTTTTGAGGATTTTTTAAGTAATCAACTATTTCTGATAGTTCTTCTTTTTCTTCTTTAATACCAGCAACGTCATCAAATTTAACATTACTTGTAGCTAATTGAGCACCAGATTTACCCATACTAAAGATACCTTCTTGGCCTCCGCCTTGTTGTTTAGCCATTTTAAAGATAAAGTAGAAGAAGAATCCATATAATAAGAATGGTGTAAATGATATGATTGTTGAGAATCAGTCAATTGTACCAGGTACTGTTGTTCAATTTTGAGTCCCTGGTGAAACTACTTTATCGTGGAAATCGAAATATTCTTGCCCTGGTTTTGCCTTTTCTCCAGTTGTTGGACGATCAGAACTTTGAACTGTATCAAGCCCTGGTATTTTATATGATCATGAACCATTTGTTTCTCATTTATAATCTAAACGAATATGGAATGGTACGTCATTAGCTCTTGGTAAAAATAGTGAATAAGAGCCATCAGAAGATCTTTTATAAGAATATGGCATTGTGCTATTTGTTACAAAGTATGAGTATTGTCCACCTTCAACTTCTAATATGAATTTATTATCCCCTTCTTTTTTAATATTTTTTACTCTACTAATATATTCTTCAGTTTTTCTTAAGTTGAAATAAAGAATTAAACCAGTGATACCTCCAACAATTGTTAAAAGTACTAGTGATGTGATTAATCTTTTTTTAACTTTTGGATCTAATTTTTTAGATGTGTTTGCAGGGTTTGATAAATCTTTTTTAACTTCACTTTGTGGAGAAGTAACTACATTATTTTCTAGCGTCTTTTTAAGATCTTGTTTGTCTTGCTCAGCGAATAGCGTATATATTTTATTTTTAATAAATTTCATTTTATCTCCTAGTTTGAATAAACTTCTTTCTTTAAAATTCCTATGTATGGTAGATTCCTAAAAATTTCTTTATAGTCTAATCCAAATCCTACGATAAATTCAGGTTCTATTGTGAAACAAGCATAATCTGGTTCTAAATCAACCGTTCTATTTGCAGGTTTATCAAGCAGTGTAAGAATTTTAATAGAATTACATCCAGCTTCTTTGAGAATCTCTATAATTTCTTTAATTGTTCTTCCGCTATCAATAATGTCTTCAACAAGTAACACGTCTTTACCCTTTAGATTCGTTGTGAAACTTTGAATTAATTCTGGCGATGTTTGAGCTACTGTTTGACCTTTGAACGAACTCATACTCATATAATCAATCACATAATCTAAAGTTATCTTTGGCATTAACGCTCCAACAAAAGGAATACTTCCTTTTAATATAGTTAATAATACTAAGTCTTTATTTATGTAAGTACTATCAACTCATTCAGCAGCTTTTTTAATTGCTACATCGATTTCTTCTCCAGAAATCAAAATTCTTTCAATTCTTTTATCCATAGTAAAATAATATTAACATAATTAATATACTAAATCTTAATATTATTTATTATCAGTGCACAATTGCACTCAATCATGTGGTTATCTTTTTCTTCGAAACGAGTACACTTAATTCCAAAGTGTTCTGTTTTTAGGACACTTTTAAGTTTGTCAGATATTACAGGGAGATAATCTTTAAGCATTACTTGTTCACACACGATACATAAATCAATTGAAATTATTTTCATATTCACCTTTTCAAGTTCATCTAATGCAAATATCAAAAAATCCATGCTATCTCTATTTTCATTTGAATCACATGTATCTGGAAAGTACTCCCCGATAGTCTTAAGTCCAAGTGAACCCAAAATAGCAGAAGTAATAGAATGAAGAATGACATCTCCATCACTCTTAGCTTTTATTGAAAATTGCTGTTGTTCGATTAAACAACCGCCTAATATTATTTGTTTATTTTTATTGTAATCCACTAATTTATGGATGTCTTTAGCAAAGCCTATACGCATTTTTTACCTTTTTTTATATAAAAAATGCCGTCACACACAAATTCCATCCTTAATGCTGCTATGTTTCCATCCTGACATGGTTCGGAGTTAAATGTTGTAACGACAATAATATTATAGCAAAAGATTTATATTTCTTAGATAAAGTTATATCCTTAATTAAAAATCAATATATATAATAACTATATGAATAAATACGAATGAAGAAAAATTGATAAAGATATCTATTTACCAAACAGAGAACCAAGGTTGCTTGAAATTAAAGAAATGAAATATATTACAATAGAGGGTGTTGGTGATCCAAATAAAGAAGAATTTACAAAAAATATTCAAGCACTATATTCAATGGCATATGGTTTAAAAATGATTTTAAAAAAACCAAGTGTGCCTAATTGATATTATGAATATACAATTTTTCCACTTGAGGGAATCTGAGATTTAACTAAAGAAGGAAGATTATTAAAACGTCTTGATAAAAATGAACTTATTTATAAGTTAATGATTAGACAACCAGACTTCATCACACAAGAAAGATTTGATACAATAAAGAAAATATTAGTAAAAAATAAACCAGCTTTAAATATTGAAAATATTAAATTTGAAGAGATTAATGAAGGTAAGGTTGTTCAAATTTTACACATTGGTTCATTTGATGATGAGCAAAGATCATTCAATATCTTGAATGAATATATCAATAAAAACAATTTAGTGAAGAGAAAATTGATACATAAAGAGATATATCTTTCTGATTTTAGAAGGGTTTCTAGTGAAAATCTAAAGACAGTGCTTAGGTATTATGTGAAATAAATATCAGTTATTGTTTGAAGTAAAAATAACTCATACCGCTTATATATCTAAAAAATTGATATAATATATATTATATATAGGATGTATTATGTGATTCAAAAATAGAAAAAATAAAATCAAACAAAAAGAAACACCAGAAGTAGGTCAAGTTAAAGTGACTAATTCTGACTTTTCTTTTAATGAATATGAAAGTTTAAAATATAACCAATTTCTAACAGATGACAAACATTACAATGAAGCTCAAAAAGTTATTCCTGTAAAAGTAAATACCTTTAATCATATCCAAGACTCTTCAATTAATGGGAAACTAGAGAAAAGAGAAATCCGAGATGAAATCACATTCCAAAAAATAAATAGCAAATTGAATTTTGATGTTGATTTAGCTGTAAATAGCGGAATCATTCTCCCAGAAGTTGCAGAGCAAATTATGAACAATGGACAACAGCATACATATTCATCTAAATCTGAATTTCAAATGTCTAATGAAACCAAGGCATTCTTAAGCAAACAACAAACTATGCTGCTTGACTTAGACGATATTAATACAATTGTTAATGACGCAAATGAAATAACTAAAGAAATTAAATTTGGAATAGAAAAAGAAATTAACCAAGTAAAAAATATTAATGAACTTCCAAGCATTGAATCTGTAAGAGCTGAAAGATCAATGCTTCCAGAAGAAGAACGTATCAGACAACAAGAAATTGCTTTTAATGCAATAAATTTTGATGTTGACACACCGGCAAACGAAACCCCAGAAGCACCGAAAGAAACGTATATCAAGAGAGACTACACTACAATTGACTATACTAAATTAGTTCCAGTTGATGCAAAACCTCTTAACTCAAGAATAAGTAAAGAAGAAAAACGTAAGGTTTAAAATATGAAAGAATTAGTAAATGATTACAAACTCGTACAATCTCAAATCAAAGAAATTAGAGATTCGTTTGAAGATGTTTTAGCAAATAAACTAAATTTAATTAGAGCTTCTGCCCCTATAATAGTTTCTCAATCAAGCGGTCTTAATGATCGTTTAAGTGGAATTGAAAATGCAATTGACTTTTATGTCCCGAATTTGAATGAAAATTTAGAAATAGTACAATCATTAGCAAAGTGAAAAAGGGTCGCGCTTAAAAAGTATAAAATACCTCCTCATGAGGGAATTTATACCAATATGAACGCCTTAAGAAAAGATGAAACATTAGATAATATTCATTCAATTTATGTTGATCAGTGAGATTGAGAAGCACGAATCAATTTAAATGATAGAAATATAACTTTCTTGCGTACATACGTTGAAAATATTTATTCTGCTATTTTAACAATCTTTAATAAGATTAATGAAAAATATAAAATTAACATCAATAAATTACCTGAAAAGATTAAATTTATTTCAAGTCAAGAATTAGAAGATGCTTTCCCAAAATTCACTTCTAAAGAAAGAGAACATGAAGCAGCAAAAAAATATGGAGCTATTTTTATTCATGGAATTGGGAATACTTTAAAATCAGGCAAGCCGCATGATTCACGTTCACCTGATTATGATGATTGAGACCTTAATGGGGACTTAATTTTATGAAGTGATGCATTAGGAACATCAATTGAAATATCTTCAATGGGTATTAGAGTAGATGCAGATAGCTTATTAAGACAATTAACGATTACAGATGATTTGGATAGAATGAAGTTTCAATATCACCAAGATATAGTTAATAACGCCCTACCTTATACAATCGGTGGTGGAATTGGTCAGAGCAGACTTTGTATGTTTATTCTTTCTAAAAAACACATTGGAGAAGTTCAATGTAGTGTTTGAGATTCTGACACAATAAATAATCCAAAGTATAAAATATTATAATTTAATATATAATTAGTTTATTATGAACAAATTTTTAAAAATATTAAAAACTGTCGGATGAGCAGTTATTCTCCCGTTTGCATGAATTATCTTAGTTATTAAATACTACTCTTTAGTAGGTAAATCAAAAAAATATACTAAAAATCCAAAAGATTTTATGGACCATGAAAGATATGGTGATGTATATAAATTAGTTAAAATAATCAAAATTGTAAAAAGATTTAAAATTGAAAAAAGTACAGGGAAAGAAAAACTTTTAAGTAAATCACAATTAATAGTTGCTAACCATAAATCAAAACATGACCCTTTAATTATGTTTATGTTTTGTTATGAACAATTAAATAATAACTTTATTTTCGTAGCAAAAAAAGAATTATTAACTCATAAATATGCCCCTATTTTCAAATACATCAATACAATCTTTTTAGATAGAGAAAATTTAAGAGATGCGATTAGAGTTCTTGAAGAGGAAAGAGTTTTATTAACAAAAGGTAAAACTGTTGTGATTTTCCCAGAAGGAACTAGAAATGATGGTGAAGAATTATTAGAATTTAAATCTGGTGCTTTTGAACCAGCATATAAATCTATGTGTCCTATTCAACCAATTATTCTAGCTAACGTTGAAACATATAATGGTGAACCAAAAGTTGAGAAAAAACCAATCTTAATTAAGATTATGGAACCTATCCAACCGAATAAATTTATTACTATTGATAGAACTATCTTTGCGAATAACTTAAGAAAAGAAATGCAAAAAGAATATTCTGCTTTAAAAACAAAAAAATAATTACTCTTCCAAAATAGAATCAATAACATTAAGCAACTGTATCTTACCGTTGCTTATTTTTAATTTTGTAATGAAATATTTGTTCGGGGTAATGTTCATAATGATCTCAGGTGAGAAACAAGCACATGAATAATCACAATTATTTGAGCTAAATTCAACGAATGCCATTTCTTTATTATATTTAGTCATAGTTCTTTTTAAATTAGATATTCTAATTAATGTTATAATTTCTTTTGCGGTTGAGGATATATCAATTAATTCAAGTTTATATTTATCTTTTAGATTATTAAAATATAACTCTCATTTATTATTTGAAAATGTAAATGAGAGCAACTTAAACTCTCAATCTGATTTTTCTTTTTCTGACATCGGGATATACTCATTAGAAAGTTCTAGAGGGAATAAATCCCCTCCTGCAATATTGCCCTTTTCAATTATCTCATCAAGATTTAAAAGTAAAAAATTTCTATCTAAGTTAAATTCATCATATGCACCACATAAAATAAGTGTCTCAATAACTTTTTTTCCTATACCTTGTGTTGAACCAATTACACTAATAGAATCTTTTCACCCTGTGAAATTATATTGCTCTCTAGCATTTATTATTTTAGATGTTATTTGATTTCCAAAACCTTTTATATTTGAAAGCCCAAATAAAACACCATCATTGTAAATGGTAAAGTTTACTTGTGATTTCAATATTGAAACATTGTAAATTGGCACTGAATTTTTCTTTAACTCTGATATATATAAATTATTTTTAAGATTAGAACTATCTGAATATCTAAGAAGCACTAAATGAAACTCCAGTGGATAATAATTCTTCAAGTACATCATTCAATATGAAATATAAGAATAAGCAAGTGAGTGTGAATGGTTAAACCCATAGTTTCCAAATTCCACTAAATAGTCATATATTTTTTTAGCCTCATTTTTATCCATTCCATTTTGAGTTGCAGAATCAATAAATTTCATTTCCATTTTCTTAAATACACTTGCATCTTTTTTCGAAATCGCTCTTCTAAAAACATCAGCTTCTGATGTTGTAAAATTAGCAACTGATTTAACAATTTCAATCACCTGTTCTTGGTAAACACAAAAACCTAGAGTAGGCTTTAATACTTCTTTTAGTTTTTCGTTGATGTACTTTGGCTCTAATAGTTTATCTCTTGTTTTTGCATAATCATTTATAAATGCTTGTGGACCTGGTCTAAATAATGCGGAAACAATTGATACATCTTCAATGTTTTTTGGTTTAATTTTTCGTAAAGTATTACTCATTCCAGGTGATTCTAATTGAAAAATACCAACGGTATTTGCTTTAGCCATTTGAGCAAATACATTTGGATCGTCTAGTTCCATATTATTTAGATCAATTAGAATTCCTTTTGTCTCTTTTATCAAACTAATAACTTCTCTGATTATTGATAAATTCTTAAGACCTAAAATATCTATTTTAAAAAGTCCGAGGGTTTCTAAATAGTCCATAGTATATTGACTTAGTTGTCATCCATCTATCCCTACTTCTAACGGTATATATTCATCTAGTGATTTATCAGATAAAATTATCCCCGCAGCATGAGTTGAAATTTGTCTAGGCACTCCAACTAAGATACTAGATAAATCAAACAACTCAGGGTTTTGTTCATAAAAATGCTTAAGCAAATAATGTTCTGAACACAATGATAAATTAGCTTCTAATTCCGGAGTTAGTAACTTTGATATTCTGTCAATTATTTTTACATCTATTTCAAGTATACGTCCAACATCTCTTAAGGCCATTTTAGCTTTTATAAATTGGAAGGTAATTATGTATGATGTATTGGATGGTCCATACTTATCAAAAATATAATCTATCACTTCTTGTCTTCTTGTATCCATTACATCGATATCTATATCTGGTAGTGTTTTTCTTTCAGGATTTAAGAATCTTTCGAAAATTAGATTATTCTTAATTGGATCAACTTCAGTAATATTTAATGAGTAAGCCACTAAACTACCAGCGGCCGAACCTCTCCCAGGTCCAACAAATATCCCATTCTTTTTTGCGTGATTAATAAAATCCTGGACAATTAAAAAATAGTCATTGAAACCCATGTTATCTATAACATTTAGTTCATAGAAAAGTCTTTCTAAATATTTCTTAGGAAGTGCATCTTTAAGATTTAATTTTTTACATAAACCTTGCACACATAAATTTTCAATATAAATTTTTGTATCAATATTTTTGGGTGTAGGAAATTTCGGTAATCTATTTGTTGCTTTTTCAAGTTCTCAGCCACATTGAGAAACCAGTTTATTGTTCATCTCAATTTGCTGATCTGTGAATATTTTTTTAGCTTCATCAAAATTCAAAAAATTATTAATTGATTCATCTTTATTAATGTCAGAAAGCTTCTGTTCTGTTTTAATAGCATTAATTACATCTATTAAAATATTGTTATCATCTTTGTTTCTCACTAAGTTGATAGCAAAATCTTGTTTTTCATATACCGTGCATTTTAGTTCTATTTTTCTATCGGATAAATTTATAATGAATAAATCATTAGAGAAATCATTTAGATCGAAAGTATGTGATAAGTTTTGTTTGGAATGTATTTTAACTAAATTATGATATCCGTTATTATTTTTTGCTATCAAGAGTAACTGGCAATCATTGTAAACTAAATCTAGACCAATAATTGGGTTAAGATTATGTTTCTTTGCTTTAAAGTAGAAGTCAATTGACCCATATAAGTTTTTATCAGTTAGAATAACATGTTTAGAATTAGTTTGGATGGCATTTTCTATGATTCTATCAATAGACAAAGTAGACTCCAAAAGAGTGTAGTATGAGTATACATATATATTGTTGAAAATATTTGACATATTATTTTCTTGCTTTTAAGATTTTATTAATTTTTTCAATTTGTGAGTCTGTTAATGTTTCATTAGCCAGTTTAAAATTTAAATCACCTGTGGATAGTAAATTATAGTCTTGATTATCTAGATCATCTAAATTTAGTGCTGTTGTTGGCGCTATATTGATTTGTTCAAAATCATCATGATTTTCTTCGGTTGCGAATCTTAATGTTTTTTTAGGCATACTTATCTCCATAATTTAATAATTAAATTATAGCATTTTTAATTAAAGAAAAAAGATTAGATAACCTTTAATAGATTTAAAGCATAAATATTACTTACTCACTTAAAAACAAATAATAAATTTTAAATATTTCATTATTTTGCTATAATCTCTTTGTAAGAAGTTTGACAAGGGCTTCTTACACCTATAAATTCAATTTTTAATCTGCAACATGTATATTGAAAAAAAACTCAAAGTAACCTTTAATCGGGTTACTTTTTTTTATATTTATCTCTTTTTGTTTGAACTACTAACATTAAATGCAATAATATCTAAAAAAAGGTCTACAATGTTACAAAGGATGGTGACACAATGTTCAAGAAACTTCATCTCACAAAACCTCAACTAAGCGAATCGAATATAGCGATTTTTGAGTTAGTATATAAATTTTTTGTAAAAAGTAAAATTGGAATAATTTCATTTTTTGCATTTCCATTATTATTTATGTTAATGTACTTTTTTATTGGTAATGAAAAGGGAGCAAGTTTCTTTTCTTCTGGTTTACCTTCATTTTTATCACTTGGAATACTATCTATTAGTTTAGTTATATTACCTCAAATGTTGGTTGAAATTAAGTCCTCTATTTTATTACGTAAAATTGCTGTTTCAAATATATCTAAGTTAAGATATATAATGTTAATCTTCTTTGGATATATCGCAATCTTATTATTAGAAACACTTTATGTTTTTATACTCTATTTTATGTTTTTAAATACTAATGCCAGTGAAAGTGTTAAAGGTATTAAATGAGGAGGTTTATTTTATGGTTTAATAACCTTATTCTTCTCTTCAATAGCTTTCGGAGTTTTATTAGGTGTAGTATTCAACAATTCACTTTCAGTGCAAATATGTGGGTTTGGTATATTTTTCGCTTCTCTATTATTCTCTGGTCAGTTTGTTCCAATCCAAGTGATAGGTTCAGTTGCAGCTGTTCAATATATTTCCCTTTTCTCGCCTTTGAGTTACTCGCTCGGATTACTAAATACTTCATTGTTCCAAATTGAAACTAACGGAATATCTCCTGAACAATTAGATAGTTTTATTCAGGGAACTAATATTTTTAACATTGAGGCTAAGTTTTTTATATTCTCATTCCCAACAGCAACAGACCCAATTCCAAAAGAACTAATCATTTATGATAGCTGACATAAGGTATTAAATTTAATTATGCCATTTGTAATTTGTGGCGGAATGAATTGATTAAGTTGAAGTAAATTCAAGTGATCTAATAGATAGGTAATAATATGAAAAATAAATTTTGAAAAAATCTAAAAAAAGAAAGCACAATAGTCAATAAGGATTTATATAAAGGCCTTGAAATTATTCGTTCTTATAAAACAGAAAAGCAACCTTTGATTGAGGTTGAAAACCTCAAACAATCTTTTAAATCACTTAAAAAGGAAAAATTAATATACGAAAACTTAAGTTTTAATATTCACAATAATGAAAGAGTGGCATTTTTAGGTGGTAATGGTGCTGGTAAAACAATTACAGTTGAGACAATTTGTGGTTATAGAAAACCAGCTTCTGGAAATATAAAATACAATTATGAATATGAAGGAAGTCCATATGAAAAACTTTCAGTTCAATTTCAAGATCTTAAGTTTCCTTCATCATTAACAGTTAAAGATTTAATTCAATTGGTTGCAAAAATTACCAATATAAAAATAGATGAAATAGAAGAATTTGAAAAGTCATTAGAAGTATTTGAACTTAAACAAAATTTAGATGTTAGAGTCAATAAATTATCTGGCGGACAACAACAAAGACTTAACGTTTTCTTATCCCTACTAAATAAGCCTAAAATATTATTTTTAGATGAATTTACAACAGGACTTGATATCGCAATAAAGAACGCAATAAAAAACTTTATCTTAGATTATTGTAAAAAACATCAAATTACAATCGTGTTGATTTCTCATGATAATAATATCATTAGCATGATGTGCGAACGTATCATTATATTAGCTAATAAAGAAATTATGATTGATATGAGCAAAGAAGACGTTATTTCAAAATTTGGATCAGTAGATGCACTTTTAAATAAATATATTATTTGTTAATAAAAAAACAGGTTGTAAGGCCTGTTTTTTTAACTTTATTTTAAGAGTATATACTAAAGTTTTTTAGCATTATCAGATAGGTATTGTTTTACACCTTCTGGATCAGCTTTCATTCCTTCTGAACCTTTTTTTCAGTTAGCAGGACATACTTCTCCGTTTTTATTAAAGAAGTTTAAAGCATCAACCATTCTTATCATTTCATCAACACTTCTACCAAGTGGTAAATCATTAATCACAGCATGACGAACAATCATATTTTTATCGATTAAGAATGAACCTCTTAATGCAACAGATTCATCAAGTAATACATCGTATTGTCTTGCAATTTCTTTATTTAAGTCAGCAACTAATGGGAATTTAACTTGTCCAATTCCACCTTTATTTACTTCTGTATTTTTTCAAGCAAAATGACAATATTCATTGTCAGTCGAGATTCCAATTAAATTGAATCCTCTTGCTTTAAATTCTTCAACTTTGTTATCGAATGCGATGATTTCAGTTGGACAAACGAATGTAAAATCTTTTGGATAAAAGAATAATACAACTCCATTTTCTCCTAAGTAATCAGATAATGTGATTTCTTTAATTTCATTATTTTCAGTTACTGCAGTTGCAGTAAAGTTATAAGCTTTTTTAGTAACTATCATATGTTTTCCTTCTATTACCAAATTCTTTAGTAATATATTATTATATCAAAAATCAATAAAATTTACAAAAATATAAAAGAATATTTTTGAAAAGATTATTATGTATAATGTTTATGTATAAGGAGGCTCACTATGGTAGCTAAAAGTAAAAATGAATTCGAATCAGGGGTTGACACTGGAATTGTTCTAGTTGATTTCTTCGCTGAGTGATGTGGACCATGTAAAATGTTATTACCAGTTATTGACGACATTTCTAACAACTGAAAAGATGGAAAAGTAATCAAGGTAAACATTGATGAAATCCCTGAATTAGCAGAAAAATTTGATGTTCAGACTATTCCGACTTTGGTTTATTTAAAAGATGGTAAAGAAGTAGAAAGAACTATTGGATTTGTATCAAAAGATGCAATTCTAGCAAAATTAGAATCTTTAAAATAATCTTTTCATATAATTATTAAAATGTTTTAAGGCATTTTTAAATTAAATTATTAAATACTGCACTTATTATAAATGCAGTATTTTTTGTCTATTTGGAATAAAAAAACACCCGTGGGTGTTTTATATTAGAATAATTTTTTCTTAATTTCTCTTGTTAATGTTTTGACAACTTCTTTATATTCTGATTCTTTATAATATAAAGTTTTTGGTTGAGAGAAGAATAGGTTGTAGTAGATTTTAAATTTAGGTTCAGTTCCTGAAATTCTAAATTTAATTCAAGCATCACCTGTAAGTTTTCACTCTATACATTCACCAGCTTCATTTCAGTAAACATCTTCAATTTGCAATCCACAGAATGACCCTGGCGCTTGTGTTAATGCTTTTTCTTCAATTTCTTGAGCTTTTAGTTTTCAATTATTTCCAGGGATTGTAGTAGATACAGTCTCCCCATATCAATACCCTCATCTTTGATAAATTTGAAGTTCTAGTACATCAATTAAAGATAAATTATTTTCTTTATAAAAGTGATACATTTGAAGTAATAGTGCAGCAGCTGCAATTCCATCTTTCTCCCTAATGGCATCACTTGTACACATTCCAATAGCTTCTTCAAACCCAATAACAAATGTTGCATCTTCGTTATCAATGGTTTCCATTGCTGCGGCAATATTTTTAAATCCAGTTGCAGTTCTTAAAACTAACCCATGGTAATCAGCTACAATGTTATTGATTAATGAATTAGTAACATATGTTGAGATAACAACTGGTACTTTAATTCCAAAATCTTTATATTTAAGTAAGTAATTTGTCGCTAGAATACCAGTTTGATTACCATTCAAGTATTTTCATTCACCTTTGTGTTTTATAGCGACTGCTAATCTGTCACCATCTGGATCAACCCCTAACATGATATCTGAGTTATTTTGTTCTGCTATTTCAAGAGAAGCAGCAAACGATGTTGGGTCTTCTGGATTCATAACAGGTGAATTTATAAAATCACCATCAATAAAACTTTGTTGTTCAACAAAAATAACATTATGCCCTAAACTTTTTAAGTATTCTCTAACATATAAACAACATGCCCCATGATGAGGTGTAAAAATAATAGGCGCTTTCGTTGGTTCAACATGATTAATTTCTAATTTTCTTGTAACATCATTAAAATAGTTAATTACATCATTAGTTGAAATATTTTTAAGTAAATCAAGATTGATATTATATCTCTTGTTCATGTTTAAGTACATATCAGGCAATAACGAAGAAATTAAATTTGATTCCTCGTTTGAAACTTGTGAACCAGTTTTATTATATGCTTTAAATCCATTGTATTCTTTCGGATTATGACTAGCAGTAATATTAATAGCACCATCAAATCCTTTTGCTCTAATAATATGAGAAACAATTGGAGTAGCTAAAGGTGTGTTGTTAGGTGATAAATAAACTTCAAAATCATGCGCTGTGAAAACAGAGGCGATTAAAATTGAAAATTCTTTACCATTGATTCTATTATCATGAGCAACCAATACCTTTGGCTTTTTACCTGTTGTAAAGTCAAAGTTCATTGAAATGAATTTAGCATAAGCTACAGCTAATTGTTGATAAGTTAATTCATTTAAATACAGTGGACCAGGGCCCATTGGTGCTCTATATCCAGCTGTACCAAATTTTAATGGAGCATCTGAAAAAGAAGCTTCAATTTGTTCATTAGTCATTTTTTCCATTTCTTTTTTCATACCATCTGGAACATCTGGTGAATTTAGTCATATATTGTATATAGTATTGTTGTTCATTTTTTATCTCCTATTTACTTTCAAAGTAACTTTTTCTAAAACAGTTTGGCAATAGTTCTTTGAATTTAAATGTTTGTGATTGCCCAATGTTATTCCACGATATTATTAGTGCTTCATCATCCATAAATTCAGCTAACACTTGTCTGCAAGCACCACACGGTGTTCCGAATATTTCTTTGTCATCGCCACATATCAAATGAACTTCTTTAAATTCATAAGATCCATTTGTACAAGCGGTTGTGATCGCATTTCTTTCTGCACAAATTGTTAAACCATATGATGCATTCTCTACATTGACACCTTCAAATTCATTATTGTCTTTATCAATAAGAATACATGCAACTGGGTATTTGGAATATGGTGCATATGAATTTTTTTGTAGTTCAACTAACCTTTTAAAAATATTATTCATCTTTATCACCTTTATTATTAACATCAATTCCAAAAATTTCTGAAGTAATTTTTTTTCTAGACGGGACAATGCTTTTATGTATTCTTACATTCTCACCAAAATCAAATTTGATTTTGATTAATGTTTCATCGACATCATGTCTTTTACCATCATTTTTGATGATTTTTTTACTTCATGATTTTCTTTTAATTAATTTGATGTTCCCCTCTTTTCCAGAGAGGATACCTTTTGAAATATTATTTATAATCATATGTTTATTATAACATTGTTGTTTTATATATTTAATACAAGATTATTGAATAAGTATTTATTTAAAATAATTTTTCAAATAATGAAAATTTTTAAAAAAATTATTCTATGATTAACTTATTGTTGATAGGGGTTTTATGGCAAAGAAATTAATAAATAAATACGATTACATTAGATGACTAATTGATCAACCTGAGTTTTTATTTTTTACTAATAATGAAATAATTTCAGGATTTAATACTGAATTTAAAAAATATAAATTTTTAAATCAAATTGATGAAGAGTTAAATGATGATGAAGACGAAGAAAATAAAGAGTTCGATTCTTTAGAATTTTATAAAATGCAACTAGAAGAAAATAAAGATATTGATAAAGATGACCCAAAAATAATTGAGGGAATTCGAATTGATGAATTATCACGTAAGTATATTGAAAGTCTTTATCCTGATCACGAAGTTATTGATTTAGATGATTTAGGTAGAATGAGTAATGAAGATAAATTTGAAAAAACAAAAGCTATATTTTTTCAAAATAAAAATGTTGTTATTTTCCAATCTATTTTCATGAATAATACTTGTATAACAAAACCAGATGCAATTGTTAAAACTGACAAGACAATTCAGTTAATTGAAACCAAAGGTACAACCACAGCAAAAAGAAAATTATTCCTTGATGTTTTCTTTCAATATAAACTTCTTAGAACACTTGATTTTTTAAATGAATATGAGATTGAATTATCACTTTGTTTGATCGATTATTGTAGGGCGCAAAGGGGAGAAGCTCCACTTGCAATAACTCCAAATTTCTGATTTAAGAAAAGTCCACCTACAATGACCGGCTTAAAAAACGAAGAGCACAAGAAATTAATCAAACAAGGGTATGGTGTTAAAGTTAAAAATGAATTCGAATATACCTTTGAATCCTATCCAATGAATCTAAGGAAAATATGCGATGGGGATTTTAGTGATATTCAAACTCATCACGAAGAATCTGAAAAAACTAAGTTATCAAAATCAGAATATGAATTTATAGAATTAATTCAAAGAACTCTAACAACTTTTGAAGATGATATCAAAGAACTAACTGAATTATTACCTTTGAGAAAAGATAGTTTTTTAGAATCATTATCTAGTATTAAACCTTCAATAAAAGACAATAACAAGTGATGTCGTTCTTCATTTTGACCGCAACTTAAAGAGCTATATTATTTAAAAGGTTATTTAGCATTCCAATACAGTGGAACAGTTGTTAATCATACAAAAACTATTGAACAACTTTGTGAAGATGAGGAAAATAGTTTACTACCTGATAAAACTACTACTGTTTTTATTTCAAAACATGGCGAATTTTATAAAGATTGCATCGGAGACAGATTGGGGATAACTCCAGTTATTGAAACATTAGACAATAAATCTATCTGTGGAAGAATCGTCCTTAAAAATAAAAAAGTATACTTTGATTTTGAAACTATCTCTTCACCATTTAGACCAATCAATAATTGTTTACCATTTGCCCAAATAATTACTCAATGTTCGATCATAAAAGATCATAATGATGGAGTTAAGATAGCTGACCTTGAATGTTCAAATTTATTATTTGATCCATTAAATATTACAATTCAAAACTTTAAAGATTTAGTTGATGATTTATACTGTGGCGAAGATTACTCATACGTTGTTTATAATGTTTCTTTTGAAAGATCAAGATTAAATGAATTAATAGATTATATAAATGAAGAAGAATATACTAATAAAATTAAAATTATAGTGAGTAATCTATATGACTTAGCCAATTGATTTGACCCACGTAAAAAAGATTGCTTAAAGATCAAAAAATTAAAAGGCTTCTATAGCATTAAAAAAGTTCTACCTTTAATTAGTGAAGAATCTCCAAAAATTTTTGAAATGACAAAATGTGTAGATTACAAAACTCTTCCTGTCGGCAATGGTTTAGTTTGTCAAAATAAAACACTAGAAAGATTTTTTGGAAGTTTGAATGATCAACAATGAAATGAATTATCACATGATTTAAAAATATATTGTGAGAATGATGTTCGTGCAATGATAGCAGTTGAATACTATGGAAAGCAATTTAGATAGAGAAACTGTAATATAAGTAATCCAATTGAATTATTAAGTGTAACGCTTATTGTAAAATATAAGTGTTGCACTTTTTAACTGACAAAGGGGTAAGGAAAGCTTACTCCCTTATCTAATGAGGAACACAATGATGTTCTATAACTCAATTACAAATAACTAATGAAAGATTGTAAATCATTTGTAAAAATCAGCAAAAAATATTTTTAATATAAGCAAACTAAATAAATCTAAACTATATATCAAGATAATTAAAGAAAAATCAAACTATCAACGGATGTAAAATTGAAATAGTGTATCAAAAATATAAAAATAATGACACAAACATTGTCCATACACTTTAAAATATAAAGAATTTAATAAATTATTTCTAATGTATTACGACAAATAAAACTATGGCATTGAAGTTATCGTACGTAGGATAACTATAAATCATCCAAATATTAAAATCCTATAGAATCATAGAATATGGTGTAAAAATGGAGATAACTTTTTAAGATTTTATATGAAAAATCGAAAACCTTCAAGATCTAATAATATACAAGGAAAATATTTAACTAGTAGCCACAAATATAAGACTACACTTTAGATATTAGAAAATTATAAAAAATACCCAAGCTTATCAAAAAGCCCGGATATTTTCTCATCATGTTTATCTTAAGTGTTACGTCCTAGTTAAGTGTTACACTTCAGATTTCATTTTAGGAGTACTCATGAAATTTTTCAAGTTTTTATTCAAAAATCTTGATGATTTCAGCGCTGTTACCGGTAGTTAAAGAAGCAGTTTTACCCACTTGATATTCATTTGATACATAGATAGATTCTAATTTAGTACAGCTGTCGAAAATACGTAGACCAATACTAGTTAATAATGGTGGGAGGGTAATTGAAGTAAGGCGATAACAATAATTGAAAGTTTTATCACCTATTGTTGTTAGTAATGATGGGAGGGTAATTGAAGTAAGGAGTTGACAATTAAAGAAAGCATTGTTGCCAATTTTAGTTAATTTGGAGTCTTCTGGAATGATGAATGTTGTAAGAGAACGACAATCATCAAAAGTATTGTCCTTAATTTCTTCAACTAATTTTGGAAGGGTAAAAGATACAATTCCTGTGTAACTGAAAGATGATTTGCCAAGTGATTCCAATAACTCAGGGATTATGATTGAAGTTAGTTTATTACAATATTTGAAAGCACTATCACCGATTGATATTAAAGTTTCTGGAAGTGGGTCAACAACTGCTAATAATCTACATTCATAAAAAGCATAATTACCGATTGAGGTTAATTGGAGTCCTTCTTCAAATTTCAGCGATGTTAATTTTGCTTTGATTTGTGTTGAGAAAGCAGCACCATATTTACCCTGAAATAATTCTTTAACTTCAATGTTAGCAACAATTTTAGGAATAACTAATTCACCCCCTCATTCATCATATTCTCATTCTGAAATATCTGTAATTGAAAGAATACCTTCTTTTGAAATTGATCACATTCCATCAACTCTGTCTGAATCCACATTAACAACGTTTGATTCTCAATTAGTTTTTCCATCTCAATACCCCTGACTTCAAATTGAGTTATGGTCTTGGAAAAGGTCTGCTGAAACAGAAACTGAAGATAGTTTAACACAACCTTCGAAAGCTGAATTACCGATTGATTGGGTTGAACTTGGAATTATTAAATCACCCGAAAGATTGGCACAATCTTTGAAAGCTTCTAAACCGATTGAGGTTAAAGATTCTGGGATTGTGATTGTTTCAAGAGTAGTGCAATTTTTGAAAGATTCTGAACCGATAGATTTGATGGACTCAGGGAGTGCAATTGTTTTAAGGGAAGTACAGTTGGAAAAAGCAAATGCATCAATTGATTCCAACATCATTGGGAAGACGATTGATTCAAGAGAAGTACAGTCTTGGAAAACACGTTCACCGATTGAGGTTAATTGGAGTCCTTCTTCAAAAGTTACTGACTTCAATTTGTCTTTGATCGGTGTTGAGAAGGTGTCGCCAACTCCGCTTTGCTTAATTTCTTTAACATCCCTTAAACCAACGGCTTTTGGTATAGTTAAATGACCTTCTCAATTATCATAATCTCATTGTGCTGTATCAGTAATTGAAAGAATTCCGTCTTTACTCAAGGTAAACATATTACCAACAATATCACCATCGATATTAATAATATTTGAATCAGCATTAGTAGCTCCATTTCAATACCCTTGACTTCAAGTTGTTTCATGGTTTTCAAATAAATTTTCAGAAACTGAAATTGATCTTAATTTATCTTTATTACAATCTTTGAAAGCATCTGAACCGATTGAATTAACAGATTTTGGGATTGTTAAGTCACCCAAAAGTTCAATACATCCTTCAAAAGCTGCATCGCCAATAGAAGCTAGACTAGCTTCTTCTGTTGGGAAAGTGATTGTTCCAAGAGAAGTACATTTATTAAAAGCGGAATTACCTATTGCCTCTAATGAATCTCAGAGAGTAATTGAAGTTAAACTAGAACAGTTTGAAAAAGCATAATTACCGATTGAGGTTAAAGATTCTGAGAAAGCAATTGTTTCTAATGAAGTACAGTCTGCAAAAGCATAATCAACAATAGAAGTTAATTTTGAACCATTTTCAAAGCTTATTGATTTCAATTTATCTTTAATTTGTGTTGAAAAATTATTATTCGAGTCACCTGAAAATAATTCTTTAACTTCAATATTAGCGGCGCTTTTAGGTATAACCAAATTGCCATCTCATTTATTAAATTCTCATTTTGAAATATCAGTGATTGAAAGAACACCTTCTCTTGAAATTGTTCACATTCCATCCATTAAATCCGAACCAATTTCAACGACATTCGAACGATAGTCGATTTCATTATTTCAATATCCTTGACTTCAAGTTGTTTCATGGCCTTTGAAAAGGTCTGATGAAACTGAAATTGATGTTAGTTTTCTTTTGTCGCAATTCTTGAAAGCTTCCGAACCAATTGATTGAACTGAACTAGGGATAAGTAAATCACCAGCAAGGTTAGTACAGCTTATAAAAGCTAAATTACCAATATCTTCTAATTTACTGTCTTCAGGGAAGATGATAGAAGTTAGTTTATTACAATATCCGAAAGCTTTTTCGCCAATTGATGTCAATGATGACGGGAGAGTGATTGTTTCAAGAGAAGTACAATCTTCAAACGCCGATGTACCGATTGATGTTAGTGACGATGGGAGAGTGATTGATGTCAGTTTAGAACAATAAGAAAAGGCACCATTACCAATTGATTCTAGTGACGATGGGAGAGTGATTGTTACAAGAGAAGTACAGTCTTCAAAAGTATAATCACCTATTGTTGTTAATTGAGAGTCTTCTGGGAAAGTAATGTTAGAAAGTTTGCTACACATATTAAATGCCCTTGTCCCAAGACTTTGTAACGAAACTGGAAAACTTACATTTTTTAATTCTTTGCAATCAGAAAAAGTTTTGTCATCAATAGAAGTTAAGTTGATATTAGGATCAAAGCTTAAAGAGGTTAATTTGTCTTTGATTTGGAAAGAAAATGATTCTTTGCTAGATCTTGGAATTAATTTGATAACGTCAAACCCATCAACTTCATCCGGAATAAATAGATTACCATCTCAACTAGCATAATTTCAAGTTGAAGTGTCGGCTATTGATAAGTTACCATTAGAATCAATTTTGAATTTTCCTTCATAAAAATATCCATCTGAACTTTTAATATTTGAAGAAGCACCTTTTTGGTTATTTCAATATCCTTGACTTCAAATTGAGTTATGTTCTTGATAAAGATTAGATGAAACTGTGATTGATTCAACTTCAGAACAATTTTTAAAAGCGTTTTGTGATATCACTTCAACACTTGAAGGTATAGTTAAAGCACCGGAAAGATTTGTACAATCTTCAAACGCCGATGTACCGATTGTTTTTAAAGAATTAGGTAATACAACAGAAGTTATATTAGAACAACCTTTGAAAGTATTTTGCGAAATTTCTTCAATATCAGAAGGGATTATTAAAGCACCAGAAAGATTTGTACAATCTTCAAACGCCGATGTACCAATTGTTTTTAAAGAATTTGGCAATTCAATTTCACCATCTAAGTTTGAACACCCTTGGAAAGCATTGTTGCCAATTGATTCAATTTGACTATCGGATTCAAATTTCAAAGAAACTAGTTTGTCTTTAACGTTTGAAGCGAATTCACTATCAATTGATTTTACAACAACGCTACCTATTTTTGTTGGGATGAATAAATCACCTTCCCATTCATTTCCTTCTTCGGATTCAAGTCAACGATCATCAAGTGATAGCCCACCCCCTGGTGTTATTGAATATTGAGTATAAAAATTAAGTGTTAAATCAAAATTGTCAAAATCTTTTGGAACGGCAATTGTCTCGCCGGTTTTATCAATTGTTTTACTTGCTGAAACTTTAATTGAAACAACTCTAGATTCTATACCTTTTGAATTATTTGTTTTAATTTCATCTAAAAAATATTTAGCACCCTCTGCTTCATTGTGAACTTCGAAGAATTCTTTAAAATTTGTTGCTTCTTTTGTTTCTTCATCATAACCAATTTCAGTCTTAAAATCTTCAAATATAATATTTAATGTTTGATTTTTTAAAATTATTTTTGTTGAAACATCACCGTTATAAACTAATGAAAAATTGATTTCAAAAGGTTTTTGAACTTCTTTACCATCTGAAATTTGTGAATCAGCAACAACTTGAATATCTGCCAAGTTTGTATCTGAATTGTATGCAGTACTTTGAACTGTAAAAATTGCATTTTTTGGGAAATCCTTTAAAATAATGAATTCTTCTAAAGTTTCTTTATCAATTATGTTGTCAGAATTTTTTTCAAAAATGTTCATAAGTTGAAGTTGATTCATTGTTTTGTCATAATCTTTTCTTGCTTCAAAACTTGAAAATATTTTTTCAGGAATTACTTGTTGTGTTTTGTTTTCATAAAATGTCAAAAATAGTCCCGTGCTAACAACTGCTAAAAGTGGGAAAAAAATTGTCGAAAAGATTATTGGTTTTTTGAACCTACTTCAATCTTTTATTTTTGATTGGGGCTTAGATTCTGAAGAATCATCTTCCGCCTTATTTATTTGCTCGTCAAAAATTTCTTTATCTGCCATACTTTAAATATCTCCTTCATTTTTGTATTTAATGTATTTATATTATTGCATAATAATCAATCTAACGCAATGAAATAAAAAGTTGCCCCTATTGTTGGTGCAAGAAGTTTGAAATAATGAAAGTAAAAGAATTTGAAAGAAACTGAATATCGAATCCAAATCAAAAAAAAGAAGAATAAAAAAACATCAGTGGTAAACAAGTGTTCATATAATGAAATCTAAAGTATGACACTTAACTAAACTATAGTATTTGTGATAAATAAGGGTAGAAAATATCTAATCTTTTGACAAGTTTAGGTATTTACTTATAATTCCTAATATTTAAAATGCACTTTGCATTCTTGATCACTAACAAGTTAAATATTTTGCTCGATATGTTATTTGTTAAATTATTAATGTTTTCAATTTCTTCATCTTAAACCTCAAAGAATTATCACCTTTTTTATATCATCTCATATGACACTATAGGATTTTAATATTTGGAAGATTTATAGATATCTAACGATAAGTAATTTAATACTGTAATCCATTTGCATAATATCTTAAAAATAATTTATTAATTCTCATATTTTAAAGTGTACAGACAATGTTTACGTTATTACCTTTCTTGTATTTTTGATTAGATATTTCAAATTCATATTTGTTGATAGTTTAGTTTGCTTTAATTCTCTTGCGATTGCATATTTAGATCTTAGGTTCTGCGGTTAAGAAATAGCACTTCTTATCACTAGCTTTAAATGATCTATAAATTCTATTAAAATTTGTAATTATTTAGATATTATTGTACCCCTAATCTGACAAGGTAATACTCTTTTTATGTCTTTTATAAGTAAAAAGTGTAACACTCATATTATAAGTGTTACACTTTTTAATTCAATTGGATTCACTCAATTAGAGTGATTAATTTTAATGGCGCGCCTGAAGGGATTCGAACCCCTGACAACACGCTTAGAAGGCGTGTGCTCTATCCTACTGAGCTACAGGCGCAATTGATACATATTAATTATAATGGAAAAATTAAATCTTTACATTTTTTTCTCACTTTATATGTAAATTTAAATAAAATTAGTTGATTCTTTTATGGTTTATAGTAATTTTTAATAAATATATTGTTAATGCAATATAATTTTAATATTATGGAGGTCTTTAATGATATATAAGAACGCACTCATCACAACTAAAGATGAATCATTTATTGGTTTTTTAGAAGTTGATGAAAATGGAAATATTAAAAATATTTCAAAGGGTAAAACTGAATTAAGTGGATATGATTGTGAAGGTAAAATTTTAATACCTGGATTTGTTGATACTCATACTCACGGTGGATATGGGATGAGTTTTGATGACTTTGATATTTCAGATGATTTTCAAGCGAAATATCTAAACTATTTAAATAATCTTTCAAAAGAAGGGGTTGTTGCTTTTGTTGGAACTAATGTTAGCTTATCACTGGATCGTCTTTATAAGATAACTGATGAATTGAAAGTATTTTTAACAGAACACAACAATTATAATGATTTACCAAAAATGGTTGCTTGATATTTTGAAGGGCCTTTTATTAATGTTAAGAAAAAAGGTGCACATGATGAAAAAGTATTAATGCCAATAGATGAAGACTTCCTAATTTATGCAAAGAAGAATATAAGTATCCCAACAATTATTGCAGTTGCTCCAGAAATTTTAAATAACGCTGAATTAATTAATAAATATAGCAATGACTTCACATTTGCACTAGGACATTCTAATGCATCATATGCAGAGGCTGTTCACGCTTTAAGCAATGGGATAAATAGAGTTGTACATCTTTATAACGCTATGAGTGGTTTTAGTCATAGAGATACAGGGATAGTTAATGCTATTTTAAACAATAAATATAATGATACTACTGCAATTGAAATTATCAGTGATGGCACTCATGTTGCAAATGAAGTCATTGAAACTACTCATAAAATAGTAAGTATAAATAATTTAACAATTGTATCTGATTGTTTAGCTCAAAAGGGTCTTGACGATGGTTGTTATTACCTTGGAACTTTAGGTGTTGATAAGAGGGGTGATTATTTCTATTTAAAAGATTCAAATACACTAGCTGGTGGTGGAGCACCTTACAATAAAATAGTTAGTAACTACAAGCATGCAACTAACTGTTCATGATCAGACATTGTTAAAGTATCTTCATTTAACTCAGCTAAAAATCTTAAATTAGAGAATTATGGCGAACTTAATTTAAATAAACCAGCTAACTTTATTGTAATTGATGAAAATGTGAATATTCATAAAGTAATAATCAACGGAAAGGAAATATAATGGAAAGAAATTTTTTATTAGAAGGATGTATCGAATCAAAACAGGAAGCAGATTACTATAAATCTAAGGGCATTTCACGTCTTGAAATATGCTCTCACTTAGAATTGGGTGGACTATGTCCCGACCTTGATTTAGTAGATTATTGTATTAACAGATTGAAAATTGATAGCGTAATAATGCTACGATTGAGAGGGGATTTCGTCTTTTTGGATTCTGACCTCCCTTATTTAAAAGAAATGATTGATAACTATAAAGCTGTTGGTGCCAATAAATTTATTTTTGGTTTCTTAATGTATGATAGGGTTGATATAAAATCTTGCGAAAAAATATTACCATTACTAGATGGATGTCAGTGTGCCTTCCATATGGCAATAGATCAAACTGCAGATTATGAAAGATCTATAGAAGAAATTATTAATCTTGGATTTGATTGAGTTCTAACAAAAGGCGGGAATGAGTTACCCGCAATAGAAAATATTGAAATATTAAAACACGTGAATGATACTTATGGTAAAGAAATCAAATTTTTAGTCGGTGGAAAAGTTACAAATGATAATTGATCTGAAATTGCTTTTTTAACCGGAATAGATTGATTTCACGGCAGAAAAATAGCTTAATATTCAATTTAAAAAGTGTCGATTGACACTTTTTAATTAGTCATTATAAAAAATAACATCCCGGGAGGATGTTATATTTTTTTATATAAAGTATCTATTTATTCAAAAAATTATCTAACAGTTATTGTTACTTCTGTAGTATTTATACCTTGTCATCAGTTTGGAGAAATTGCAGGATTTAAATGTGCCGGCACTGAAACAGATTTTAACTGGAAACATCCTTTAAATACAGATGACCCTATTTCTGTCAAGGAATCAGGTAAAACAACATTTACCAACCTTGTACCCATGAATGCTTCATCTCCTATAGATTTTATTTTTGAAAAATCAAAAGAAGCTAAACTTGTCGAATCGAGGAATGCATCGTTATCTATAGATTCAAGTTTAGGTGCAGTAACTGTTTTAAGAGCTCAACAATCATAAAAAGATCTTTTTCCTGCCGCTATTAAATTTGGCAATTCAACAGTTACTAAATCTTTCATTTTTGCAAATCCATCTTCTTCAATTCTTGTGATGTGAGGTGCGGTAATTTTGGATATTTTAGGTGCACCAACTTTAGACTCGAAAAATGTAGTTGATTTTATTTTAGTCATACTTTGAGCTTCAATTTGTAGTTCAGTAATGTTAGGTCTATTGCTGAAAAAACTTTCTCCATCGATTGCTTTAACTTTTTCGCCATTCACCATATTCGGAATAACTAATTTTCCAGAAACATTATTTTTAACAGTTAATAATTTTCCATCACCTTGTGATATTGTAAAATTAGCGTCTTCAATTATTATTTGTTCTCTAGTGATAATTTTTGAAGTATCTACTCCATCAGATCAATATTGTGAATGTTGACGTGGATTAAAATCATATGGAAGTGATAATTTTTGAAGTTTTTGAATCGAACCAAAAGCACTTTGATCTATTCATTCAATATCACTATGAATAACAATTTCAGATAATTCAGTTCCATAAAAAGAGCTATTCCCAATCCTTTTAATATTAGTAAAATCAAATGACTGTATAGGGGAATTATTAAATGCCCTTGCTCCGACTACTTCTAAATTTTTAGAATCAAAACTTCTTAAGGAGAAACAATACATAAATGATTTTTCTGCTATTTCCTTAATATTTTCGCCTAATACAACTTGATTTATATCACTTTGTTGAAATGCAGATTCTCCTATTGTTTCTATTTTTGTAAGATCAATCTTACGTAAAGAAGACTGATAAAATGTATATGCAGGAATATCTGTAATATTTAAGTCAGGCGCAAATTTAATTTCTTTTAAAAAATGTTGTGCATCAACAAATAAAGCTTTATTTTTAACAGTTTCTGCAAAACCTCTTACTTTTATCCCGTTAATTTCTGCTGGAATTTCTAAAATACCAGTGCCTTTAAACTCACGTGATGCATCTGTTTCTAATCATTTACCATTAAACCCTGTGATTAATCCGGTGTTTGAGTCCATTAATAATGAACTTTCAGCGACATTAATATTTTCGATCTCAACGTTTCAATTGAAGGCTAAATTACTATTATCAATGAAATTTCCATTATGGTTATAATAATATTTTGGAGCAATAGATAAAGTTGATAAATTCTTACTACTATCATAAGAGTTATTTGTTAGAGTCAGAATTGTTTCTCCAGGAGGTAAGCCCATAGCATTAATACTTACATATTTTGAGAATTTATCAACATTAACTCTGGCGCCAATTCCTTGTCCATCAGTTAACTCCGCAACTAATCCTTCATTAGTTAGTTGAGTATATGGATCTCTATATTTAATAATTGTGTTATCTTGTCTACCAGTAACTCTATATTCACCATTATATCCTTCTCTTCACTCTTTACTATTAACATCAAATTGACTATCAACTTCTACTAATTTACCATTTACAAATGTAGTGCCAGAGAATACACCAGCTCCCATTGTGCTAACACTTCAAGGGATAATAACATCTTCCCTTAGATTCACTAGATTTGAGAAAGCACCAGATTCAATTGTTCCGAAATAGTGATTATCTTGCTCTATAGTTATTGTTTTTATTTCTTTTTCATCTTTAAAAGCATTTTTTGAAATACCTTTAATGTATGAACCATAATTACCTTTTAGAGGTATAACTACATTTTCTTTGCTACCACTATAAGATGGGCTAAACCCTTTTATGAAGGCACGTTCATCTGTATCAAACATAACTTCATTTGTAAAGGTAAAGGTTTTAGGTTCTAAATTACCAATGGTTCCATCTTCAAAAATACAATTCGTAATGATAAAGTCAATTTCTATCTTTCTATCACTTCCATTTATAGTTTCTTTCGGACGTGATATTGAAACTATTGTTTCTTCTAAATCACCAGAAAGTGCAAAAAATTTATTGAAAGTTTTATTTTCTTTGTCAACTATCATTTTTGATTTATTAGGTGAACCAACTAAGAGTGCCTCTTCAAGGTCATAAGATGATCCATTTCATTCCAATTTGGTAGTTGATTCCAGCTTTGTTTCTTTAATTTCTATTCCATCAATAGTCAAATCAACTTCTTCTGAAGCATTAATTGATTCACTATTCACAAATTTTTTGTCAAATGAAACTCTTAATGCTATTTTAATGAATCCGTTCTCTACATTACCATTAGATACAGATAAGTTTTCAAGTTTATAATTTGCCGATGGATCTGCATCAGTAAAATCAACATATTTAACTAATTTAAAATAATCAACTTTATCAGAATTATCACCATTAGTTAAGTAACTTCTTACTTGTCTTATGTTAAATTGTTTATCCTTTTCTGATAGTGCTCTCTCTTTGTAAGTAGTGTTTTTTTCATAAATAGGAAGAGTATATAGATCAGATTCAAAATTAGAAATTAATTCTCCTTTATCATTCATATATTGAGATAGTTTAAGTCTGAATTGGACCTCATTTCCACCTATTGATTCATAATTAATTAATGAAACTTCACTATTACTAGGTAAGTTATCAATAATAATAAAATCTGAAAGATTTGTTAAGTTAACACGTGATAAATCTTTTGATCCACTTGTTAAAAATTGTTGCGTTTCACTAATTGTTTTTGTATTTACAATATTAAGATTTTTACTAATTTTTGTTTCTTTTGATATTGCCGGGATTGTTTTAATATCAAATTTAAGTTTTAATTCACCATTTACAGTATCACCATTATCGTTTATAAATTTGTTAGCCAAAACAATTGCTTCGGTAGTGGTTGAATTTCTTGTAGTTTGATTTTCTTTTTCAATACATGATATTAACTTATAAGTTACACCAATGGGTGCATTCTTAATTTCTACAAATTCTTCAAGATTTGAAATTGGAACTATCCCATCTTGTGACCCATTGATTAGTGCTTCCTGCGCTGCTAATCTATCGTAACCTGTTTGGTTGTCATTAAATGATGTGGAAGTCATTTTTTCACTTGGAGTGTATTCAATATCAAAACTAAATCTTTTATAACCATTAAAGAGCTCACCACTTGAATCAATGTATTTATTTGATCCGAAAGAGATGTTGATTTTTTTATTATCAGCATTATGAATTGCATCTTCAAAAGTGAACACTGCATCACTTGGAAAGTTAATTAAATTTACAAATTTTGAAAGGTTAGCACGTGAAACATATTGTGTTGATCTCAACGAAATATTAGTTGAAACATTTAATATCTTTAAAACTTCGGAATAAGTGTATGTTTTATCATAATTTTCCTTAACTAAAACTTGCGATGTATTCACTAAATCGTGTTTTGGTGAGTGTGTACTATTGATGATGAATGGTACCGATACACCTACACCAATTCCTAAAACTGCAACAGCTGATGCAACCATTATTGTTCTTTTATTTTTATCTCAGAAATAATTTCTTTGATACCTTTGCCTTCTATATCTTCTTCTCATATTTGCCTACCTTATTTAATATATATCATATATTTAATTATAATACTTTTTCATGAGATGTGTTAGTGTTAGTGATACGAAATACTAATAATTGTATCAGATTACAGTATCAATTACTCCCAACTTCAAAGATGTTGATTTTAGAAAAATAAAACACCCATTTGAAGGGTGTTTTATTCTATTTATATTTTAATTAAATACTATCTAACTGTAATAGTCACTTTTTCTTTGTTTATGCCTTCGCATCATTCTGTGTTTGTGCTTGGGTCCATAAATGAAGGTACAGAAATTATTCTTAAGTTTTCACAATTCCTAAAAATTGAACTACCTACTTTTGTTAATGAATCCGGAAGTATTACACTATCAAGTCTTGTCATAGCTGAAAAGGCATTGTTTCCAATTTCTTTCAATTTTGGGAAGTCAATAGTAGTCATAAAACTACATCCATAGAAAGAACTTTCTCCTATTATTTCTAAATTAGGTGCTGTAATTTCACTAAGCTCTCAACAATCTAAGAATGCATTGAAGCCAACTTCAGTAAGGCTTGCAAATTCAGCTTTTCTTAAAGTAGAAATTGATCTAATACCATGTTCTTCAATTGTTTTTACAAAAGGCGCAGTAATTTTTCGAATTGGTGCGCAACCTTCATAACTTCTCACGAAAGTATTTTTATCTATAGTAGTCATATTTTCAGCTAAAATTTCAACTTCAGTAAGTGTAGGTTGATTTTTAAATACTGTTTCACCTTGAATTGATCTAACTGGTTTTCCAGCGATAGTGTTAGGAATAGTTATTTTTCCATCAACTCTTTTCTTAATGCTAAGAATTAAACCATCTTCCTCGGACATTGTGAAATTTTCATCTTCAACAATAATTTGTTCTCTTATCGTAATTAGCGATTCTTTCACACCGTATGCTCAATATGGAGAATGATCATAGATCGAGAAGTTTGAAGGGAGTGTTAATGATTCTAATTTAGATATTGAAGTAAATGCTCTTTCTCCAATTGTTTTAATACAGAAAGGAATTTCAACATTAACTAATTCAGTAGAACTAAATGCTCTTTCTCCGATAACTCTAACATTTGGAATATTAACCTCTTTCAAGGGAGAGTATTCAAAAGCATATTTTCCAATTTCTTCAACATTATTCAAATCAGCAGTTTTAAGTTCATAACAGAATTTGAAAGCTGAGTTACCTATTTTTTTAGTGTTTTCACCAAGTTCGAAAGTTTCAAAACCAGTTCTTTCAAATGCAGAGTTCCCGATTGTTTTAATATTTGTAAAATCAAATTTTCTCAAACTAGATGAACCTTTAAAGGCATTATTTGGAATATCTGTAATTATCAATCCTTTTTCAAAAGTAATTTCTTTTAAGAAATGTTCAGCCTTTATTAAAACAGATTCACCGTTCGAAGGTTCAGCAAAACCTTTTATTTCAATACCATCAATAGTTTTTGGAATATTTAAGACACCAGTTCCTTTGAAATCTCTAGAATATGCTGTATTTAATCATGTTTCATTAAAACCTTCAATTAACCCAGTGGTAGCATTAACATTTAAGGCGTTAATCGCAACACCACCAGTTTGAATTTCTAATTCTCACCCAAATGCTCTACTAGAATTATCTAAAAGATGCCCATTTTGGTTATAATATCTTCTTGGCGATACTGTAATTAAAGCCATATTTTTGTTTTTATCTTCTTCTGCACTCATAAGTTTATAGTCATTATCACTTATACCTGAGACTGCCATAGGATAAAGTTCTAAAATTTCAGAAAGTTTTGCTTCTGGAATCATCCCTCCAACACCAACATCATTAGTTAAGTCTTTAACAAAATCAGTAAAAGTAAAATCAGTGGCTGCATTTCTATAAATAATCTTTGTACTATCTTTATTATTTCTTACTTTTCATTCACCTTCATAACCTTTTCTTCATGTGTGATCTGGGTCTCAAAATCTATCTGACAATGAAGCTAATTTCCCTTCAGCGAAAGTTGTTCCAGCTAAAATACCTTCCCCAAGTTTTTGCACAGAATTTGTAATAACTAAATCTTCTTCAAGGTGAAGACCAGCAAAGGCACCTTCTTCAATATTTACGAACCTATTCATATTATGTGGCATAGTAATTTTTTTAATTTCTTTTTCATCTTTGAAGGCATTTTTAGCTACCCCTCTAACGGGATCATTACTAACTGGTCCTCCAATAGGGATTATAACATGCTCTTTGCTACCTTTAAAAGTGCTTCTAAACCCAGTAATCATTCCATCTGCATCAATACCTAAAACATAATCTAAAGCAATTGTAAAATCAACTATTTTTTGTTCCTTAGAAACAGTGCCATCTTCAAGTGCTCAACCAGTCATGATTAATTCACTTTTAAAGGTAGGATCGTTATAAGAACCAGGGATCGTACTTAGCATTATTGTGGTGTCATTTAATTCACCAGTTAAATTAAAGTATTTTCTAAAAACCTTATTTTCAAGATTGATTTCTCTATTTGATGGATTTTTACTATCTTCAAGGATTGCTCTCTCAAAATCATATGCTGAACCTTCTCAAGCTGGCGCATCAGCATTAAAATTAATTTCAGTTTTTCTTATTTCAACACCATCAATAACCATTTCAATTTTTTCATCAGCATCAACTGAAACATCATTTATATAAACTTTGTCAAAAGAAATTTCAATTGCAATTTTTACATCACTCATATTTACTCTAGAATTTACTTTTTCAATTTTTTCTAATTTATATTCAGCATATGGGCTAGCGTCCTTGAAATCAACATATCTTAGAAGGTTGAAATAATCAACTGTATTGTCATCTGAACCATTTGTTAAGAAGTTTTCAACTTGTGTAATGTTATATTGTTTTTCCTCTTCAGAAAGGGTTCTTAATTTATAACTTGTATTTTTTGTTTTAACTGGAATTGACATTTTTTCTGTTTCATATTCCCTTATTTCTTTCCCATTTTCATTAATGAATTTAGAAAAACGTAGATTGAACTCTGCAGTTGAATTTGTTGTGTTTAATTCATAATTTAATAAAGTAACAGAACTATTTGTAGGTAAATTGTCAATTACAAAAAATTGAGTCGCATTTTCAATATTTAATTTTGATTCTCTCATTCCTTGTGTAAGGAAATCTCTCGTTTGATTAAAACTTTTGTTATTTATAATATTTGGATTAAATGTAATTTTTGTATTTTTAAAATCTGGTGCTTCTGATTTAATTTCAAGTTTTAATTTCAAATCATTTTCTGTTTCTTGACCAAAATCATTAATGAATTTATCAGCTAACAAAATTACTTCTGTAATTGAACCACTTGCTCTTGCATTTTGATCCTCAGTACAAGATAACAATCTATAAGTTGCATTTTCTGGTGCATTTTTAATTTCTGCAAATTCTTTAATATTTGCTAAAGAAACTTTACCATCGGAAGAACCATTGATTAGTTTATTTTGAATTTGCATTCTGTTTAATCCACTTTCATCCTCTGAACTATTTGTAGAAGTCATTTTTGAACTTGGTAAGTATTTCATAGTAAAATTGAATTTTTTAAAACCATCAATTACTTCGCCATTTTCTTTATATTTATCAACACTAAAAGAAATTTTTATTTCTTCTTTTTCAGCATCATGAATTGCATCTTCAAATATAAAATTAGTTGTTTCTGGGAAATTTTTCATTTCTATGAATTTTTCCAAATCATCTCGTTCAACTTTAATTTCTTCGTTTTCAAAATTTGTTTTAGAAACTTTTAAGTTTTGTAAAACTTCAGTATAGTTGAAACTTTTATTGTAATTTTCTTTTAAAGATATTTCTGAAGTACCTGATAAAAGTTCGTTTGATCCAACTAGCGAGTTGTTGAATAGGATAGGAACTGCAGCTCCAACTCCTAGTCCTAAAATACCAACTGCTGATGCAATCATTACTGTTCTTTTATTTTTTTCTCAAAAGTAAGACCCACGACTTAGGTGTCTTCTATATTTCTTTTTCATAAATCTCCTGTCAATCTATCTTATAGCATTATAATTATACAATATATTTATATTTTATTGAGAAATCATTTTATAAATCTCACAATTCACTAGAATTATATTTTTTTAACTATTTCATGATATTTTTATAGAAATTCACTTTAAAAACATTATCCTAGTAATCACTTTCAATAAATTTGATTAAATGTTATCAAAAATGGGTATTTGACTTTGAAAACATGAAATATATAAAAAGTGCTCCACTATTTTTGTATAGTGTTGCACTTTTTATATTTAAGTTAGTTTTAAAGATTATTTAATGTATGCAGTTAAGAATTTTTCAATGCATGCACCATCAGCCATAGTAGCTAGCATAATTGCTTTAATTGAATGCATTCTATTTTCAGCTTCTCTAAATGCGATTGAGAATTCACTTTGGAATACTTCATCAGTCACTTCAATAGCACCTTTAGCAACTAAAGGATATTTTTCACCTAGAGTTTTAGCGACTTCTTGTGCGAAAGTTGTTCTTGCATCATGGAATGCTGGTAAACAGTGTAAGAATTTAGCACTTGCTTTTGCAGCCTTCATCATAGCCATATCAACTTGGAAGTTTTGAAGTTCACCAATACGTTTGTCAAATAATTCAAACGGTTCACCTAATGATACTCAAACGTCTGTATAAATGAAATCAGCATCTTTAGCAGCTTCAATTTTGTTTTCAGAGTAAGTTAATGATCCTCCGGTTACTTTATTGATTTCTTCAATTTTAGAAATTAATTCTGGAATCATTTCTGCTTTATATGATTCTGGACCACATAATACACAGTGCATTCCAGCATAAGCACAAGCAATGGCTTCTGAGTGGCCCATATTATTTTTATAATCACCAATAAACACAAATTTCTTACCTTTAAGTTCAGAGAATTTTTGATTTGGCATTTCTTCAACCATAGTCATTAAGTCAGCAATAATTTGCGTAGGGTGTTCGTCGTTAGTTAAACCATTTCAAACTGGCACACCTGATAATTTTGCTAAGATTTCAACATATTCTTGGCTGAATCCACGGAATTGAATTCCGTCATAAAAATTCCCAAGTACGATTGCTGTATCTTCAATAGATTCTTTTTTACCATAGTTAGAACCTTGAGGTCCAACATAAGTAACTCCCATACCCATATCAAATGCAGCAACATCAAATGCACATCTTGTACGAGTTGAATCTTTTTCTCATAAAGTTACAATGTTTTTACCTTCAAGTCATGATCTTTGAATATTCCCCGCTTTTTTATCAGCTTTAACCGCTAATGAAAGAGAAACTAAATATTCAACTTCTTCAATTGAGAATTTCTTAACTAAAGAGTCTAAACTCCTACCTTTAAGATTAATTACTTTCTGAATCATATATACCTCCAATGATTTTCATAATTTTATTTTACAACTTTTAATATTAAAAATTTATGTAAAATATAAATATTTTTTTTAGACTTATTTATGATTTTTAAGTATTTTTTTAATGTATAATTATAAGATATGTTAAAAGATAAAATAATAGCAAAATTCGCAGAACTGTGCAATTGTAAAACAAATGATATTTTATCTGTAAGCCATTTCTATTCAGGTTATAAGAATGATACTTATTTAGTTATAAAAAATGATGGTTCAAAATACCAACTAAAAATATTAAAAAGTGGTCTGAGTAATTTTAATCAAGAAGTGATCATTTATAGATTATATAACTTCGATGATTTGCTATATTCTGATGGGAATATATTCATTAAAAAATGATATGAAAAAATCAATAATCTTGATGAGGACATAAAAATAAGTTTGATTAAAAATGAAATTAAAAAATTCCATAATTTAGATTTAAATAACTTGCTTGATATATTCCCATTTAACAAATATGATGAATACATAAAAAATCACACTAATTATTATCAATCATATGTTGAGCTTCTTCAAAAGTATAAAACAGAATTTATCACTTCTCATAATGATATAAACGATAAAAACATTTTATTTGTTTTGAATGATTCCAAAGCAGAAATTAAATTCATTGATTTTGAATGATCTTCATTGAATTATAAGTGATTCGATATTATTAACTACTTAGCTGAATGTGAAGTCTATGATGAGATTACTTTATCAAAGTGATTAGATGTTGAAGATTCAATTGAAAGTCTTAATGATATTTACAACCTTTTATTTGTAAGATGAGTGTTTTCTTTGGCTTGAGCAGAAAGTGAAAAAAATACTCTCCCAAATATGGAAGAGTATATTTATAAATGTAAGATTAACTTAGAAAAAATTCTTAAATTAATGCATTAGTTTGCCAGTGAATTTTTTGAATTTCTGTTCAGCATCTGACATTGGTTTTCCAGGTACTTTATGACAGTGTCTACATCTTGCAGTATATGACTCATTATTCCCAATGAGAACTAACTGATCTGTAAAGTTTGATGGATTTCCATCGATAAGTCTTTGAGTTCTTGTTGCGGGTGCACCACACTCAGTACAAATAGCAGTCAATTTATTTACAATATCTGCATTAGTCAACAGACCCGGGATAGGGCCGAATGGATTTCCCCTAAAGTCTCTGTCTAATCCAGCTACGATTACAACATAACCGTGATCAGCTAAGATATCTGCTACCTCAACTAATGTTTCATCAAAGAATTGTGCTTCATCGATTGCAACAACATTATAAGTAATTGGTGATTCCATTAAATAATGCAATATTTCATATGGATTTTCAATTGCTTCAGCGTCATCAACTAAACCGTTCCTACTTTTAACTTCACTTGATGTTCTAGTATCAGTTTTTGGTTTAAAAATTACATACTCAACATCAGCATAAATAAGTTTATTAAGTCTACGTATCAGTTCATCAGATTTACCTGCAAACATTGGTCCACAAATAACTTCTATTCAACCTTTCGGCAGAGTTAACGCTCTAAATTTTGCCATCACTTTCTCCTACACATTAAATTTGAATGTACAGATGTCACCATCTTGTACAATATAAGTTTTTCCTTCCAACTTTAGTTTTCCAGATTTTTTAACTTCGAATTCAGATTTTAATTCCAAAAAGTCTTCACACTTGATTACTTCTACTTTAATAAAACCTCTTTCAAAATCAGAGTGAATTATCCCAGCACAAACAGGAGCAAAAGATCCAACTTTAAAAACTCATGATCTAACTTCTTTTTTACCAACTGTAAAATAAGTTGCTAATTTTAATAATTTAAATGATTCTCTAATTAAAACATCAAGTCCTGGTTCTTTAATACCTGTCATCTCCATAAATTCAATTTTATCTTCATCATTTAATTGAGAAATTTCACACTCAATTTTTGCACTAATTGGAACAACTTGAACATTTTTATTTTTAGCATATTCTTGAAGTGTTAAAAAGTGTTTATTAACACTAGGATTAGTAACTTCAGTTTCAGCAATATTAGCAACAAACATGTATGGTTTAAAAGTGATTAAATTGAAATTCTTAATATAAGAATATTCTTCCTCGCCTAAACCAGCTTCACTAGCAAATTTTTCACTAGTTAAACATGTATGAACTTTCATTAAAATATCATATTCATATTTTGCATCTTTATTAGCACCAGCTAATGCAGTTTTTTTAATTCTATTGATTCTGTTCTCAACAATTTCAATGTCAGATAAGATAAGTTCCATTTCAATAACTTGTATATCGTCCAATGGACTAACTTTGTTATTAACATGCGTAATGTCTGCATCTTCGAAACATCTAACAACGTGGATGATAGCATCAACATCAGCAATATTTTGAAGGAATTTATTACCTAAACCTTCACCTTTACTAGCACCTTTTACAAGACCTGCAATATCAACAAATTTTACAGTTGAGTAAACAGTTTTTTCAGGTTCAACAATTTTTGCCAATGCATCAAGTCTTGAATCTGGGAGATTAACAATACCAACATTAGGTTCTATTGTTGCAAAAGGGTAGTTTGCAGCTTCAATTTGAGAGTTTGTAATAGCATTAAAAAGGGTAGATTTACCTACATTTGGTAAACCTATTATACCTGTTGATAATCCCATTAATTAAACAGCAGTCCCGATTGATCCGAATAATTTGAATTTTTCAATACAAACTTTTTTGATTGCTAAGAATCCTGGTTTGATTAATTTTCTTGGGTCAAAACCTTTTGATTTTTCATCAAGGTCAGATTTAGCTTCGATATATGATCTTGTAGCAGCAGCATAAGCAATTTGACACTCAGTGTTTACGTTCACTTTTGCAACTCCTAAAGAGATAGCTTTTCTAATTTGATCTTCAGGAATACCAGTTCCACCGTGTAGTACTAATGGAACGTTGTTAGTTTTACTGTTGATTTCAGTTAAAAGTTCGAAATTTAAACTTTTTCAAGAAGGTGGGTAAATACCGTGAACTGAACCTACAGATGCAGCTAATGCAGAGATTGGTAATTTAACCATATCTACACATTGTTCAACGTCAGCTTGTTCTCCGTCAGATGTTACACCATCTTCTTCTCCACCAACGCCACCAACTTCAACTTCAACAGAAGCCCCGTATTTTTTAGCGATTTCTAAAATTTTGAATGATTCTTCAAAGTTTACATCGAAAGGTTTTGAACTTCCATCATACATAACAGAACTGAATCCAGCTTCTAATGCAGCCACACAACCATCAAATGATCCGTGGTCTAAGTGTAATACAACTGGAACTGTGATATTTTTAAATTCCATAATGTTTGTAACCATTCCATAAACGTTTTTAAATCCATTCATGTATTTAGCAGCTCCTTCTGAAACTCCTAAGATTACTGGTGTTGAAGTTTCATTTGCAGCTTCTAATACAGATGCAATTCACTCCATGTTGTTTATATTTATTTGCGCTACTGCGTGGTTTAAAAGCTTTGCTTTTGGTAACACGTCATTTAACGTTACTAATTTATTATTCTTCATATTCTTCCCCTTCTAACTCAATAATTGATTCGCTATCTTTAACTTTTTGAAGTATATCAGATTGACCATACTCAGTACTTTCATCATCTAAATCAATTACAGGAGTAGAGATTTTTTCTTCTTTCTCCTCTTTCATTTCTTTTAGTTCGATGTCAGATAAATAATTTGCATAGTCATCTTCATTGATTTCAAATTCTTCTGTAGTATAAACTGGTGAAGATATTTTTTTAACTTCATCTAAAGCGAATAATTCTTTAAGTGTTCATTCATTTGAATTTAATTTAATAAAATTTGGACTTTCCAATAGTGAAATGTAAAAATCAGATGACTGTTCTTCATTTAATTCACTTAAATTTTTACATTTTGCACAAACACCTTTTCATAATTTATCAAACTTAATTGAGTTTGAAGCATTTTTAGTTTTCAGGATTATTTCCCGTGCTGTTTCTAGTTCAAGATTCACAAAATTCTCCTTCTTTTTTTGAATTAACTACTTTATTATATAAAAGATTCTATGAAAATACTATAAAGAAATAAAATATTGTTTTTAAAAATGATTGTAATAACATTGGAAAGATTCTTAATTATTTATAATTAAACTCGCAATTTCCTATTGATCATTTCTTTTTATAAGCATTATTATTGATTTTTAGATGTATATAACACGCCAATAAAAATATCCCACAAATACCCAAAGCTGCAAATAAAATGTAATATGATCCAGCATAGTCTTTCCCTGCATAATCTATTACAAGGTCAGGATTTGCATTTGATGCAACACCATACACAGAGAACGGTATTATAAAAGGGACGGAATATAAATAAATCGCATAGTAGAAGGGAAAAATCAAGAACTCTCTAAAAATGTATGAATACTGCACTCTTTCATTCTTGATAAGATTAACATTAAAACAATACAAAACTAACATTACAACTGGAACCACTGTGTGATATCAATATGAAGATAAATTTTCTACTAAGTATAATTGATTATAATTCAATACAATTTCTCCATTGAACCAAGATAATACATGGGAACCTCAATAGCCAACACTAACAACCATGATATAAGCACACACATAAATTAATATTCTATTTTTTCTAAATATTGATTGATTTTTCATTAGCAACGAAGCAGAAACATAAAAGAAACAAATCATATTGGTCAGTTTTGTAAAATATGAAAATGTATTTAGGATTAAAAATCTTTTAATTCCATCATTATATGTTGGTGAAAATGGTAATTGAGCGAACAATAATATAAAGCTTGTTAGTACAAAGAGTCATACAACTAAGTAAACAATTGTATTTTTAGAAATGTTATCCAACCTCGAATGATTTTTTAGTTGTTTAACTAGATTATGAACATCGCAGTTAACAGTTACTTTTGTTGAAAAATATTTTTTTAGATGTTGTCATGACTTTAGTTCTCTCATCATTTTATATTGATGAAAAATTGTTAAAATTGAAAAAAAAGAAAGTGTATATAAATTAATTTTTACTCATTTGCATCCATATAATCTGTGTAATTTCAAACAAATAAACCAGTTAAATGTAGTTATCAATGTGGACTGAGCAAAAAATCAAATATTTCATGCACGTAGTAAAACTTCATGTTCTGGCATCTCACCAACGTCGCCAATTTTCCCATAAAGAATTGTTGCTGTCGTGAATAACCCAGCAACTGTAAAATATGATAGTCACTGCAAAATCGTCAAAACACCCATTCAAAATACGTACAAAGATGCTCTTTGCGGAATCGATATTGAGTATTTAAGTTTTTTATTTCATAATTGCATAATTTGATTATAAAGTTTTAAAAGTAAAATTACAAGTTAGCATAAGCTAATTTAAAAGTTGAACCAACTTCATAATCATCACTCAATTCGATGATACCCCCTTCATTAAAACCGTCAATATTTAATTCTTTTTGACTGCAAAGCATTCCATTGGAGTCAAATCCTCTAAGTTTAGAAGGTTTAATCAAAAGACCAGATGGCATTAAAATACCATCAACAGCTACAACAACCTTCAAATCTTTTCTAACGTTTTTTGCCCCACATATAATTTGTAATTTATTGACATTTATGTCCACTAAACATTTAGAAAGGTGTGTATCTGGGATTTGTTCACACTCTAGCACTTTGCCCACTGTAAAATTAGATGGTTTAACATCTATTTCCAAACCTATTTCAGATTTAACAAAGTCTATAATTTCCTTATCTATATTTAATCTACCTATTTTAGAGCCTAAATTTGTTGGTGAATTAAAGATGTTGAATCCAACCACATTTTGATTTTCAGTTGATACAAAGATCACATTATTATTTTTAGAAATTAGCTCAATTTCACCAGTAAAAGTCACTGGGGAGATGAGACAAATTTTATCGTTTCTTTTAATTGCAAAAATATTCATACTTTGAATTATATGAAATTATTGCAAATATTTTAGAGTTTTTGTTTTTTTGAATATTGACATTTTTTATCTGTTTGATTTATGACAAAAACTAAACTTTTAATGGCATATATATGTGTTTATATAAAAATATGCTAATTTTGTTGATTTTTTTGTGTATAATCTTCATATAAAACAAATGGAGAAAAAAATGAAGAAAAAATATTGCTTTTTGGTTGATACATCATCAGATCCCTCAATCATGAACTTAGATGAAAACATTTCTGTAATGCACGTTGAGATTATCGCTTCAAAAAATGGGGCAGAAACTATTTACACTGACTGAAAAGATATCTCAAGAGAAAAAGTTTTCGAACTTCTTGCGAATGGATATGATTTAAAAACTTCTCAACCATCAATCGGTTTTATTGAAGCTAAGATTGAAGAGTTACTTGAAGAGTATGAATATGTATTTGTACTTCCATTAACCAAACACTTTAGTGGCACTTATAATTCTTGTGTTTCTGTAAAAAAAGATCTTGAAAAAAGATATGGTAAAAACAGAATTATGGTTGCTGATTCAAGAAGTATTTCTTTTATGCAAAATGAATTATTACTTTTAATTAAAAGCTTAATTGAAAAAGGTTTAGAAATGAATGCAATTGAAAAAGAAATTAAAAACTTCCATGAAAGATTTTTATTTTCAACTGCAATCACTAATGCTACTCAATTAATTAAAGGTGGTAGATTAACTGGACTAAAAGCAATTTTAGTAAAAGCTCTAAACTTAAAATTAATTTTAAAGTATAGAGAGGGTAAATTAGAGTTTGCTGATAAAAGTACAAACTTAAATGCTGCGATCGATAAAATTGTCGCTTTAAATGCTTCAGAATTAAAACTGGAAAAAAATAAAGTTAAAAGAGTTATTGTTATGTCAGACCTTGAAAGTAAAGAAGACACTGAAAAATATTTTGAATATTTTAAATCTAAATTTTCCACTTATTTCAATGGAGAAATTGAAATAGGATTGTTACCAACAACTATTATTACGCACTTAGGCAATCACTCATTCACTATTTTTGTAGAGATTGAATAGATTTTATAAGTAATATTAAAACATTTAAATCATCAGTGTATTTACTGATGATTTTTTGTTCATCTAAATTATCTTTTTTGAAGTTGCTAAAACTAACCATAAACTGATCTAACGGAAATAAAATATTAATTAGCACTTTATTGCCCTTAATTTTAATATCAAAATCAAGTCCTGAATTTAATAATTCTTTGGCTAACCTAATATACTTAGAATGGTTTTTTGGTTTAGTCTCAAAATAGATATCGAGTTCTTCATTATCTTGTTTTGATCAAATATCAATTTTATCTAAATTATATTTGTCTTTTTTAGTTATGAACATTTCATCATCATTGCTAATATCAAAGAAAAATAAAGTATTTAGCCCTTTCATTTTCTTTTTAGATTCTAGTTTATTTTTAAAATATTCAATATTTGCATAACTTAGAACTATTTTCTTATCTCCACTCATCAAATTTCTAATATCGAAATTTTTAGAAAAAGCCCAATCAGTAAATCTTCTCTTTAAAAATTCTTCATGATATTTTCAAATATATTTAGAACCAGAATTATCAACTACGATATCAGTTGTTATTACACCTTCTGTTTTAAGACTATCAGAATATAAATTATCTAATGTAAATATTGAGTCATAGTAATTCACAGCTTTCTTGTGCATAAAACTAAAGATATAAAAAACTATGCCACCAACAAATGACGAAATGGCACCAGCAAGTAAAAATCAAATAGATCCATTATCAGGACCAATGAATAAACCAGTAAATAATATGGCAATTGATATTAAAAGTCATGCATAAATTGAATACACAATGATATTTTGCTTCTTTTTATTTATTATTGTTTGATATTTCTTAGGCGTTTGCTCTAGTATTGTTTTAATTTTATCGTTGTTCATATATTCTCCATTATGTTATATAGTATATAATAAATATAACTATGTCCAATAACTTATCTATTAAATTGAATAAACAAGAGATTTCAATAATTTTAAAAAAACTCGCAAAATACGAAATACCACCGTCAAATATCTATGTTTATAAGCAATACAAATATAAATCTTGCAGTATTTTGATCTATAAGACAGACAAATTATTGATTCAAGGGAATGACGCTGATAAGATACTAGAAGAGATATTAGGGAATAATAAATTGACTTCACAGTCTTCAAGTACTATTAATCAATTAAGCATCGGAATAATAGGAAGTGATGAAGTTGGCGTCGGAGATTTTTATGGTGGTTTAGTTGTTGCAGCAGCTTATGTTGATCCATCTTCAATTACTTGATTAAAAGCAATCGGTGTAAAAGATTCAAAACTTCTTAATGATGAGCAAATGTATGAGATTTTTAAAAAGATAAAAGATAAGATTCCATTTGTATGTAGTCAACTCAATCCAGAACAATATAATTCTTATTATGATAAACTTCAAAATTCGCATATCTTAAAGGCAATTTTACATAACGATGCATTAACCAAATTATCTTCAAAAATTCCTGAGCAACATAAAATTGTTGTAGATGAGTTTGCTAGTGCTTCTAATTATTATAAATACTTAAAGACTGCAAATGTTCAAGCGCAAAAAGTTGACCTTTTTAAACAAAAAGCTGAAAGTCAATTTGTTGCAGTTGCGTGTGCCTCAATAATTGCTAGAGTTTATTTTTTGGAACAAATGAAAAAGAACGAACAAATTGTTAAAACTCATTTACCATTAGGTGCAAGCAATCCTAACATTAAAAAAATTGCAAAAAAAATAATATCAATTCATGGCAAGAATGTTCTATCTAAAATTTGTAAAATGCACTTTAGAACATATAATGAAATTATAGGAGAATAATTATGGAAAATAAAGCAAAAAGCGTAAGTGAAAAAGTATTAAATGGAGAAGATTTAAATCTAACTACTGAACAAAAAGAAAATGCCATTAAAAAAGAAGAATATTTTAGAAAACTATCTGGTGACTTCTTTAAATTTAAAACAACAAAAAGTTTTAAAGAATTATGTACATTTTTAATCGTTGGATATGATTGTTTACTCTCTGCTTATAAAGATAAACCAGAAATTAAAGGGGACATTGATTTCATAATCAAATTCGCATTCAGAGATTTCTTTTTATTAATGCTTATTAATATGAGGGAAAAATTTGATAATGATGACTTTTTCAAAGGTATTCACAGGGAAGTTTACATGTCAAATAACTATGTTCAACTAGATCAATTCGAAAGACTTGTAGACTATTGCAAGCAAATTATTAACAATGATACAAGCAAATAAAATTAAAGATAAAATTTTCAAAATTTTACTCAGATCTGATTTTGAAAAACATGATATATTGGATTTTTTGAAACTATCAAATCAATTTAAGATATTTGATAATTTTTTGATATACCTACATTTAATATCATTCCAAAATCATGATTCAATTGAGTTTAAAATGGCATCAAAATTAAATTCTTTTTTAGCGAATGAAATTGATAATAAAAACATTAAAAACTCTCTTGCTGTGGATAATTTAAATATAGGCGATTCTTTATCTAACAAAGAAATATTTACTTTGGGTGTAAAAGGCTATGACTCCTTCCAAAAATTTTATTTTGATGTGGATGATAATATGTTTATTTGCTTAAACAATGTTGATTATGACGAATACAAGGGTGTTTTAAATATAGCTTTCAAATATCAAAATAAAAATATACTTGAAAGTAAAATAATCAATAAAATATTTAAGCAAAAATTTAAAAAAATATTATGTTTTTCAAAAGATGAAAACGGCAATAATCTATTCCTAGGAAATTTTAATTTTGTTACGATATCAAAGTACTATTCTGAATTTGAACAATTTGAAAGTTTGATGATTATTAGAGATAATTTTGAATCATTAGATTGTATTGTTGAATTTAATAACTTAAATAAAAGAAAACTATTATTATCACTAGAAAGATTCAAAGAAAGTTGCATTGAAATTTTTAGTCATGAAAAATATAATTTACATTTAATTGAACGATTAAAAACTTCTAATAATCATTTTTGTATAGCTCAAATGATAATTGAACACTGTATAAATTTGAATGACAAAAAAACCATTGAACAATTAGTTGTGCTTTACCCTGAGATATTTAAATCTGAATTCAATGTTCACAAACTAGAAAAAAACCTTTCAGCTGTAAACGAATTTCAACTATGTCTCTTGACAAATAGTTATGAAACACTATTTGGCAAGAGGGTGTCTGTAGACTATATGAACAACATTAATATCGTCATTAATAAAGATGAAATAAAAACTAATGGAGAAGAAGTTATTTTCAATTTTTTGAGATCGTACAAAAATCATTATTTTGATATTAAAATTAATCAGAAAATATTCAATGCATCGAATGCCAATAATGATTCAATAATATATGTTTGAGAGCAACTTAGTAATAAGAAATATTTATTGAGCGGGCATTATAAAGTATCTTCTATTTTTACAGAGACGATTGATGGGGAAGAATTCCCGATATTCAAATTTAGACCATTGACAGGAGTTGAATATTGCTCACACAGGGTTTATATGGAAAATAATATTTCCAATAACTCATATAAGAATGTTTTTATAAACTTAATTAGTGAAAATTCACCTTATAGAAAATGAATGAAAAATACTGCAATTCAATCTGTAGTTGAAACTGAAAAAATTAATGATAAAAATAATTCTATTCTAAATAAATACAATTGAATTGTTAATAAATTTTTAAATACTTTTGAAGATAATTTATTAACTAAATATCAAGGAGTTTTTAATGAGTTCAATAGTCGTTTATTAAACAACATGATAAATTGTTACAAAATGGATTTAAATCATATAGAAAGTAATAATTTATTGAGCCCTTGAGTTATTGCAAATGAACTTTTAAAAATGAATTATATCAATAGTGATTTAACAAATATTTCATATGAAGACTTCTATATTACTAAAAAAGAAAAATATGAATTATTGAAAAATGTATTAAATTTTAAAAACTAAACATTGTATTATATAATTGATTTATGAGCAAAAATGTAATCAAACCAAAATATAAATTATTTTCAATCGATTTAGATGGAACTCTTTTAACTCCAGATAAAAAAATAACTGTTAAAGATTTAGTAGCATTAAGAGACTATATGGCAAGCGGTGGAGAAGTTTTAATTAACACAGGGAAAAGTTTTAATTCCACTATGAAGCATATACGTCAAATAGAGGAAGGAACTGGTATGAAATTAAAATACCTTTCTTGTCTTAGTGGGAATTATGTTTATGATTTAATCAATGATGAAGTGATCTATTCTAATTGAATCGACTCTGAAACATGTGAAATTATCTATAATATCTGTAGAAAATCTAGAATGGCGTTTATGCCTTATGTAAAAAGTCTTGGTGGAAAAAGAATTTTGAATTATATGATATATAAAAAATATATTCCAATTGAAGCATATAAAATCAATACATTCGTTTCTGTTATCAGTCTTTTGGGTATGAAAAAATTACAGCAAAGGTTAAGTTCTATTCCTGGAGTGAAAGTTCAAATGACGCATCATTTCTTTTATGAAATAGTTAAATTAGGTTCTGATAAGGGCAGCGCAGTAAATATTATTGCAAACAAATTAAATATTCCAAGGAAAGAAATTGCTTCAATTGGTGACTCTTTTAATGATGTTCCAAGTTTTGAAGTTTCTGGAGCTAGCTTTTTAGTTAAAGCGGATAGAAAATTAAATAAATATGCAACACATATTGTACATACTAAAAAGAGTCGTATTTATAAAGTAATTAATGATTACTTTTATTAATTAAATTAGCATATATCGCAATCATTGCAGCATTATCTGAAGACATTTTATTGGATTTTGGATAGTATAACTCTTCAAGTTCTAACTTATTTAATTCTTGTTTTAATAATGCATTACAGGATACACCGCCACCAACTGCTAATCTTTTAATCCCTGTATTTTGAACATAGTATTCAACTTTTTGAATAATCATATCAATTATTTCCTTTTGAAAACTACTTGCAATTACTTCTTTATCAATTTCTTCATTTTTCATAACTTTTTGATTGATGTAATTAAGTACCGCAGTTTTTAATCCGCTGAATGAAAAAGCATTCTCTGGCACTTGCTTACTTTTAACAAATTTAATATTAGCCTTTTCAGCGGCATATAATTTATCAATTATAGGACCACCTGGGTAACCCAATTTTAGTGATCTTGCTATTTTATCGAAACACTCACCAACTGCATCATCAGATGTTTCATTTAAAACCTCAATATCAATCGCTGATTTTATTAAAAATATAGAAGTGTGTCCACCACTTGCAACCAACCCAAGCAATGGAAATTTAATCTCTGTATCTTGCCCTTCAAAAAATGCAAATAAATGAGAGTGGATATGATTAATTTTCATAAGCGGTATATTTAGTTGAGTACTTAGACTAGTCGCAAAAGCTTCACCAACATTTAAACATACTCTAAGGCCCGGTTCACTAGTATATGCAATCAAATCTATGTCACATACATTAAAACCCTCTACAGCTTGCTTAAAAGCACTAATAATGTTATTTTCATGGTTTCTTGCAGCTACTTCTGGCACTACTCCACCAAAAGTGTTTTGAATTTCTGCAGAACTTATGATTATATTGCTATAAATTTGACCATCTACAAGGAGCGAAACGGCAGTGTCATCGCAACTTGTTTCAATTGCTAATATATTTTTTTTACTCATACATTAATTATATCTTGAAATAAATCATAAAAATTTTATCTTTTATTGCATTTTTGTTGAATGTAGTACTGAGGTGATATATGATAATACAAATTGTAAAATGAATAGTAATACTCTTGATTTCATTTTTAGGTTCATTCAACATTAGTTTTAGTGAACCTAAAAATTCAACACAACTAGATAAAACTCATTCAAAATTAATTGATTCCCAAAATGTAAGTATAAAAGTTGATATAAATGCTAATAGTGATTTTATGTGTTTAGGTACAATTGGACAGAATCATATATATTCGAGTTATGAAAGATTAAAATATAATAACAACTATGATATTCAAGTTGATCCTATCTTATTCGATGATGATATGACTAGTGGTATAAATTTTTTATTAAATAAAATTTACGCTTCAAATTCTAAATATTCATTAAAAAATATAAGTATTGATTATGAAAATAATAGTGTTTCTTTTTCTACAAAATGTGTGTTTTTAATGCCATGTGAATACTATAATAGTTACGGTTACAGAGATGCACATTATCACCCATCAAATTCTTTGCAAGCAGGTTTGATTGATGCTAAATTTTCAAATGAAAAAGATAAAGTAAAACTTTCCAAAGAAGCAATCGTTAAATTAAAATTTCCTGTGGATATTAAAACTATATTTATAGATATCTCAAACCTAAAAGAATTACTTAATGATATCTTAATTATTGATGAGAAAAAATCAATGAGAGGCATCTTTTCTAATAACATAAATTTTGAGTTAAATAACAAACTTTTATATTCTAAAATTGTACTTTCAAATAATATGCAAATAGCGAAAAGTTTATCTGCACTTAGAGAAGTAAATATTACCCACTTTAATTTCTTAAAAACAAATTTATTAAGCGGGAGAATATATAATTTTAAAGATAGAAATATTACAAATTATTTGCCACCTAATTATTTTTTAAGTGAATTAAATGATCTTAATTATTGGATAGAAAATTATGAATACAATTGGGATTTTGCATCTCCCATTGAAAATATAATCAAAGAAAATGAGCTAGCGTTTTTAGATGTACATAATTTTTCAGAATCAATTGATAAAATAGAAAATTATGAAATCAATATAAAATGAAGGACCTCATTAAATGGGGAACTAAATCTATATAAAAGTAAATTATTATTTGATTATCATGACAAGAAATTAAAATTTGAAAATGGGCATTCTATTAATAGTATTTCTATTGATGACCAAACAAATAGAAATCAAATTATAATTGAGGAATATTTAATTAATCCACTTTTCGAAAATACCAATAATTGCACTATTGAGCCATCAATTTCAATTAATAATAAATCACATTTTATAAGTGATGAAAAGTATATAACAAACAATATTTTTGATATTACAAAATTAATACAAATAAACGAATTTGATTGATCATCAGATATAAAGAATTCCATTTTTCACAATGATGATTATTCCTTTGATTTAGATGACGCCTTTAACAACCCTAGTGATTATTTAGCAAATAAAGAATTTATCTCTTACTTGACAACTTTTAACTATAGTAAAATAATGTATTTTGCAGATTATAAGGTAGCAATTCAAGGTCATGATTCTAATATATTCAATAGTCAAATAGTCGATAATTATATTTATGATTTTAGTTTTAAATGTAGTGATTACACAAGTCAAATTGAAGTGGTTATTAATTTCAAGAATATTGATGCTTTTGGAACTTTAATTAATGATATTTTTATTCAAAAAAATTATTCAATAAATTTAATACCAGAAAAGGAAAATACACTCATTTTTATGAACTCGTTAGATAATGAAATAGAAGGGTTTAATTTTGAAAATCTTTCTAAAGATGAATTGATAAATAATCACATTTTGTTCAATGGTTCTCATTATGAAACCAATAGATTTTTATTTGCAACCAATTTGAATAAGAATGATTGGATTAAGTATGCTTTAATCGATATAAATATATCTAAATTTGAAAATCAAATTTCTGTGGAAATTTTTTACTGAAATTCCACAAACTATCAAAACAGGGAAAGTAAGTTTATAAATAACTCTTTTGGAATTGAATCATTCAAAGAGGATACAACGGTTGAAGAACAAGAAAATAGCGCACTAATAATTGGTTTATGCATTTCTTTTTGCTTGTGCATCCTTAGTTTTTTGGTATTTTATTTTTTAAAAATAAAAAAGAATAAAAGTAAAAAAAATCATCATAGTAAATACTATAATGATTTCTTAAAAATTATTAATTAGAAATTTTTGTGGTTCCAGCCATATATGGAATTAATGCTTTTGGAATTGTTATTGAGCCATCGTGATTTTGGTAATTTTCAACTACAGCAACTCAAAGTCTATCAATAGCAATACTCGAACCATTAAGTGTGTGCACTAGTTGATTTTTATTATCTTCATCTTTATATCTAATTTTTCCTCTACGTGCTTGGAAAGACTCGCAATTTGAACATGATGAAATTTCTTTATAATCATTGTAAGAAGGTAATCATACTTCGATATCGTATGTCATACTGCTTGCAAAACCAGAATCGCCAGTACATAACATAATTCTTCTATAAGGGAGTTCTAAAGCTTCCAATATACTTTCAGCTTGACAAGTCATTTCTTCAAGTAATTCATATGATGACTCTGGTTTAGAAAAACAAACCATCTCTGTTTTGTGAAATTGGTGAAGTCTAATAACACCTCTAGTATCTCTACCTGCACTACCAGCTTCAGATCTAAAACATGGAGTGTTAGCCGTTAATTTTATAGGTAGTTTTTGGCCATCAATAATAGTATTTCTATAAATGTTAACTAATTGAACTTCTGCAGTTGGAGATAAATAATAATTTGAGTTTTCAATTTTAAATAAATCTTCAGCAAATTTAGGCAAATTAGAAGAACAATAAAGAGATTCTTGATTTACGATTGCTTGTGGTAATACTTCCACAAAATTTGCAGCTGTATTTTTATCTAAAGTAAATTGTTGAAGAGCTCTATACAAACGTGCTCCCATATTGTAATAAGCAATAAATCTTGCTCCTGTTATTTTAGTTGCAATTTCAGGTAAGAAAAGGTTCAATTTTTCACCTAAATCTCAATGGGGAATTGGTTCAAAATCAAATTTAGTGGGAGTCATAAATTTTTTGATTTCTACATTATCGTTTTCATCTTTACCTATAGCTACGCTATCATGACTAAAATTTGGTATTGATTCTAGAAATGAAGTAAGTTCTTCATTAACCACTGCCAATTGTTCTTTTATAGAATCTATTTCACCTTTCATTTTAGAAACTTCTAATTTAACTTTTTCGGCATCTTCAATTTGTTTTTCTTTCATTAACTTTGAAACAAGTTGTGACTTTTCATTTCTTTGGGAATTTAGAAGTTGTTCTTCATTCATTAATTTTCTATTGGAAATATCTAATTCCAATATTCTATCAATTTTTGCTGGGTCTATCTTTTTATCTGATAGTTTCTTTTTTGCTATTTCTGGGTTATTTCTAATAAAATTTATATCTAACATAATGTATAAATTATATCATTAAATTATCTAACTTTTAAATATAGCTTTTCAATTCTTCTTATTATATGATTAAGTGATGTCCTTGGGATAGTAATATTGTGTAAGTCACTCATTTTTTCAGCAATACTAGATAAACTTTCTTCAGGAAACTCTCGCCGAATGTTAGCAAAAATTTGAGCCTTTTCATCTAACTCAGAAAATGCATTCTTATTAATTATTGTCTGGATTCATTTCAATTGATTAGAACTTGCTATGATTGTTTTATTAATATTTGATATATCTAAATTATTCATTCTCTGAAGAGAATTTATATGATCTTTTTGGATTCTGAAATCTTCAAATTGATAAAGAGTTTCCGTTGTTCCTAGTAATTTTAATAAGTCACCAATGGATTCACTCTTTTTGAAGTATAGTTTATAACTATTTCTATATGAAATAATAGTTGGGATAATTTGGAAATGATTTAGATATTTACTTATCAATTTTAAATAATTCATATTTGAAGATCTTATTTCAAAATGGTAATTAGAATTACTTTGAGAAAAGTAAATACTTCCAGAAGATAAAAATCCACCTAATATGAAACTTCTTTTTTGATCTTCATTTGTTTTAGTTGGGAACTTTAAATTATCTAGATAGTTATCAATTTTTTCAAAATCGTTAATTGAAATAATATATTTTGTTTTTAGTTTAGGGTTCTTTATATTAGAAGTTTTTATTTCACAAACAATGCTCTCATCTAATATCGTTATTAATTTTTTAATAAATCTAATAACGAAATTATAATGCGAATTTAAAACATAATATTTCTGTGATCCATTCATTATAAATTCGCTATTGTTGATGAAAAAAGATTGCAAAATAACTTTCGCACAATCTTCATTATATTCAAGGTGACATACCTCACTTTTAACTAGTTCACTAAATGTTTGTTTTTTATCCATACTATAACAATACACCCATACATATAATAATAATTATTAGTAAAATTATAAAAATAAATAAAGCGGAATATAGTCTATTTGAATTCATAAGATTATATATTTCCACAGTTTTTTCTTTACTAAATTGACACATTTTCGCAATTGGTTGAATGGCATAATTAATAAATGTATTTTTAGTGTTATCCAATAAATCTTTTGAGCCTTTATCACTCTTATTGAATCCACCAGATATTTTAAATGAATACCCACCTTTTGTTATTACGCCTTCTTTATTTAAAATTACTTTGATTATAAGTTTTCCATTGCCAAGTTCTGAAATATTACCAGCACCTTTAATTTCATAAAGAGATTTTTTATTTGATAGATTTATTTTAACTAGAGTTTGTTTTGGTTCAGTAATAAAACCACCTTTACACAATGAACAGGACATACCATTACACACTGGACAAATTTTCTTTACTTTATAGAATACATATTGTTCAAATTTTCTGCCGTTGTAATCTTTATCCACTCTCAATGTTGAATTAATATCAATATTGCTATAAAAATTGTAATTTTTAATGAAGCCTTCATATAGTTTTGTAGCTTTTATGTGCCTTCTATAAAGAGTCTCTTTTAATAATAATTCATTGTAATCACTTAGTGTATCAGACATAGGATCAAAATTAGAAATTGGTTTATTTTTTTTCAAACAATCAAAAGCATAAATCATATTAATTTTTTCTTTTTTTAAGTATTCTTTAAACTCTAAGACTGCGTCATTTTTAAAACTATGAGGTTCATTATTATCTTCTTTCATTTTTTCATACATATAAAATTTAAATAAATCAGAGTCATTTTGTTCTTGTTCAAATAATTCTTCATCATTTGCATTAAATTGCCTGAAAAAATCATTAAAAATATTTGCATCTTGTGAGTCAAAGCCTTCTTCACATGTTTCGCATACAGAAATCAAATAGTCATATGATTGTTTTAAAATTTTAAATTTTTGTTCTGCATCTCTTTTTTCTTCTGCATTAATAAATTTATCTGGGTGAAATATTTTTGCCTTAGCTTTATATGCAGATTTTATTTGCTCTTTAGTAGCTCCAGGTTTAATATCTAGTAATTCATATAAATTTAAGTAGTCATTGTATTTCATGGTATTTTGATTATACAAAATAATATGTGAAAAGTATTTTTTGAAACATTATTTATTCAAAAAATTAAACTCTAATTATTTTATCTTTTATCTTATAACAAATGAATATAACAAGCAATGCAGCTGCAGCGGCAACAGACAAACCAATTATCAGTGGAAGGTAATCAAATTTAGCAAATGAAAAACTAAGCATATATTCCATATTTTCTTCTACTAAATCTGAGTTTTCATTAAAATATTTATTTGTTGTTAACTTATATTCAAATTTATCATCAAATCTAAAAGTTCTTTCCACTTTGATTTCTGCATCAGGAGGGAAATACTCTAATTTAATAATTTTATTTAAATTTATTAAATTATTAATGCTAGCTACATTTCCTTGGTTTGACCCAGTGATAGCTTGATCTAAATTAAATTCATTAAAATGATTTTGAAAATCTTCCCTATATACTATTTGTGTTGGTTGGGAGTCTAATTTTAATGTATCTAATTTAATTTTGTAGATTTTATCTCCATTAATAGGTGGGGAGGCAGGATCTTGCACTCTGTATTCAGTGATTAATATATCAAACTCTAGTATACCGTTCTGAGAAAGGTTGACATTTTGCAACCTCGTTTTATCTTTAGGTAAATGTAGCAAAGCAACATATTTCTCCAATATTTTTAGATTGAAGTTTTCGAAGGCATCTGATGTTTGTCAATATTCAAAACTTGACAATAATTCTAATGAGCTTTTTGATTTATCATACTCATCTTTAGGGTAAGCTAATGATGATTTACCAGTATAAAACCCACTAAATGTTTTAATTAGTTCAATGTCTTGATTTTTTTGGCTTCATTTATCTCATGGCGACTTATATCTTTCATCTATACCGTAGTCATCTATATTATTAAAATCAAATCCGATTTGTGGTTTTACCTTAAGTGAAATCTGCCCAGTTGATGAATTTGCCAATAATTCTATTTGCATAAATTTATATGCTCATTGCGGAATATTTTGTCCTCTTATTTCAAAAATAGGGTATGTCCCAAAATCAGATTCTTTTTCAATTGCATTAAGCACTTCGATCGCGCTAGTATTTTCGTTTTGTTTTGCTTTTTCTAGTTTCGAAATAAACTTACTACCAAAAACAATTTCATCATATAGAGTTGAAACTCCATCACCAGCACAAAAAGTTACATTCTTAGCTAGAGATTGTTCATCTTTGTGATAAGTTTGTGTCCCAAGATTATCAAATTCTTCCAAAGGAATATCAGGGAATGTTAGTAGATTGATTTTGTTTAATGGGAATCCGTTTCTCGTAAATGAATAATCTTTTAAGTTTTTATCATAGACTAGACCAGAAGCACCAGGAAACTGCAAATATTCTTTTAAAGGAATGATTGTTGTACCATCTCTCATTGTCCTAGAATATGTCATAGACAACAAAGAAGAAGTTACATAAGTATCACTATCTGTAGCTTGAGCTAAGAATGTTCCATCTTTCTCTTTCTCCACATATACACTAGTTCCACTTTGAACGAATCTAACGCCATGCTTATCATTTAAATCATGGGAACCTTTGGCTAAGTCAAATTTCTTGTCTGTTCCAAGTAATTTGAATTCAAAATTGTTAGCAATACCTTCTCGTGCACTTTTATTGAAAGGAACTCTATTTTCCTTATCTAAAGCCGAAAGTGTTATAGTGGCATCAGAACCTTTATAAAAATTAGTATCATCAGTATAAACCAAAGTTTCTGACCCTGGTGCTATTGAACTTCCTTCACCAAAAATCATTTTCCCTTTATCCGTATGAGCAACTCTAGTGAAACCACCAACATATTTTTGTTGGATTACGACTTGGTCATTGGATACATCGTATTTTTTTATCGATTGGCCATCAATATTTTTTGTGTCGCTTTCAGTTCTGCTATTTTGATTTTGAATTACATTATTAGAACTATTCACATTTGACAAATTAGATATGCCAAATACTATTGGAGAAACAATAGTTGCTGATATGATAAATAGACCAGATAATTTAGTATATTTTTTCATGTGTCCCCTTAAAACAGTACTGTAATACTATATATTATATATTTTTGTGAAATTATTGTCAATTTTTCTAATATTTTATACATATATAATATTTTTTAACTTATGGTGATTATATTTTATTTGCTGTGATAAAATTAATTTTATGAAAAATTTATATAATGCAGCTGGAATTTGATTCCACAAGTTCTTTAAATTAGATAAGGAACACTTCGCTCACTACAATGAGTACACTACAACCAAACTAAAATATAATTTATTTAAAAAATTAATGCTAGCAATCCTTGGAGGGGCTTTTGTAGCGATTGGATACACTGGAACACTTGTTGTTTATGGTTTTGCTGAAGGAGCTGGTGATTTAGCTGGCCTTTATAAATTCCTTGGGGCATGTTTATTCCCTGTAGGTTTATTGCTTTGTATTTTCTTAGGTGGATCACTTTATACTTCAAATTGTATGGGTTTCATTTCACTTCTTTACAAAGATCGTAAAGGAAGACATTATATGTTGGACCTTTTCATTACATTAGTTGGTAATGGTTTAGGATGTTTATTAATCGCTTTAATTGTTTGAGGTTCAGGTTTATTTGGTGGAGTTGGTGGCAGTGCTTTAACTTCAGCAGGGGCCGATGTTATTAAAACTGCATTGCATAAAATTGATGCAAGTCATGGAAATGCATGATGAAATAACCTAATCGGTGGTATTTTATGTAACATCATTATCGTTGGTACTACACTTGTAAATATTAATTGTAAAAATAAAGGTGTTAGTACATTTGTAATCTTCTTAATGTTAGTAGTTTTTGTACTTTCTGGATATCAACATGTCGTTGCCAACCTTTATGTATTCTCAATCGGTGGATTGTTATCAACTGGAGCAGCCAATTCAAGTTTAATGTTCACCGGACTCCAAGCTGGAGAAGTTTTCTATGTGAACCTTATCCCATCAATGATTGGTAACTTAATTGGTGGTGTTATGATTGCTGGAGCATATTTATGTGCTGGTTCATATGTTTACAATAAGAAAAAACATCAATTAAAAGAAAATACTACTATTGAAATTGAAGATTCTTCAGAAGTTAAACAAGAAGCAACAGATAAAAAATAATATCAATATCATTTTAATAAATAGTTATTATTAAATATAATTAATACTTTATAATAGTCATATGGAAAAATTAGCTTTATATAGAAAATATAGACCTAGAAATTTTGAACAAATTTTCGGTCAACAAATAGTTGTTAAAACACTAACAAACGCAATCATAACAAACAATTTAAATCATGCATATATCTTTGCCGGGAATAAGGGATCTGGTAAAACTTCAATTGCTAAGATTTTTGCAAAGGCGATAAATTGTTTATCAAATCAAGATGGAAGTCCTTGTGGGCAATGTGTGAACTGTCTTGCCATTCAAGAAAATAACTGTACTGATATTTTAGAACTTGATGCAGCAAGTAACAGTGGTGTTGCTGAAATTAGAAATATTATTGATTCAATTAATTACTTACCTACCCAATTAAAATATAAGGTATATATTATTGATGAAGCACATATGCTTACTACTAACTCATGAAATGCATTCTTAAAAACTTTAGAAGAGCCACCAACTCATGTTGTTATTATTTTTGCTACAACTGAATATCACAAAATACCAGCTACAATTATTAGTAGATGTCAAAGATATGATTTTAATAAAATACCAAGAAAAGAATTATGTAAATTAATTGAAGATGTTTCTTCAAAAGAAGGAATTAGTATTGATAAAGAATCAATCATATCTATCGCTTCATTAGCTAATGGCGCTGCTAGAGATGCTTTAAGTATTCTTGATCAGTTAAGTAACTTCTGTAGCAAATCGATTAATATTGATCAAATTAATAGCATGTTTGGGATTGTTGATTCTTCAACTAAAATAAAATTGTTAAATGCCATTTATGAAAGTGATGTAGTTACAACTTTAGAACTAATTAAAAAGTTTAATTCAAGTGGAATTAATTTCTCTTCATTATTACATGATTTAGTTGAAATGCTTATGGATAAAATGATTTATCTACAAACAAATGATGTATCTTTAATGCAGTGTTTGAATGCTGATAATGTAAATGAATTAAAACAAAATAATATTGTTAATTTACTTGAACTAATTAAGCATATGATTAACAATACTCAAAATTTAAAAAACTCAGATCAACAATTTACTATTTTTGAATTTATTTGCCTCAAATCAATGAATGTTGAAAATATTCAAGCTAATATTACTAATGCTCAGCATACAACTCCAAAAGTAATTATTGATCAACCTAAAATTGAAATTGTAAAACCAGTTGAAAAAGTTGTTGAAATCGTACAAGAACCAACTCAACCTTCATTCTTCGAAGAACCAAAAGAAGAAATTACAGAAGTGGAATCTAAACCAACTCAACCTTCATTCTTTGAAGAACCAAAAGAAGAAATTACAGAAGTAGAATCTAAACCAACTCAGCCTTCATTCTTTGAAGAACCAAAACAAGAAGTTGAAAAAAATGTAACACCATTAGTAATACCAAACTTTGATAAACCGTCAATGTTTAAAACTAAAGATGTGACTAATGATTATAATAAAATTGAAGAAAAAGTCCAAGAAGTTAATCAACCTATGGAACCAGAGTCAACTCAACCAATCCAATCTAAGATTCGTCCAATGAATGAATATAAAATGAACAATCCAAACACTGTCAATATTGATTCAATAAAAACAAGTGAGTTCTCAAATATTATTTCATCTACAAATGTTGTAGATCAAAATGTAGCAAAACCACCAATGAATGAGAGTATCAACCTTCAAACAGTTATTGAAAAACAAAGTATTATTCAAAATCAACAAGAACAGATATGTAAAATTGATTTCAACGACGAATCATATAAAAATGATTTCTTTGCAATTGCAGCCAACCATAAAAAAGATATGAAGGATGCACATAATGTAACTTTAAATGATATGAAGGAATTTATTTCTTTATATGATACTAAGGTTCAACCATTCTTAAAGGCTATACAGTTCTTAATTGCTTCAAACAATGGAGCTGTGATATTGTTCAACGAAAAAGAAGAAGCTGAGAAGTTCAATAGAATAAGCGAATCTGAATCTTTCATGAAATTATTCGCAGAATCCTTTGGGAAAGAAAAGGTTGTTCTTGGCATTTTCACAGAGAAAGCATTGCAATTAAAGGATGAATTTAAGAATTTAATTAATAAAGAAATTTCAGATGTTGAAAGAAAATGCAAAAACAATGATAATATTAGTGTGAAAGAGTTATTAAATATTCTTAATGACGACGAATAAAATAGGAGATTAAAATGGATTTTAAAAAAATGATGGAACAAGCAAAACAAATGCAAAACCAATTAGAAAAAAGTTTAAAGGAATTTGATGAAAAAATATTTAACTTTGAATATCAATCATTAGTTTCAGTTGAAATTTATGGAAGTTTAAAAATTAAACAAATTACTATTAAAGATAAAAGCATCGTTGATGCTGATGACTTAGAAACTTTAGAAGATATCATTGCACAATGTGTAAACAATGCAATCTCTGCGGTAGTTAAAGGTAAATCTGAAATTACAAGTAGAATCGCTGGACCTGCAATGCAAGGTTTAATGTAGTCATGAAAAAAGCTAAGGAATTTGAGTATCTGATTGATGCTTTCAAATCCTTACCTGGAATGGGCAAAAAAAATGCAACTAGATGTGCATTTTTTTTAATCAATAAAGATGCTCAATACCAAAAGGAATTTGCAAAGCGTATACTTGATGCTTCGAATAATTTAACTAATTGCAAATATTGCAACAATATTAGCAATCAAGAAGTATGTACAGTTTGTTCAGATCAAGAAAGGTTCAAACAAGTGTGTGTTGTTGAATCTGTAGAAGATATGGAAAGAATTGAGCAATCTAAAAATTATTTTGGTTTATATTACATTATAGGCAATACAAATAGTGTTAAGAACTTCAAACTTGCAGATATCAACCTAGAACCATTATTTAATCAAATCAATGATTTAAGTATTAAAGAAGTGATTATAGCCACTAGTTTCTCTCTAATTGGAGAAGCTCTTAGTGAGTATGTAAAGAGTAATATTCAAAAGAAATTAGAAGTACCAATCTTTAGATTAGGTTTCGGAATCCCTCTTAATGTCAATATTGATTATATAGATGATGAAACTATTAGAGAATCTCTACTTAATAAGAAAAAAATTAATTAAAAAGAACCGACTGCTCGGTTCTTTTTTTTTAAATATATATTTTCTATTTCTATAATTTAATTTTTTTGATTCCGTTAGTTAGAATTGTAACTCCATATGAATCAATTAAAGTAGAAGAGAATATTAATAATGGATTTGATCTCACATTAATTTTTTCTCTTGGGATTTGAAAATAATTCATTAATTGTAATATCAATGATTCTAGAACATTTTCAGGTAATAGGGATTCATTGATATAAACTTCTTTAATATCGTCTCCACGTGGTTTTTGAGTTCCAAAACGTGAATCTAAACCTTCAATAATTTTTATTTGGTTATGTTCTCATTTTCTGAAGAAACCGAATTTTTTATTTGATTCCTCGGTTGCAATAATTGGGAATAACTTGCTAATTTTTAAAATTTTAGCAACATAAGAAGGGATTCTTCCATTCTTGATTAACCCATCATAAATTGGTGTAGTAAATAGTGTTGGAGCCATGGAATTAATCTCATCCATATGCGCTTCAATTACAGCTTTATCAATTGGATTACCAGCTTCTACATATTCCACTAATCATTTAACTAAAATTTCATTATTTGCACAAACTGAGTTTGAATCAAATACTACAAATTTACCATCAAATATTTTTTCAACTTGAAGTGCTGAACTATATTGACCACTAAATCCTTTACCTAAACTTACATATAAAACTTTATCACATGTTTTTAGTAATTCTTCCACAGCTTCTTGCATAATTGCGCCATTAATAAAGCTTGTTGTGAATATTACACCTTCATTTCTAATTTTTTCACTAACTCATCTTTTTTGTTCGATTGTTTTTTCATCTCTATAAACGTTTCCATTTTCATCACTAATACAGTTATGTATTACATAAAGATTGTGTTTTTTTATAAAATCGTCTTGAACAGTTGTTGTTGTATCTATTATTATTCTTATTTTTTCCATATACATTTATTATATAATATACTTAGTTATTAAAATAGATATATTTACCTTAAAAGCGGAATATATATAAGAAAAGAGATGAAAATGGAATTAAATAATAAACTAAACATACTAGCTGGTCATATTCTAGCTAGTGTTCTTGAAAAAGATTATAATGCAAAGTTAGCATCAGTTGATGCTGATGAAGGATTTTTAATCGATATCTACTTAGATCAACAAACCATCTCTACCAACGACTTTTTAAAACTTGAAAAACTAATGAATAAAGTAATTAGTGGCGCAAACCCAATTGAATGTAATTTATTTGATGCAGCTAATGCAAACTTCGAAAACAAATATTATGAACATGCAATTCAAAATTCTGAAGTGCAATTATATGATGTTAAATTTGCGAAATACCATAGCATTGATAAACACCAATTAGATTTCAAATCAACTAATGTCGCTAAATTCGTGAAATTATTATCAGTTGGAGGTTCATACTGACTTGGAAATGCAAACAACGAACAACTAATTAGAATTAGAGGTGTTGCTTGCGATAACAAAGAACAGTTTGATTCATACATTAAATATTACAATGATCGTCTTGAAAGAGACCATAGAACTATCGGTAAAAATTTAGACTTATTTACATTCAATAACCTTGGTGGTCAAGGTATGCCATTCTGATTACCAAATGGGTCAGTAATTCGTAAAGAAGTTCGTAACTTCTTATCTGAACTTGAATTCAAATATGGATTTGATTCAGTAAGTACGCCAGTGCTAGGAAGTGTTGAACTTTATAAGCAATCAGGACACTGAGATCACTACCAAGAAAACATGTTCCCAATTATCAACATTGAGAACGAAGAATTAGTGTTAAGACCAATGACTTGTCCACACCATATTTTAATTTATAAAAATAAGCCAAAATCATATAAACAATTGCCATTAAGATTATGTGAAGAATCTATCCTTCACAGATATGAATCTTCTGGTGGATTAACTGGTTTTGAAAGAGTGAGAGAAATGACCCTTGAAGATGTTCATATCTTCTGTACTCCTGAACAATTAGAGTTTGAAATCTTAAACTGTTACAACATTATTAAAGATGCTCACAAAGGTTTAGGGAATCAAATTTTCCAAATTGATTTATCTTTACATGATCCAATGGATAAAGAAAAATTCCATGAAGATGATGGTATGTGAAAAATGGCTGAAGATTCATTAAGAAATATGTTAGTTAAACATAATATTCCTTTTGTTGAAAAAGTTGGAGAAGCCGCATTCTATGGTCCTAAAATTGACTTCCAAGTTAAGACAGTTTTAAATAGAATTATTACTATCTCAACTATTCAATTAGACTTCTTGTTACCAGAGAAATTTGATTTAACTTATAAGTCATCAGAAGGTGATCAAAAAAGAACGATTATGGTTCACTTAGGAATCATCGGAACTTATGAAAGATTACTTTCAATTATGCTTGAACAAACTAAAGGTGCTCTACCATTATGATTATCACCAATGCAAGCATTAATCATCCCTGTAAATTATGATATTCATGGCGCTTATTGTGAAGAACTAAAATCTAAATTAAGACACAATATGATTAGATGTGAAATTGACAATAGAGATGAAAGAATGTCTAAGAAAATTAGAGATGCTCAAATTGGAAAAATCCCTTATCAAATCATCATTGGAGATGAAGAATTAAAAAACAATAATGTTGCATTTAGAAAATATGGTTTCGAAGATTCTAACACTCTTTCAATTGAAGAATTTACAGCAAATTTATTAAAAGATATTAAAGAAAAAAATTAGTATTTTTTAGTTAATAAAAACTCAGCAATATCAAGGTCATAATTATCTGTGATCTTGATATTTTTTCTATCACCTAAAATAAGTTTAATTGGATGATTAAAATGATTAACCAATGAACATGCATCAGTACAATTATTTAATAATTCTTCACTTGCATTTTTATATGATTCACTAAGTATTTTATAGTTAAAAGTTTGAGGCGTTTGCACAATAAAAATCTTCTCTCTATCAACAGTTGATGAATAGTATTTTTTATCATCGGAACATAGCACAGAATCGTACATTGGAATCACGGTATTTACTGAATCTATTTGGTTACATATTTCAATATTTTTTTCAATTATTTCTTTAGTTATAAACATTCTTGCTGCATCATGAGTAATCAAAATATTTTCTTTTGAATTTAGGTTATTTCCTTCGCAAAATTCGATTGCATTTAAAATTGATTTATTTCTATTTTCTCCGCCTTCACAAATTTCAATTCGTTCACTTAAATTGAATTTATCGAGAATGTTTTTTAAGTGAGTAATTCAGCTTGAGTTACAAGTGATTATTACTTTATCTATTTGGTTAGAACTTAAAAATGTTTCAATTGTATATACAATAATCGGTTTGTTTTTTATCTCTATAAATTGTTTCGGAATTTCAGATTTTATTCTAGTTCCAAAACCACCAGCTAAGATTATTGCAATGTTCATAAATTCTCCATAATAGTTTTAATATATTATATATTATAAATTAATCAAAATAGGTACTCCTTTATGGTAGAATAATTTATTATGCAAAGCCAACTCTTAAATACATCAAAACAAATGCCCAAAAAAACTATGATTAATGCTATAGTTGGTATTTCACTTGCGTTATTGATGATTATTTTCAACCTTGTAAGAACAGCATTAACAACTCAAGCATTCGGGATTGATTCATTAGGTCTTTTAACTATTGTTGTGGGGATATTACCTTACATCGCAACAGGCCATAGCGGCCTTAGCTCCGTGGGTACTGCGAATCTTTATAATAGCGTTCATTTAAAGGATTATGCTAGAGCTAATAAAGAAATTTCAAACCTGAGACCTCAATATTATTCTTTTGGTGGATTTTACTTAATTCTTACATTAATAATCGCTTTCTCATTTCCGTTTATTATTTCTGGAAATGGTGTAATTCAAGTTAGTGGTGGTGGAAGTGAAATTCAGTGATATGAATCAACTTTATTTGTACTTTCAAATGTAGTTGAATTGTTTACTTCTTATTTCATATTGCCAATAAGTGTTTTCTTATTATTTATTGCTAAAAAATCATATATTGCAAATTTATTTAGCATTGGTTTCACTATTATTTTAAATGCAATTATATTTACAATATTTGGGCTTGTAATTAATGGCACTATAGAACTTTCATTTATTATGATGAACGTTATTATCTTTTGCATCCTTGGTTCAAAGATGATTTTTGTTTTAGGGTGTTTATATTATTACCGTAAAAAGTTATTCTCTTGATACAAAAGAGTTAAACCAGATTCATATTGAATTCAAAAAGATACAATCAGAGCAGTTGGAAGTCAATACTTAAATCAGTTTGGTTCTGATATAATTGCAATCTTATTTATGATCTATGCTATGTTACATCCTATTGAGGGCGCTGAAAACCATTCCATAGACACGTTTAACTCAGATATAGGGTTAAGACATGGTGGAGATGGTCACGGCTCTGGTGGTGGTGTTTCTAACTTTATACCTTCTGCAATTTACTCTACTTATTTAATGTTATTAGTAAGTGGTAGAGAAATAGTCCATTCAATCGTTGATGCTGCAATCCCTTCAATTGCTGAACATACAACATATAATAAGAACACAATCAATAAACATATGTTCCATAGGTATCAAGTATTAACTCTATTTATGATGATTTTTACAGCGAGTACATATATGTTCATTAGTGGTTTTGCTCAATCAGTATATCTTCATGACACTAGCTCAGAATCTATAAGTAATAATATGAATTTCTATTTATTAGGACTTTTATGGATTCCAATTTTAATTGAATCTTTAGGAGATATGTACAAACACCTCCTGCCAATCTTCAAAGAGTTTAAATTATTATTTAGAGTGTCTTTAATTAAGTCAATTACTACTACAGTTTTATTGGCATGTACAACTTCTGCACTTCTAATGACTTTAGAAGGCGAGATATTGATGAACTCAATATTTATTGCAATCATTGGATCAGCAATTGTTGCTAATAGTTTAATCTATTTCTACTTACGTTCTCGTATCTTAAAATTAGTTTCATGTGATGAATGTGTAAATATAACTAAATCAAGTTTATTAGCTTCAATTTGAATTATTGTTTCAATTGTGATTATGTTACCCATTTACATTCTTTTACAAGAAAATGTTAATCACTTAGTAGATGATATTGGAATTGCTGGAATTGCTGGAATATGTGCAGGTATTGCAATTGTAAACTTCTTTGTTAGTTTGTTATTTGTAAGAATTTTCAGAAAAGAAGATTTCTTATTCTATGTTGGAGATATGTTTAAAAAAACTAAAGAAGTTAAGCAACTTATTTAGCCTTTAAAATTTTCATAAAATTATTAGTCATAGTTTCATTATCATTTATATTTTCGATAACATTTAATGAGTTATCTAAAAAGATGGAATACATGTATTTATTTTCGCTATCTTCAACTTTAATTTCTCATTTAAAATAAGTAGAGAAATCAGTTATATAATGCAGACTAGAACTTAGTTTAAATTGCTTATCAAAGGTTGTTATTGCATCACCAAGTTTTTGGATCACTTTATCATTTATTATTTTTTGTTTATTGATTCAATTAAGATTTATTTCTTTTTTAAATTCTTCAATACTTCTGTATTGTTTTATGATTTTAAAAAAAGCTTTGCTCGCTGTTAAATCCTCAATTTCATTAATAGAAATTTTTGTATGTTTTCTTTGAGTTTGAGTTATCAATAATAGATCAGGATAGAAGGAATGTACCAATCTAAAGAATTTATTTTGTAATTCATCCATATTTTTTTGGGAGTTAAATGATATCTGTTTTTTTGCACCATGTATATTAACTTCAAAAGAGTTAATAAAACTCATTAACTGCTTCTTAACTTGCCCCTTCACATAAAGAGATATACAATATAAAATAATCATTATTAATGCTATCGAAAATGATGTGATAGCTATTACATCAGTGACTAAACCAAAATATAAAGAAACACTCTCTAACATAAATCCCTCTTTTGATTATTATAGTTCTTTTTATTTTAAATTACAAATTTGCATATTAGTGGATAAATTTTACATTAAAAAATAACACAAATAAATGTGTTACTTTTCGATTAATTATTTAGTTTTAACTTTAATATCTTCAGCAAATTTAGAATCTATTTTTTTGAAATGTTCTAGAACTTTTTCTAATAATGGTTTTGAAATATTTTTAAGATTATTAGATATATTATTAACTAAGCTTTCATATTCATTTTCTTGTTTTCTAAGGACATTAATGAATGCAGCTGGTTGAGTATAGTAATCTTCATCTTGATCAAAATATCCAATTCAATCATTATTTAATTTAGCTTCATTAATTTCATGCTTATCAATTCCATAATTATCAACAGTATTAGGTTCATATGTAGCTTTTAACGTGTTTTGGTTTGTTGCCATTGCACCATCTCTATCATAACTATGCATTGGACATTTCGGTTGATTAATGGGTAATTGATTATGGTTAGTACCAACTCTGTATCTATGTGCATCACCATATGAGAATAATCTACCTTGTAGTAATTTATCAGGTGAGAATCCAATCCCTGGAACTATGTTAGCTGGAGTGAATGTTGCTTGTTCTGTTTGAGCAAAGAAATTACCAACATTTTTATTCAATGTAAACTCACCAACTTCAATTAATGGGAAGTCTGCATGGTATCAAACTTTAGTTACATCGAATGGATTAAATTTATAATTTCTTGATTGTTCTTCAGTCATGATTTGTACTTTAACAGTTCAAGTTGGGCAATCACCTTTTTCAATTGAGTCAACTAAATCTCTTTGAGAAAATTGAGGGTCAATTCCAGCCACAGTTGTTGCATCTGAAGCACTCATATTTTTGATTCCTTGTTTTGTTATGAAATGATATTTAACAAATACTTTTTCATCTTTATTATTTATTCATGAGAATGTATGAGAACCAAAACCATTCATAAATCTATAACCATATGGAGTTCCACGGTTAGAGAATAGAATTAACACTTGATGGAATGCTTCTGGATGTGATGTTCAAAAATCTCATTGAGCATCAACTTGTGGTAAGTTTGTAATTGGATCTGGTTTTTGAGTATGGATGAAGTCTGGGAATTTTTTAGCGTCTCTAATGAAGAATACTGGTGTATTGTTTCCAACAATATCATAGTTCCCTTCTTCAGTAAAAAATCTAAGTGCAAATCCACGAACATCTCTAACAGTATCAGCTGAACCTTTTGATCCAGCAACTGTACTAAACCTTAAGAACACTTCCGTTTCTTTATTCATTTCAGTAAATAATTTAGCCTTTGTATATTGCGATAAATTTGGATTAGTTAATTTAAATGTTCCAAATGCAGCAGCTCCAACAGCATGTACTACTCTTTCTGGAATTCTTTCTCTTGCAAAGTGTGCAAGTTTTTCTATTAATTGAAAATCTTCTAATAGGATTTGACCATCCCTAGTTGATTTTGAATTTTGGTTGTCATGAATTGGACTACCATTCTGAGTTGTAAGTATTTTTTTATCTTTCATAGATTACCTAACTTTCTATACGACCCCGTATATTTCATTATATACAAATATTTTTAAAGTGAAAAATAATTGCATAGAAATTGTTTTATATTTTATGTGTTATGATAATCATAAGTACTTTTATAAATAAATTTATAATCGACTGTTATAACTTGGAGATGCTATGGAAAATAATGTTGAAATATTTTTAGATATTGAATTTGATCAAGATTGACAAGGTCAATACATGTTAGAGATTGGCGCAATCAAATATAAAAATAATGAAAAAGTTGATGAATTCTTCCTTCAATGTAGAAGATATAAAATTAGTAACTCTTCTAAGAATTTATTGAAAGTAGATAGAGAGTACTATGCAGATATTGAAACTCTTGAAATTGATGCATACAATCAACTAAGGTCATTCATTAATAACAACAAAGTATATAGCTTTGGAAGTTCTATGCAAGACTTACTAGACAACGTTAATAGAAGACTTAAGATAGGTCATAGAATACATGTAACCAACTATCTAGATATCATTTCAAAACTAGGTTCAGATTCTGAATATCTATATAGATATATTTCACTAAAATCTATAAGAAATATCTTCAACCTTAAAACAGATGAAGACCAAGAAAATAACCCACTATATGATGCATTATGTTTAAAAGAGATTTATGATGAAATCAAGAAAATAAAAAACTCTGAGAAGTTGAATGAATTAGTAGAACATGAATTATTCAGACCTGTATTAGTACAATCCAAATGGTACTCAAATTGAGACGAATGTGCGCTTCCTAATATAGATCAAAATTTTAAAGTAATTCTTGATAAATCAGAAGTTACAGAAGTTAATCTATTTGAAGATGATGTCAACTTAAATGAATTAGTATATCAATTGAATATAAGTTTTGAAATTACAGACTCTGATAATAAGAAAAAATATATTAGACGTCAAGAAAACTTCAAGTCAAGAGAGATAGCAATTAACTATAATTGTAACGAACTTAAAAACTTAATGGCACAATATGATTTTAATGTTGTTATAGTTACTAAAAGTTTAGTTACTTTAAATAAGTTATTCACAGAAGAAAGTTACCAATCAAGTGGAAGATTATTCTATTATCTACAATATATGACAGTTAATAAAATCTCTGAAGCCAGAAAGATTATTCAAACTTTCTTCAATAGTTCAAAAAATAACTTTGATTTATAGTCAAAGCTATTTCATACATTATCAAATTAGAGTTGTATAATCAAAGGTGGTACCTAATTGGGCCAAAAGGAAGTATACCATGAGTAAATTCAATGAAGTTTTAGCAAGGAACATTAAAGGTGTTCCAATGACTGTAGGGGGTTTCTCACACACTGTGGCATTCTCACACTATAATCATTTATCTGCACAATTACCTATCGATCCATCAACTAGCAAATTAGTAGATGGTGGTATTGAAGAACAAACTATACAAACATTTAATAATATCAAAACTATTATAGAGGGAATCAACCATAAAATGGATGATGTTGTAAGATTAACTATTTTTACAAAAAATTTAATTGATTCTGAAATTGTATTAGTAATGTTAAAATCATTTTTCACAACATATGTTCCAACAATAAGCAATGTCATAGTAAAAGATATTCCAATGGGTGCATCAGTACAAATTGAAGCTGTTATTACTTGCGGAGAGGGAACAATCCCAAATGCCCCACAAGCTGGTGATTTAATTAAAGTTATCAATAACACTGAAAAAGCACCATTAAGTTGTAGTAGTTCTCAAAGTGTTGCATTCTCACATTATAATAATGTAACTATGCAATATCCTATCGATCCAATTACTAAAAAAATTATTGGTGGTGATATTCAACAACAATTATCTCAATGTTTAACTAATATAAAAAGAATATTAGAAAATATGGAAGTTCCATTAGATGATATTGTAAAAGTTAATATCTATACAAAAGATTTAGCATTAACAGATCATATTAAACAAACGTATAAAACATTCTTTCCAGATTCTGCAATCGCAAGAGCTGTTAACTATTTACCAGCGTTATCAATCATTCAAGTGGAAGATATTAATCAAAATGCACTTGTACAAGTTGATTGTGTTGTTTCTCATGGTGATGGAACTCCTCCGCAAGTTATAGAAGACCGTCATGGGATAGTTATTAAGCACCACAACACTCCAAATGCTCCATTAGCATGTTGTAGCTCTCAAACTGTAGCTTTCTCGCACTATAACAATATTTCTTCTCAATTACCTATTGATCCAATTACTAAAAAATTAATTGAAGGTGATATTACTTTACAAACAAAAACTTGCATGAAACACATTGGAACTATTTTAGAAAATATAAATCATAAAATGGATGATATTGTGAAACTTAATGTCTTCTTGCAAAATATAAAAGATATTGAAGTAGTCTCAAAGATTATCAAAGAACATTTCACAAATACAATTCCAGCAATTAGATTTATTGAAGTTTCAAGTATTTTAAAACATGCACTGATTCAAATAGATGCTGTCGCAGCAAATGCTGAAGGTACTTCCCCTCAATTTTCAAATTGTGCAGGTGGTGTTTGTTCTAGATAATTAGAACTATATATTACTTGGTTTATTTAATTCATATTCAAATCAAATATCTTTAACAACGAATGATTTCTTATTCAAGTAAGCAATCGGACTATTTTCTTTAATATTAAAAGTTAACTTATTACAAACTAATGCTTGTGTTGGAATAGCTCTTTCTCTTTTAATATTTGGGTTAGTATATTTTTTCTCACCAACAATAGGTCTTCCAATGAAGTTCATGTGAGCTCTAATTTGATGTGTCCTACCAGTTATTAAATTGATATCTAATAATGAATATTTTTCATCATTTCAAAGCACTTTGTATTCAGTGATAATATTTACGTATTTATCAATTGGTTTCGTAGAAATATGAACATATTTATCAATACTATTTCTAAAATGATAAGCACTTAAAATGTCAGCTTCTTTTGGCATTTTTCCATACACTAAACAACGGTAGTTTTTAACTACTTCATGATTAGACATTGCTTTATTTATTAAAGTTAATGATTGTTTATTTTTAGCACAAATTAATAGACCACTTGTATTTCTATCTAGACGATGACAAATTGATGGGACAAAGCCTTCTTGGTTATATGGGTCATATTGTTTTTTGTTATATAAATGATGAAGTAATCTGGTTTGAACTGAATCACCAATTTCTTTTGAAGGGTGAGACATTAATCCGATTGATTTATTTACAACAATAAAGTTATCATCTTCAAACATGATGTCTAAATAATGAGGGTAGTCTAAAAATCAAAGATCAACTGGTTTAGGGTTAGAAACTATTTGTTCTTCACCTTCTTCATAGATCACTAAAATATCACCACTTCTTAAACGGTAATTAAAGTCTTTCTTTTTATCATTAACCTTAATTAATCCTTTCTTAAGCAGTTTGTTAACATCTGATTTTTTTCAGTCTTCATATTCATCTAATAGAAACTCATTTAGTCTCATATTATTATCTTGTTGTTTTATTTTAAATTTATCCATTTAGTTATTATATATTTATGTCTTTGAATATGCAATAAAATAACACTTGTATTGCTATATATAACCTGCAATGGTCACTATTAACATTTCTAATTAAATTATTGTTTAAATCTAACTCTTTAACACTTTTATCAGTTAGAACTATCTCTATAGATTATTTTATTTGCACCATTGTTTGAATAATACTTTCACCAACTATTTGCATGCTTTCTATCTTTTGTATTAATTTGACTAGCTGTCATTTCTACAAAAGCACTATCCCCAATCTCTAAAACAGAATATGCAGTGGTAAATAACTCTTGAGACATTATTGATTATTAGTATTCTATTATCGTATACGAATTATATAAATGCATGATTTCCTCTATATTTTCAATAACTTCTTCATGATGCAACTTTTAATTGCATCATCATTAAAATCTAGTTATCCCTGTTATTATTCCTTAAAATAAGCAGCACTGCAATACCAGTCTTTAATCCATACAATGCAATAACAGAAATAATAGAAATGATACAAAAAAAATAACTCTAAGAGTTATTTATTAATTTATTGAGTCATTGTCCAAAATATTTTTGTTCTAGATTGAAACAATGTCTTAAAATGTTCATATCAATGATATTTTATATTTTTTCAATATCATTAAATGATATCAATGTTATTGCTTGATTGTTAATTTTGCATTAGATTGAAAATATCATACATGTTCTTTACATTTAAGTCATCAATAATAAATCTGGGTAGAACAAATGAACTACTTAAAAAGTATTTTGTGATTTAAATGATATTTTTTAGCACCACGTATATTATTTTTAAAAGAATTATAAATCCCATTAGTCACTTTTTTAACTATCTTCACATGTAAAGAAAAAATGTAATATAAACAATTATTATTAATGCTATCAAAAATAATGCAATTATTGCAACATCTGTGACTAAGCCAAAATATAAAGAAATATTCTCCAGTATAAATTTTTGTTATTATAGTTCTCCTTATTTTAAAGTATAAAATCACATAATGATGGTCTATGAATTTTAATTTAAGGATATAAAAAATAAATACGGACTAATTAATAAACAACTTATATAAAGCGTCATTTAATTAGTCCATATCTATTTTAATAAGGTTCTATAATTTGTAAGGTATTAATTCAATAATTTTCCAAATTATTGAATTATTTCACTAAGCCTGGGTTCATGGTTAGACTTAGTGAAAGTGAAAACATTTATACTACCTTATTCTAAAATTGCGCTACAACCTCAATATCAAGAATTTAAATCTTCTTTATCAGCACTATTTCTTTGGCTTTCAGTGATTTTAAGTGTTAATGTATTTCTACAAGTTGCAAATGCACATCTTTTAACGTTTGTAACATTAGTTATATCAAGGGTGCCGCTAAGTTTTGTACAACCCATGAAAGCGCCATATTCTATAGTTTTTAATGTTTCCGGAAATGATTTAATTGACGTTAGACCAGAATCATGAAATGCAGTGTTGCCAATTTTTTCTAATTTTTCAGGTAATGTTAATTCACTTATAGTGTTTGAACATCCTGCAAATGCTTGTCCCTCTATCTCGGTAATAGTATTTGGAAGTTTAATACTTGAAAGTTGCTTACATGAACTAAAGGCATACATCGGGATTATTTTTATTTCAGCTAGAATTTCAATAGAGATAATTTTTTCTTTTATTCCATCAGAAAATGGTGTTTCTGAAGTATTATATGATATCAATTCTTGAACTTTTCTTCCATCAATAGCACTAGGAATAACTAATTCTCCTGATCAATTTTCATAATCTCACAAAGATGTATCTCTTATTGAAAGAGTTCCATCAACTGCAATTGTAAACATCCCTTGAACAATAGGGTTTCTATCTTTGATATTAATCACATTGGATTGATCAGTTTCAAGTCCATTTCAAAAACCGTTAGCTCACCCGGAAGTAGCATTCTTTTCATCGAAGTGTTCCTCACTCACAACAAGTTTTTGTATTTTTGTCGATCCAGCAAATGCAGAATCTCCAATTGTTTCAACATTTGAAATGTCTCATTCATTTATTCCTAAATTTTCACACTCTGCAAATGATGAAACACCTATAGATGTTAACTGTTCTAAATCCAAATTAAGTGATGAAATTTTTGCATTTTCAAAAGCATTATCAGGGATTGCTGTGATATCGCTTGGAAGAGTAAGTTCTCCATCAAATCCTGAATTTTTAAATGCACTTTTACCGATTTCAGCTCCATCAGAAAGAGTGATGTTACCTTTAAGAGCAGAACATCCTTCAAAAGCTGAAGATCCTATTTTAGTTAATTTCTCAAATTGTATGTCACTAGTAAGGGATTGACAGTCTTTAAAGGCAGAATTTCCAATTTCAGTAATTTTATTATCAGTGTTTTCAAATGAAACTTCTAAAAGTTTGTCAGAAATTCCATTTGAAAAATCATCACCTATTTTAGTTACATCTTGTCCATCAATAGTTAGAGGTATCTCTAATTTACCATCTCAAACATTAAATGAAGATGATTCTTTTCATGTAGGATCAATCAAAATCGTACCATCTTCAATTACAAATTGTGGACCTTTTTCCATCGTTTTAATAGTGAATGGTTTTGTTTTTTCTTCATCAACAATTTCATCATTTACATATCATTTATCACACATTATTGAAATTTCAACACTTGACTCTATATCTTTAGTTCCACTTGATTCAAACTCAATTGAGTTGATATAATATTTAGCATCTTTCGCTCCATTTTTAATGGTAAATATCTTCTCAAGGTTAGCCACATCTATATTTTGTTCAGGAGATGTATATCCTAATTCTAATTTTAAGTCATCTAAGGTGCCACTATATTCTTCATTTGTTAGAGTAATTTCAGTTTCTCTTGACTCTTCTGTAGTTGAAAATTTAACTTCAAAAGTTTCCTCTTCATTTTCAATAATTACATCTTTATCATATATTTTAGTTGGTTTAATTGTTGCTTTAACTTTGCATTTTGTTGTGTTTCCCTGTTTTGCATTTCGTTCTTCTTCAAAATCAATGCTCTGAACTTGATATTTTGCACCAGTAGCATGATTTATTACTTTAGAAAAAGTTTCTACTTCCCCTAAATCTAACTCAGTATCAAAACTACCTTTTAGAACATTTGTAATAAATTCTTCTTTACTTCCGCCATATATAAAAGTCTCATCTGATTCAATTAACGTATCTACATCGGCTTCAGTAGTTTTCATTGGTACAGTAAATACTTGTGAATTTTCCGTTTCAACGTTATTCACATATGTTTTTGAAGGGGTTATTTCAACTATTAGTTCTCTAACACCTCTAGTTGAAAGTGGTTTAACTTCGAATTTAGTTATTTGATAAGTTGATGTTTCAACATCGTCAATAAAATCAAAGTAATTTACAAGTTCATTTTTGTTAAAAACTTCAGTTCCATCAATTAGTCCAATTTCTTTTTTAATTTTTTCGCAACTTTCAGTAAAAATTTCTTGTTGTGGATGGATTTCAGTGTTTTTCATAATAAGTTCTAGACTAAAATCAAAACTTTTACCTTTTTCATCCATCTTGTCATCAATTCAAACTTTTGAAAGTGTTAAAGTTAATTCAGCAAATGTTTTACCACTAACAACTTTCATTTCGAATTTACTGAATTTAAATGTAGTTTCTTCATGAATATCTTTTAAGTTAAAATATTTTTCTATATTTTCCTTTGAAATTTCACTATCAGCATCAGTATAATCAAATTCAGTTTTAAGTTCTTCTAAGTTACCTTTAAAGATTTCCATCTTTTGAGTAACATTTGTTGTTTTTAAAACTGGAGTATCAACTTCTTTCTTATTCACTAAGTAGTATAAGTTAGTTGTCATACCTGTAATAAATAACGATAAAATAATTGCACCTGTAACAATTTTTCATGTACTTACTTTTTTCTTTTTAGGTTTTAACTCTTCTGTCGGAGAAGCAACTTCCCCATTATTTATCCCTTTATTTTCTAATTCTTTATCCTTCATACAATCTCCTTATTAATTGTGGTTTCATTTTTGAATTTAACACTAAATTATTCACCGAGCATATAACATACTTAAATATAATGCTGTGCTTTTTAATATTTCCAAAAAATGTTTCACCATACTAATGAAACATAAATATATTATACAATGAAATTTTTAGTGATTAGTTATATAAATATTTATAATTCATAAGTTTAATGTTCAATAATAAAAATAAATCATTAGAAAATATTTAAATAATAGCCGCAATTAACGTTTACTAATATAAATTACAAGCATTATAAGTCATAATATAATCCTTTTAATATCAATTAACTCAATGATGATAGCTCACTTCCATGAACATATTTAACATTTAAAAAATATCCACCCCTTGGTGAGTTAGATATTGTGTATTGATCTAAATTAATAGCCTAATATTGTTCCAGTAAATTTATTGCCTCATGTTTCTTTTGACTTAAGTTGTTCTTCACTTGCTCTAATCTTAAGGATATTTACATCATTTTCAACATAACCTGAGTTAGCGAAAATATTTGATCATAAATTAGTCACTGTTTCTGGTAATCGAATTGTATCATTCTCATAACCTTTTCCAAGGTTTTTACAAGAGCTAAAGGCACCATATTGTATTTCTTCAAGAGTGCTTCTTGAAAAATCAATACCTGTTAAATAATCATTTGATGAAAATGCACTTTGGCCTATTACCTTTAAATTACCAGGTATAGTGATTCTACCAGTCATACCTGTTCTTTGAAATGCAGAATTCCCAATTTCTGTTAGTTGAGTTGCAGAACTTAAGTCAAGAGCTGTAAAAGTTGAAAAAGAAAAAGCATCATCACCTATTATTCTCACTGTTGATGGGATAATAAGACCACCGACCATTTCGTTATTATCAGTGAATGCGTTTTCTTCAATTATTTCTAAACTATTACCAAGTTTAACACTTGAAAGATCCTGAGATCTAAATGCATATGCACCAATAGTTTTAACATTGTTTCCAATATATACTTCACCTTTTATATGAGGCATTTTAGTTGGGTCGTCTTTGTAATGAAATGCACCATCTGCAATTGCAACAACTGGGATACCAGCAATAGAATCAGGGATTACTACATTATCATAAATTTCACTTGGCATGCTATCTTTAAATCCAGTAATAGTTAAACCAACTTCTGCGTTTCCTGTAATTTTGAAAATTGTATTATTTTCTCCTCCACCATCAACTTCGCCACTTCTATAATTAATTTTTTCTCAACCATCAGCTGAAAAACCTTTTCATCATTCATCGCCATAGCTTGTATCTTTAACATCAATAGTTTGAACATTGTTCATATTTTCAAAAGCATAAGCGCCAATTGATTGAACTGTTGATGGGATTGTTACCACAGTTTGGTAAGTTGTGCAATTTGCAAATGCTCTTGATCCAATTCTTTTTAATTCCGTATTTTGTGAAAATGAAATTTTACCAAGAACAGTTGTATTTTCAAAAGCTCTATCAGCAATTTCAGAAATTATAACATTATTGATTTTTGCCGGGAATATATAGTCCTTTATTGTTTCCCTACCATAACCTGGCGCGAAACCTTTTACTGAATACTCGCCATTTGATGTGAACTCTGTTTTATAAAAATCAAGGTGGTAAACTCTAATATCTTCGAATTTTTTGATACGTGGTATTGTAATTCCTTCTTCATTAATGTATTTATTTGTTTGAACTTCAAGTTTAAAATAATTTTTATGAGTTTCATCATCAATATTATTCAGCGTTAATGTTGCACCCGCTGGAATGTTGTGCACTGAAAGAATGTCATTTGCCGTTGGAGTGTTAATTTCTCCAGTTTGCGAGTTAACACCTGTTAATGCAACTTCAAGTGAATCCTTTGTATAGTTAAGTCTATGGTTCGCATTTGCATTACCAGTAATTATAGTTTCTAAAGTTGGTTCAACATCAATTACAAAGTAAAATTCTGCTGGTTCTTGAATATTTCTTGAAGGTCCCATATTATATTTATCTGCAATAAATGAAATTTTACCTTTTGTTGATGAGATTAAATTCCCAGAAGTATAAAGTAATTTTGCGTCTTCGGGAAATATACTTGTGTCAATAATCTTATCAAGTTCTTCTCTATTCATTTCAAGTGTCGAAGAATTATATAATTTTTCTGTAACTTTAGTCATTGGTTGAACTACATAATCTTCTTTAACATCAACAATATTTCCAAATGATGGTGTCAATGTATCTTCAGATTTTTGCGTCATAAGTACAACGGGCACAGTGATGGCAACAGCACTTGTTGCTAATAAAGCTATTCCGCCCATAGCCAATACTTTAACTTTGTTATAAAAACAATAATCTATTATATTTCTTGCGATTCTTCCATTAAATCTTCTTTTCATTTATACTCCTTTGAAATCCTTATAAGGGACTCATATGTAATATTATAAATATAAAATATAGATTTAATAAAATAAGATTGCAAATTCATCATATGAAAGAATGTTAATTTATTTACCAGTATTCTACAGGCTTTAAAAAGAACTTTCCTTTTTACTTATATTTCATTAAGTAATTTTATTATCGCATAACATATTTACCATTATATCTAGGTGCAATAAAATAAAAAACTACCCAAATTCATAAGAACTTGAATAGTTTATTTTTAAAATATAATTTAGTTAGATAATTACTATAAAGTAATTTTAAAAATATTATTAATGTTTTTTAATGATACCTTTAAAATTTTGGTTTCATTTTTCTTGTTCATTAAATAATTTTTCACTAACACTAACCGTAATTAATACTGAACCATCACCATATGGGTCACCAACATCATAGAATACATCTCCATATACAAATGATACATTTGATGGTACTACAATTGTATGATCAGGATTATCTAATCCTAATTTTTTACTACCCTTAAAAGTAAAACCATTTAATTTAAGTTCTGATTCATTTTCTCAATTAATTTGAGTTAGTTCATCACAATATCCAAAAGCTCCACCTAAAATTTTAGTTACTCTTTTAGTAATTGTAAAACTTTTTAGTTTTTTATTTTGAGAAAATGCGCTAGATCGGATTTCGTATAATTCAGGGTCATTGCCAAACTTAACTTCTGTAAGTTCACGATTTGATGAAAAAGCACTTTCTCCAATTACTAATACAGAGTCTGGAATTTCCACACTTGTTATTTTACTAAGATCTGAGAAAGCATTTTTTTCAATACTTTCCACTCTATTTCCAATGGTCAATTCTGTAACTTCACCTTGACCTTCAAAGGCAGATTGGCCAACTACTTCAACATTATTACCAATTACTACTTTACCGTGGATTCATAAAACACTTGAAGGTCAACTATTTCTAAATGCAAATGGAGCAATGGCTTTAACTTTAATGCCGTTAATTTCATCAGGAATTATAATATCACCATAATAATTATTATCGTCAACCATCTCACTATATTTTATACCCGTAATAGTGTATCCATCATTTTCTGCTTTTATATCAAATATCGTTTCATTTTGCCCTGAATCAATAGTACCATCTCTATAGATAATTCTTTCTCACATATCGCTAGAATATCCTAATCATCATTGATCACCATATTTAGGACTTTCAACACTGATTGATCCAATATTACTTGCTCCAGCAAATGCATAATTACCAATTGTCATTAATGATGATGGTAGTGACAAAGTACCAGATATTTGTAAACTTCTAGTATCAGCAAAAGCAAAATCACCAATATGTTTTAAAGTATCAGATGGGAATGTTATATTTCTAATAAATCTATAATCTGAAAATGCTCTATTTCCAATTTTTGTAACATCAAAACCATCAATTTGTCTCGGGATATTAAGTTCTTTAGTTTTCGATAAATATGATTCAGTTAATCCATTGATTTCATATTCATTATTCGCAAAACTTGTTTTAAAAATATCTTCATGATAAATGTATATTTCTTCGAATAGTTTAGATTTTGAAACTAAACCCATCTCTTCATCAAAGTATTTATTTGTTCTAATGCTCACTATGAAATAGTTTCTTTTCGCATCTGCATCAATTTTTTCAAATGTCACATTTGCATCTTCAGGGAGATTTTCTATATATAATAATTTTTGAACTTCTGGATCATTAACATCTACTTTTCATGTCAAGTCATTGCCTTTGTATAGTAAAATTTCTAGTTCTTCAATACTTAAATTTCTTTTATATTGCATTTCAGCATTACCTGAAATTACAGTTTTCTCAGTAGATTCAATTTCTAATGGAAAATAAAATTCAGATGGTGTATCAACAATTTCACCATTTTCATCATAGTATTTACTTGCACTAAATGACATTCTAGATTGTGTTTTTGAAATTTGACTAACTGAAGTATATTTTAAAATAGCATCTTCCGGGAAAATACTTGTATCTACATATGTTTCTAACATTTCTTTATCAATTGTAGCAGTTTCTTTATCATAAAGAACTTCTGTCACTTCTTCAATTGGTTTTTTATCATAATCATCTTTGATTATGATGTTAGAGTTGCCGTTATTACCAACTCCATTATCAATGTCTCCATTGCCAATTCCTGGTCCATTTTTACTGTTTGATAAAAGTATTGGGATTGCAACACCAACACCAGCACCTGTTAAGGCTAAAGCACCACCTACTAAGAATATTCTAGTTTTATAATAACTAAAAAAATCAGTGAATGCATTTCCTCTCCTTCTATAAGAGTTTCCTCTTCCTCTATAATAATTCCTTCTTCTCATTTAAATCTCCTAATTATTGTGTAGCATCTTAATTATAGCAACTTTTAAGAAATGATGGGAGAAAATGGAAATTAATTATTTTTTTTATGAAAAAAGTATCTATTTGTTCACTTGTTATCTTTGTTGTAACTTAAAAATGAAATGCTATAAGATGATATTTCACTAACTTTCTGGTTGTCATCAACTATGTTAATTGGTTCTGAACCCTTGTATAGTAGAACATCATATTCCACTTTTTCAGAATCCTTAGCTACATTTGGATTAGCTTCAATGAAACTTGCATCACTACATTGATATTGATTATGATACAAATATGAATCAGTTAAATTTTTAAGTTCGAAATCTTCTTCTTCGTTTCAAGATAAGATAATCAACCTTAAAGAGTTCTCATCTAATTGTAATAAATCATCTAATGCTCATTCTTTATCAAATACATAAGCATCTAATAATCTATACAAACCATATTTATCTTTCAAATTTTGTGATGAAGAAGCTAATTTTTTAAATCTAGCAAATGACTTTTTAAGTAGATGTTCATAACACATAACTTTCTTATTGCAGTAGATTTGCTTGAACATTTGTCATCTTGAAAATAATACATCTTCAATCGCACCAATTGCCTTAATATCAAACGCAAGTTCATCATTGATTACACTTGATCATTTAAAAATCACACCAGCATCAATATGACCATAATTCGCGCCAACAAAGTAGCTATCCCTAACTAAATAATCTAAACGATCAGCATCAATTTGAGATGAGATAACTTGTCAGTAAAATTTAATTGGATGTTGTTTAGTTAAAATCAAAATTACAGCTTCAATATCGATATTATATTTCTTTAAAACTTGATTAACTTCAGTTGAACTATCACAAATAATTTTCTTTGTAAACTCCTCATGATTTACATTAGTATAAAACTCAAAACAGTGACTTCTAGGTCCATGCCCCAAATCATGCAATAAGGCTGTAACTAAAATCGATTTATAATCTTGTTCTGGAATTTCTACATTTATTCCAGATAAAAACCTTTTTGCATTATGATAAACACCAAGTGAGTGGCTATATCGATTATGTGTTGCACTAAAAAATACATTATGACATTCTCCAAGTTGATAAATATTTCTTAGTCTTTTAAATTCTCTTGTATCTAATAATTCCACAATGTATTGATCATCAATTGGAATTTCTATCTCATTATAGATAGCATCTTTAATAAATTTATTCATATATAAATATTATAGAACACATCTTAAATATTAATCACTTTGTTTATCTATATATAAAGAAAACATTTAACTTAATCATAACTTTAATTTATATAAATTTGAATCCAGAAATTTTTTTGATATAAATTGTGTTTTTATATATAATAAGTGAGAGGTATCGATGAATAGGCAAACTAATAACATGTCAATTAACATCAAACAGTGCATTAATTTATTAATTGCTGATGCTTTCACTATTTTATTATTTAATTAAGACTTGATTTCTATCAGGTCTTTTTTTTATAAAAAAATTAATTTTTAGGGGGACAAATGAAAAAAGATTTAATCACAATGACTGATATTACTTTTGATGAAATTCAAAGAATATTAGAAATAGCTAGGGAGTTTGAAAATGGCGACCACAAAAACATTTTAAATGGGAAGGTAATTTCTTCAGTGTTCTTTGAAGATTCAACAAGAACGAGATTATCATTCGAATCAGCTATCAACCAAATGGGTGGTAACGTTATTGGTTTTAGTTCTACAAGTGGAACTTCTATAAGCAAAGGAGAAACTTTGGCAGATACTATTAAAATGCTAAACGGTTATTCTGAACTTATTGTAATCAGACATCCAAACGATGGTGCAGCAAAATGATGTAGTTTAAACTCAAATGTACCAATTATTAATGCTGGGGATGGGTCAAACCAACATCCAAGTCAAACATTATTAGATTTGTATACAATCAAAAAAAGTTTTGATACTTCTAAGAAATTAAAAGTAGCAATTGTTGGAGATTTAAAATATGGTAGAACAACTCACTCATTATCATTAGGACTTAGTCATTATGATGCTGAATTATTCTTTGTATCGCCATCATTCTTAAGTATGTCTTCAGATATTAAAAATGAATTAGATAAAAAGAAAATAAAATATACAGAACTTAAAAACTTAGAAGATATTATTGATCAAGTTGATGTAGTTTATATGACTAGATTACAAAAAGAAAGATTCTCTTCAGTTGATGAATATGAAAAAGTAAAAAACTATTTTGTTTTAGATAAAAAATTAATTAAAAATGCAAAGAAGGAAATGATTATCTTACATCCATTGCCAAGAGTAAATGAAATTGCTGTTGAAATTGATAAAACTCCACATGCAAAATATTTTGAACAAGCAGAAAATGGTGTTCATGTTAGAAAAGCGATGATTTCATATGCTTTAGGATTAATTAAATAGGGAGATAAATATGAAAAACTTAATGAAAATAAATGGTATCCATAACGGAGTTGTGATTGATCACATATCCAATAAATCAACAATGAATATTTTTTCAATACTAAATACTGATAACCAAGATTTAATGATTTCTGCTGCTTACAATTTACCAAGTGCTAGAAATAATAAAAAAGGAATTATTAAAATTGAAAATAAAACTTTAAACCAAGAAGAAATTGATAAGATTTCAATCTTATCTCCAGGTGCAACAATTAACTATATTGTTGATGGAAGCGTTAAAGAAAAAATCATTTGTAAAATGCCTTCTAAAATAAAAAATATTTTAAAATGTGGGAACTCAAAATGTATCACAAATAATGAAAGAAGCATTTATACAGTTTTCGATCTTTCTGAAAAAGAAAACAAACCAAGTGCAAAATGTTTCTTCTGTGAAAAAACATCAATAATTGAGGAAATGAATTTTAAAAATGAAGACCTTTAATACCACAATTATTTCTAATGAATTAGTTTCTTTAAACACATATAAAATTTCATTAAAACTTAATGATAAAGATGTTATTAAACCTGGAAACTTTTTTATGTTAGATACTAAGAAATTAGATTCAATTTTAAAAAGACCGATTGCAGTTTATGACTATGATGAAAAAGAAAATATTATCACTTTTATTTATGTTGTAGTTGGTAGTGGAACTAATTTTATGTCCAAGTTAGAAAATGGTGAACAATTGGATATTTTAGGACCTTTTGGAAATTCATTTGAAGAACTTGAAAATGAAAATATTTTATTAATTGGCGGTGGGGCTGGATTATTCCCCTTATACTTTTATGCAAAGAGATTTGATTCAAAAAATAAGATTACTTTTATTGCTGGAGCAAGAAATAAGGAACAACTTGGTTTCTATCCTGAATTTGAAAAATTAAACATCAAAAATATTACATATACAGATGATGGAAGTTTAGGTAAACAGGGTTTAGTAACCAATGACTTAATGCAAATAATCGAAGAAGTAAAACCTTCTTATATTTTTTGTTGCGGACCTAATATTATGATGAAATCAGTTCATGATTTAACAAAGCATTTAAACATCAAAACATATGTTTCATTAGAGGCACGTATGGCTTGTGGTTTTGGTGCATGTATGGGATGTTCTTGTAAAACAATTTCTGGAATGAAAAAGATCTGTAAAAATGGTCCAGTATTTGATGCTAAGGAGATTTTTTATGAATAGTAAAATGAACTTAAAATTTTTAGGAAGTACATTTAATAATCCAGTTATTAGTTTAAGTGGATGTTATGGTTTTGGTTTAGAATTTGAAAGCTTCTTTGATAAAAATCTTTTAGGAGGAATTACACTTAAAGGATTAACTAATGAACCACGCGATGGTAACTATGGGAATAGGATCGCTGAAACACCTTCTGGCATATTAAATTGTGTTGGTTTAGAAAACCCAGGAATTGATTATTTCCTGTCAGAAACTTACCCAATATTATTAAAAGAAATTTCAACGAATATGATCATCAATATTAATGGAAGCACTTTTGAAGATTATGAAATCTTAGCTGCTAAATTAGCTGAATTTGATTCAGTTAAATTCATCGAATTAAACCTAAGTTGTCCAAACGTTAAATGTGGTGGAATGAGTATGGGAACTGACCATAATGTTGTTTATGAAATCACACAAAAAATTAAGTCATTAATTGGTAAGAAAAAATTAATTGTTAAATTAACTCCTAATGTTACAAATATCCAAGAAATAGCAAAGGCTGCTGAGAAAGGTGGGGCTGATGCAATCAGTTTAATCAACACTGTTCTTGGTATGCAAATTGATATTAAAAATAAGAAGCCATTATTAGGAAATACATTTGGTGGACTTAGTGGTCCTGCAATCTTCCCAATCGCTTTAAGAATGGTTTATCAAGTATATCAAGTTGTTAAGATTCCAATCATTGGAATGGGTGGTGTAAGTTCTACTGAAGATGTCATTAAAATGATGATGGCAGGCGCTAGTTTAGTGGGTATTGGAACATTACTTTTAACTAACCCATCAGCGCTTGAAAATATCATCAATGGAATAGAACAATATTGCATTGAAAATAGCATTGAAAATATTTCAGAAATTATAGGTATTGCACATGACAAATAATTTACATAAAAAAGTAATCATCGCTCTTGATTTAGAAACATTTTCAGAAGCTAAAAACTTAGTTGATTTATTAGGTGAGAGAATTGATATTTATAAAGTTGGATTAGAATCTTATTTAAACTTCGGAAAAGAAATCATTGACTACTTAAATAGTAAAAATAAAAAAATCTTTTTAGATTTAAAATTTAATGATATTTCTAACACAACTTTACAAGCTTGTAAGTGAGCTTTAAAAAATAAATTCTTCATATTTAATGTACATGCAACGATTGGTACAAAAGCACTTTGTGAAATCTCTAAATTATGTAATGAATATGACCATGATTTTATTTTTGCAGCAGTTACTGTTTTAACTAGTTTTGATCAAAATGAATACACAAAAACATTTGGAAATAATCTAACTATTGAAGAAGCGATTAAATATTATGTAAATGAATTAATTGTCCCAAATAATTTAAAAGCAATCGTTTGTTCATCATTAGAATCAATTGAAATAAAAAAACTTCATCCACATATCATTACAATTTGCCCAGGAATACGTTTAAATGCCTCTCTAGGCGACCAAAAAAGAGTTTTAGCCCCATCACAAGCATTAAATAATAATGTTGATTACTTAGTGATAGGGAGAGAAGTTAATAAAGCTCCTAATCCAATTGAAGCATTAGAACTAATATTTGATGATATTGATAATAATTGCATCGTTAAAAAGGGAAATAATTAATGATTACACTACTCAAGAATTGCTTGTTAAGCTCAAATAAAGTTGTAGATATTCTTTTCGGTGAAAAAATCATCGATATCAAACCAAATATTGAACTATCAGATGATTGAAATATTATTGACTTAAACAATCAATTGGTTATGCCTGGGATGGTTGATATTCATGTACATATGCGTGGAATGAAGCAGAGTTACAAGGAAGATTATGTTTCTGGTAGCCAAGCATGTATTGAAAATGGAATAACTACAATATGTGATATGCCAAACTCTGTACCACCAACAATTAATGTTGAAAACTTATTATTAAAGGTCGAGGAAAGAAAAAAGTCTACTATAAATACAAATCTATATTTAGGTTTAAACTCCTCTTCAACATATGAAGAAGTACAAGAAATGTTAAAAACTTGTATAGGGATAAAGATATTTCTAGATGAATCAACTGGTAAGATGAATTTTAATTTAAAAGAGATTGATCAAAGAATCTTTGAACTTGATACGCTTTATTTATTCCATGCTGAAGATGATAGCATTTTAGAAATTGCAAATATTATCAAAAATAAAGATGCAAGAATTCATGTATGTCATGTAAGTTCAGAGAGAGAATATATAAATTATCTTGAACTTAAAAAGAGTTATAAAAATATTACTTTTGAAGTTACCCCTCATCACTTATTACTTAATACTAATAATTTCTCAAATGAAAAATTAAATAAAGTTAAACCTTCACTTAAAGGCGAAAAGGATCAACAGTTTATTTTAGACTTATTAATTAATAAAAAAGTAATGTGTATTGCAACAGATCATGCACCTCATACCCTTGAAGAAAAGGCAATGGGAATGTATGGTTTTGGTGGAGTTGATACTTCCCTAAAAATACTATTCAAAATATTCAAAGAAAATGATATTGAACTTAGTTATTTAGAAGAAATTTATTCTCTTAATCCAGCTAGAATTATCAAGCAAAATAATATTGGTAAAATAGACATTGGATACAATGCTGATTTAATTGTAATAAATCAAAATAACCAACATATAATCAATGATATAAACATCATTTCAAAATGTAATTGAACACCATTCAATAACTATGCTGTTGAGGCATCTGTCGATATGACATTTATTAATGGAAAATTAATATTTAAAAGAAAAGGAAACTAAAATGGAAACTACAAAATTATTCAAAACATTATTATCAGAAAACATAATAAATATTGATCCTAACAAAGAGATAACTTTTGCTTCAGGAATTAAATCAATTATTTACTGTGACTTAAGAAGAATCTTAAATTTAAATGAGCTAACTAAAACATTAATTATTAAATTTTCTAAAGAAGAAAAAATTAGAAATGCAGATATTATTGTTGGTACTGCTACAGCTGGAATTCCATGAGCTAGTATGTTAGCTTATGAATTAAATAAACCATGTTCATACGTTAGATCAAAAGCTAAAGATCACGGAACTAAAAGCATGGTTGAAGGTGCTAATGTTAATGGTAAACATGTTGCACTAATTGAAGACATGATTACAACTGGAGAAAGTTCAATTAAAGCAGCTAAAGAATTAATTAAAGAAGGTGCTGCTAGTGTAATTATTTATTCAATCTTTACATATGGTTTTGAGTTCTCAAAAGAAAACTTTAAAAAAGAAAATATTGAATTTATTAGTTTATATAATGTTCATGATTTAGTTGCCTATTTAGAAGAACAAAAAGATAGCAGAAGTGAACCTCTACTATCTTGATGAAATAAAACAAATAGATAATTAAATATTTTTAATATCGTTTATATTTTTAATGATTGTTTCTTGACCAACAAGGAACAACATTTTTGCTAATTCAGGACCATGCATTTTAGTTGTACATAATACTCTTAATGGCATAAATAAATCTTTACCTTTTAATCCAGATTTATCTTTAACTAAATTTACAAGTTCTTTAAATCCATCTACTGAATCATATGAATTTGTAGTTAATTCTTCAATTAAAATTTGTTTAATTTTAGAATAGTTTTCTTTTGATTTTTCTATCTCTTCAATAGTAGTTTGATCTAAACCATTGAATTCAAATAAATCACTAATTATTGAATCAATTTCTGCCGCAAAAGAGATTTGAGGTTTAATCAATAAAATTACATCATTAACATTTTTTAAATAGATTTCATTCTTAGATTTTATGAATGGTTTTACGAACTCAATAAACTTATTATCTTCCATTAATTTAAAGTGTTGATTTCCTAATCAATTCATTTTTGTAACTTCAAATTTTGCAGGTGATTTATTAACATTAGCTAAGTTAAATTTCTTAACCATATCAGACAATTGCATAACTTCTACATTGTCATTTGGAACTCATCCAAGAAGTGCTAAAAAGTTATCAACTGCAATTGGCAAATAGCCAAGTTCATTATAATCACTAATGAATTGTTTTAATGTTAAATCACGCTTCGAAAGTTTCTTACCTTGATCATTAATGATGATTGATAAATGTCCATAATTAATTTCTTTTGAATCAAAACCAAGAGCATTTTTAATTGCGATTTGATACGGTGTATTTGAGATGTGTTCTTCACCACGTAAAATGTGTGTAATGTCCATATCATAGTCATCAATTACAACAGCAAAATTATACATTGCAATTTTATTTGATTTGAGAATTACAGGATCAGTTAAAGCGCTACCTGGAACTGAGATTTCACCTCTAACAATATCATTTCAAGAGTATGTTTTTTCTTCGTCTAATTTAAGTCTAATTGTATGTGAAATTCCACTCTCCAAATTAGCCTTAATTTGATCTTCTGTTAATGATAAACATCTTCTATTATACTTAGGAGTTAAGTGGTTATCTTCTGCAAATTTTCTATCGGCATCTAATTGTTCTTTTGAACAAAAACATTGGTAAGCTTTTCCTTCTTGTAATAGTTGGTTTGCTAATGCTTCATATCTATCTAATTTTTCAGTTTGTTTATATGGTCCATAATTACCTGGATTTAATGGCGACTCATCTGGACTAATTCCCATTCATGCAATATTATCTAATTGTGATTCAACACCATTTTCAACATTTCTTTCACTATCAGTATCTTCAATTCTAACGATGAAATCTCCACCGTTATTTTTAGCATATAAGTAGTTATATAAAGCTGTTCTTGCTCCACCTATGTGGAAGTATCCAGTTGGACTTGGTGCGTATCTTGTTCTAATTTTCATTTTGTTCTCCTATAGTTCAATAAAGAATGATCCACTACCTGTGAGTATTCATTCATCTTTCTTTAATTGTTTTAGTTGTTTGTTTTGTTCAAGAACATATTGTTCTAGATTATTTATAATTATACAATTTTTTATTGATGGTAATTTATCAAGTAATACTTTATAGTCCATATGGATGATATTATCAGTTGATTCATCAAATAATCTAAAGGCTTCATGTGTGCTTGATGATAATTTATTTGGATGAATTTTAATATTTGGTTTAGGTTTATTAACTTCAATAATTTTGTTTCCATAATCACTAACCATTGCCATTTCGTATCCACTCATAAAGAATGGAATATCACTCCCAATACTAAGTGCAATTTCTAAGTAATCCTTTTCAGTTAATTCAATTGAATATTTATCAATCAAATATTTAGCAATTATTCCAGCTGATGCACTTGAACTTCCAAGTCCTGCACTCATTGGAATTTTCTTATTAATTGTTATTTCAAAGTTCTTATTAAATTCTTTTTTTGACCATAGAAAACTAACTATTTTTGTAATAGGTTCATTATTGATTTGTATTTGCTCAGAATTAAGCAAATAAACCACATTTAAAGCATCTGATTGCTCAATTGTAATATCGTCACTAAAATCATCCACTAAAACAAATAAGGACTCTAAGCGATGCTTATTTTCATTATTTGATAATTTAAATACATTAAGACCAATGTTAACTTTTGCTTTTGCAATTAAATTAATTGGCATAGCCATAACTACAATAATTCTCCAAGTTCATTATATAAAGCAACGAATTGTTCTTTAGTGAAATCTTCAGCTCTTGAATTTTCACATCAGTTATTATTTTTGAAAATCTCAATTACTCTTGCTTTATTATAGATATTACCTAAATTTGAAGTTAGTTTTTTTCTTCTAGCACTAAAAGCAATTTTTAACATTCTTTCAATTTTTTGAAAATCAACATTAAAGTCATTATGTTTTTTAATACTTATAAATCATGATTCAACTTCAGGAGCTGGTACAAATTCAGTATTTGGAACTTTGATTTTCAATTCTATGTTTGCATACAAAGAAATTAACACAGTAAACGCATTGTAATCTTTAGTGTTTGGTCTAGCTAATAATCTTTGAGCCATTTCTTTTTGAATTAAAATATTAATTTCATGTACCTGACTTACTTTAATTAATCTTAAAATAATCATACTTGAAATACTATATGGTAAATTTGCAACAACCTTAACAACATCAAAGTTGTTCTTTTTAAATAATTCATCAAGATCTACTCTCAAAATATCATCATTAACCAAATTAATATTAGGGAATAGTTTTCTCAATTGTTCTGACAATCTTTTATCTAACTCAACTACAACTAAGTTATCAGTAGCTTCTAATAGATATTTTGTGATTGCCCCTAATCCAGGTCCAATCTCTAAAACTTTATCTTCTTTTGATATATTCGATACAGAAACCATGTTCTGTTTAATTCCATCATTGATTAAAAAATTTTGTCCCATTTTTTTTGAAGGGACAAAATTATTATTTTTTAAGTATTCTAGAACGTCTTTTTTGAACATTCTAGTTAATTCCTAACTTAGAAAGTTTCGCATCAAAATTCGACTTAGTTTGTCTACGTTTAAGAATTATCACATGGATAATATATGACTGTAACAATGATAATAGTGAAGAGAAGAATCAATATAGACCAATACCAGTAGCTGATACAGCAGCAATAATTGCCATAAATATATTCATACCTAATGCGATGTTTTTAGTTCGTTTAAGTGCTTTATTATTTGCATCACCGACAGTTTTGGCATTTCTATTACGTTTCGCTGATCATCTTTGTGGAAGTCTTTGCGATATGAATTGTGTTGGAACAACAATGATTAAGAAGAATATGTATGTTCAACCAGCGGTTGCACCATTTTCTCCTGTGAAGTTACTGAAAATTTCAGTGATTGGAGATAAACCTAAATCTCAAATATCAAATAAAATTGATGCTTTTAGTGGTCTTACAATTGTAATAACACGATAAATAATCAAGAAAATTGGTAGTGTTACAAAGATTTGTTCAAATGAAGCAAATGGTTTAACATTAAACTTCTTGTATAATTCTTGAGTTTCTTGTTGTTTTTTTTGACGAGATTGAGGATCTTTTGAGTCCTTATATTTAGCATTAATCTCAGCTATTTTACCTTGTATTTCATTCATTTTTTCTTGTTGGAAAGTAGATTTAATAGATATTAATGCTGTTGTTACTTTAATAATAATTAATATAATAACAATTCCAACTAATCCACCAAGACCCATTGGTCAGTCTCTAGTTCAGTACATAAAGTTTAATAAAAACTGAGCAAACGGTCAAACAAAGAATGCATAGAACGGGCCATAAGCCATTGTTCAATTAGCAAACGGGAAGAATGAGCCAGTTGAGTTTGGCGATAAATCAAAGAATGGATCTCCAGTTGTACCTGGTAAGAAACCAACTTCAAGTCCATTACCTAGAACAGTACTAGTACCAACTTGAAATTCAAACATTGATTGACCACAACCATATATACCCATTGAAAATAAGAACAAAAAAACAGCAATTTTAATAAATTTTAAAATTAGTTTAGTTATTGTTCAAGCTTTATTTACAGGTTTGTTTTCAGCAACTATGCTAGAAGCAAACGATGGCATTATAATTTTTCTTATATCATTATCGTTATTAGCCATTACCTACTCCTTTCATACCTTGCTTTTAAATACACAAAAATCGTTTTCGATTTCTTTGTATGTTTTAGACTCAATGCCTATATTGCATATTATAACAATTTTATAGTGTTGATTTAAATTAAAATTGTTTTTGACTATTGCAGAAATTCTTCTTTTAATAAGATTTCTTACTACAGCTGATTTCGAAACTTTCTTTGAAATTGATATTCCAATTTGGAAAAGTTCCGTAGAATTTGGAACAAAATAGATTCTAAAAGATGAACAATTATATCTTTTTCCTTTAGAAATCACTTTTCTAAAGTCTTCATTTTTAAGAATTCTATTTTGTTTTTTCAAATCTATCTCACTTCGTCAGATACAGTTAGTTTATGTCTACCTTTTAATCTTCTTCTAGCTAGTAATTTTTTACCATTAGCAGATCTCATTTTAGATCTGAAGCCGTGTACCTTAAGACGACGACGTTTATTAGGTTGGAAAGTTCTTTTCATGTTATACCCTTATTCCTTTATATATATAAAACATATCAATTATACCACATAGGTTTGAAAACAATGCAAAAATGAATAATTGACATTACTTTCCTAGGCAAAAATTCTTAAAAAGCTCATCTAATTTATCATATTCGATACTATATCCTAGTATTTTATTGAATAAATCAATACATTGTTCGAAATATGTTTGCAATAAATCTAGTGGTTCATTTTGTTCAAGTTGGATTATTAACTCTTTTATTGTCAATATTATCTTTGTTACATAGTTAATTTGTCTATCAGACTGAAGAATTAATGTTTGAGACTTCAATTCAACCATGGTATTAAGTTTATCTTCAAGTGCCACAATAAGTTCAGAGATATCTTCATCTTTTATACTAATTGAGATTTCTCCAGGTTTTTTAGATATATCAGACTTATTGAAAACTTTAATATAGTTTTTATTTTTTAGTAAATCCTTAAACTCTTGATTGTTCGAGTCTGACTCTGGGTCATTTAATCAAATTATTAAATCAGCTTCATTAACAGTTTGTTTTGATTTATTGATTCCTATTGTTTCAACTTCATCATTAGTACTCCTAATTCCAGCTGTATCTAATAATTTAATAGGAATACCAGAGAAAGAAATTTGGGATTCAATTATATCTCTCGTCGTTCCTTTAATATCAGTTACAATAGATTTCTCTTGTTTTGACAAAAAATTTAACAATGAAGATTTACCAACGTTAGGTTCACCGATGATACTAACTTTAACTCCCTCAAAAATTGGGAGAATCTTTTTTGAATTATCCAAGATGTCTTGAAGTTCATTTGACAACGGTAGAATGATATCAATAATTTCTGAATTTGTATATTCAGGAACATCATCATACTCAGGATAATCAATATTAACTTCAATTGAACCAGTTACTTTGAATATCTGGTTTCTGATCTCAGTTAATTTTTTAGATCATTTACCAGACATAGCATCAAATGCCATGTTATTTGACAACTCACTATTTGCATGAATGAAATTGTTCATGGCTTCAATTTGTGCATAATCCATTTTTTTATTAATTAAAGCTTGCATGCTAAATTCACCAGGGTTTGCTAATTCACATCCGTTCAGGATTAGTAAATCTAAAATCTTTTTTGTGACTAAATTACTCCCATGACAATTAATCTCAACTGAATGTTCACCAGTAAAAGATTTCGGTGCCACAAAAACATTTAAAAGAACATCATCGATGATTTTATCTTTATCAATGATTAAATTCCTTTGGATAGAGTATGGTTTCACATCGACCGGTTTTTTTATTATTTTATTTAAAACATTAAAAGTTTCTGGGCCAGAAATTCTAATAATATGAATAGCTGAAGTGATTAGTGGGGTTGTGATTGCTGCTACTGTTCTCATGTTATCTCATTATATCCAATATTTTAAATGCGAGTATTTTCTTATTAAGGTTTAATTTTATTTTAGGTATTAGTTTTAATAACTGAACTTTTTTATCAACTGGGGAAATTTCAATTAATACATTAAAGAAAATATTTAATTCTTCTTTTTGAAGATCTTTAATTTTATTGATAATTATCGGTTCATTAATCATCTTTGGTTTATTTACAATTTCTTTTGCTAAGTTATAAATGTTTTCTAGTGAGTATTGCTCAATAAAATATTGGTAATATGAGAAATCATCAAATATCCTAACACAGATATCATTAAGTTCTGTATCTGTATGCTTAAAGTCATGGAATACATCCTGTATAGAAATCAATGTCCCTCTACTTGAAATTGTAGGAAGAATTTGATTTGGATTTTTTGTAAATAATAGAGTGTATGTTTTCTCTGGTGCATCTTCAATGAATTTTAATAATGAGTTTAAAACAAATTTAGATGTCTTTTCAATATGTTTAATCGCATAAACTTTAATACCGCAATTTTCAGTCGCTCTTTTTGAAAATACATTTTGAATATTCATTGCATCTTCTTTTAAGATTTCATCTTTTTCATTATCTAAATAAATTAAATCTAAGTATGCTGATGCATTAATTCTTTTGCAATTATCACATTCATTACAAAAATCAGTGTTATTAGTACATGTTAAAAATTTTAGGTAATCATTTGTTATTTTTTTGTAATCACAACAATGATTCGTTTTAACAATTAAACATTGTGGAAAGTTTTGGTTCTTTTTACAATTTATTAAAAAATCTTTGAATAGCATTTTATAACCTACACACTTCTAGATTCGTATTGTTTAATAACATCATTTAAAACTGTTTCAATATCATTCGAGCCATCAATAACAATAAATCTTTCAGGATATCTGTTGATTAAAATTTGATAACCTTCATATGCTTTCTTATGCATGATCATTAATTCTTCATCTAATCTATTTGTTTCTCTGTTTGCTTGTTTTATTCTTTGCATTCCAACATCAGCTGAAACATCAATAAAGAATGTGATGTCTGGCATTGTATTTTGAATCGCAAATTGATTAATCTGAAGCACATTATCAATTCCAAGACCTCTTGCATGCCCTTGATAAGCTAAAGAAGAATCTAAGTATCTATCACAAATAACAGTCATCCCATCATTGATAGATGGAATAATTATTTCTTCTACATGTTGTGCTCTACTAGCAGCAAATAATAAAGCCTCTGTTCTTGGAACAATATTAAAATCTTTATTATCTAAAACTACATTTCTAATACACTCAGCAACAACGCTATTAGTTCCACCAGGTTCTCTTGTCAAGATAGCTTTTGAATTATTATTGATTAAGTGATTATAAAATAGTTTTGCAATAGTTGACTTCCCAGAGCCATCTGGGCCTTCGAAACTAATAAAAAGTGGTTTAGACATTAATAAACCCCGCACTTAAAGTTTGCATTGAAAGTATCATAATCAAAATCATGTTCAGTTAATTCCTTTACTAAACCTCTAGTTGACCCTCAATGAATAAGACCTCTAAATTCACGATCAGAAATAATTTCTGGATAGATTGAATGTTCATAAAAACTTCTATCTAGCTGGTAGTATCTTCTTTGATTAGCATATTTGAATTGAATAAGTAAGATATTTGTAATCTCATCAAAATATACGAAATTAATAATGTTTTTCTTTGAATAAAATAGCATTTAGGCACCTAATATGTATATATTATAAATTAATAATGTTCAATACTACCATTAATTTATAATGCACTACGTCTATTCCTTTGTTGCAAACTATCTATATTGAGTTGCAAAATCTCAATAATGTATAAAAAAACACCCTTTAAAAGATAATATCCCATTTATACAATATTATAGATATAATAATAATCATATGAATACAATAGCTATAGTCGGAAAACCGAACGTTGGGAAATCAACATTATTTAACAGAATCATCGGATTTAGAAAATCAATCGTGGATGATCAACCAGGGGTTACGCGTGATAGAATTTACGCAACCGCTGAATGATTAACAAGAAAATTTGAGTTAATCGATACTGGAGGGATATCTACAAAAGATTCTACATTCCAAGAAAATATAAACACGCAAGTTGGATTTGCGATTGATGAGGCGCAAACTATCATCTTTTTAACAAGTTTCAAAAACGGCGTTACTCAAGATGATTTGTATATTGCAAAGTTACTAAAAAAGAATGCGAAAGGAAAAAAGATTATTTTAGTTGCAAACATGGCTGAGAAATATCAACATGGTGATGATGTTAACCAATTTTTTAACCTAGGATTTGGAAAACCAATCATGGTAAGTGCTGAGCATGGTATCAATACTGGTGATTTACTTGACGAAATAATTGGTGGATTACCAACTGATGTTAAAAAAGAAAATGATGCATTAACTTTCTGTATCATTGGAAGACCTAACGTTGGGAAGTCATCTTTAACTAACTCTTTATTACACAAAGAAAGAGTTATTGTTAGTGATGTTCCAGGAACAACAAGAGATAGTATCGATGTTGATTTCAAATATAATGGTGATCATTTCACTTTAATTGATACTGCTGGGATTAGACGTAAAGGTAAAGTTCAAGAAGCTGTTGAGAAGTTTGCAGTTATGAGAGCTGAACGTGCTATTGCTAGAAGTAAAATTGTATTATTAGTTCTTGACGGTTCTCAACCATTCAGAGAACAAGACGAAGTAATTGGTGGATTAATTTCAAGTGCAAACATTCCAGCAATTATCATTGTTAATAAAATTGACTTAATCTCAAGAACAGATGAAGATCTTAACCACTTATCAAAAGTAATTAGAGCTGAGTTCAAACATTTATCTTGAGCTCCTATTGTATTTACAAGTGCAATCAACGGTAAAAAGATTCATAACATCTTTTCAACAATAAAAGAAATCTCAGAGCAAGCTGATAAGAAAATCCAAACTTCAGTTTTAAATGAAGTTGTATTACAAGCTCAAATGATTCAACAAGCACCTTTATTTAAAGGTTACAGAATCAATATTTCATATGTGACTCAAGTTGATTCACAAATCCCAACTTTCGTTATTTTCTGTAGCAATGTAAACTCTTTACATTTCACTTATGCAAGATATATAGAAAATAGAATTAGAAAATCTTTTGGATTCGATAAAGTTCCAATTACTTTATACTGAAAAGATAAAAATTCAAGAACTAGAGGAGTTAAGGTTAATGAGTAAAATTTTAGTAGTTGGCACAGGTGCTTGAGGAACAACTCTTGCTAACGTATTGTTAGAAAATAATCATACAGTTAATATGTATGGTGTTGATTCTAGACAACTACAAGATTTATCTCAAGGTTACAATAGAGAATTTTTTAGAAATGCTAAATTATCAGCCATCCCAAATATAGTTACAGATAACTTTGAAATTGCAGTTAAAGATGTCGAATATATTTTATTATCTATTCCTTCAAAATTTATCGAACAAACTTTACAAAAATATAAAGATTTAATCGATCCAAAAATAATCATAATCAATTCATCAAAAGGGATTGATCAAAACAATGGTAAAAATTACTTCGAAGTAATTAGAAGTGTTCTACCAAATAACCAAGTATGTTCAATTGTTGGACCCTCATTCGCTATTGAAGTATTTCATAATCAAAATACAATCGTTAATATTGTTTGTAAGGATGTTACTATTGCAAATCAAGTTGGAAAACTATTCAATAATGATTACTTCAAAACTTCTTCTCTATCAGATGAAATCGGTTCAAGTTTATTTAGTGCCCTTAAAAATGGTTTAGCTGTTTGCTGTGGTGTTCTATATGGGTTTAATTCGTCTATTAATACTATTGCAGCAGTTATCTCGCTAGGCATGAAAGAAATTACTAAATATGTAGAGATGCAAGGTGGAGATGTTAAGACTGCTGTTGATTTTTGTGCAATCGGTGATATCTATTTAACTTGTTCAGATAATAAATCTAGAAACTTCAGATTTGGAGAATTAATTTCTAAATTAGGAGTTAATAAAGCAATTGACGAAAACACTTATACAGTTGAAGGTTTAGAGATTATTAAAAACATTCACAATGCTATTCAAGATAAAAAAGAATTCGTTTTATTCAACTTATTATTTGATCTAGTTTCATGTAAGATTCAACCTAATGAATTTGTAAATTTATTATGAAATCTTTTTGCTTAATTGCATAACTAAAGCATCTATAGTATTTCAGTAATATTTTTCTCTTATATTAATAATTTTAAAAGATAATCTTTCATACAGTTTAATCGCTGGGAGATTATCTTTTGCTACCTCAAGGAAGCAATTGTCAAACTCTAATGTTGATAAAAGTTCAACCATAGATTCGTACGCTAAATTTTGTTTTTTAAATTTATCAAGGATACCAATTTTTATTATTTCAATATCATCATAAGAAATAGAAATTATGATAAATCCAACTAATGTATTATCATTGTGAATACAATAAAAAGCATTGGAATCATTATTCATATTTTTAATAGTTTCAAGGCTATAACTTTCACCAATAAATATAGCGTCATCAAGTGCTTTAATTAATTCAACATCATTAGTTTTTACTAACATGCTGACCTTAGATATTTTAATTCAAAGTTTTCATCTACTTGTTCAAATGAATCAAGCTTGGAAATTAAATTTTCTTGATTTGCAGATTCATTAATAATTTCAAAACCAATATTCTCTTCTATGTATTTTGATATTAAAATATTTTCAATTAATTCAGGTGTAGATTGAATTTTTGAATCTATAAATTTTGATGCAAAAGATTTATTCCCATCTGATTCAATAATACATAAACAATTAGGTGTTGCATAAAAGTTTAATCTATCCAAAATAAATAAATTAGTACCATTAATAACCTTTCAAGTTTTAGCCACTGTTGCACAAATTCTCATTGCTGAAAATTTACCAGGACCATATACTAAATAAAAATCCGTTATATCTTTATTAGTGAAATTATTAGTCTTAATAATATCATCAATATAAGTGGCTAACTTATGAGATAAATCATTATTATTAACATAATGTTTATGATCAATAATTACTTCTTTATTTTTTATTAAATTGATAAATGTATTTTTGCTTGTAGCATCAATTAAAATTGCGATAGACATATATATAAATTATATTTAATTTTACTAAAAATAGTTAGTTCAATAGCCTTTTAACTGACTTATGGTTAGATATTACAGTCTTTTTATTATATGGCGGTTTGAATAGTACGGATAACTCAGTACCCTTAACAGATAATACATATCCACTACCAAAAACAGTATGAACTAATTGATCGCCAATTTTAAATGCTACATCATTGTTAGTGTTATAGTTTTCACTGATATTTATTTTCTTAGCCGATGAATCATATCAAGAGTCTTGAGTGTTAGAAATCTTTTTATAAGATAAACTTTCATTGATAATATTTTTAGAAGAGAATTCATCAACAAACCTGCTTTTAACATTCTCTGTCTTAGTAATAAAATTGACTCCACCATAACTTGAAAGATAAAGTTGTCTTTGCGCTCTTGTTACACCAACATAAGCAATTCTTCTTTCCTCTTCTAAACCTTCTGTTGAATCTGATGATTGTTTAGATGGGAAAGTTCCTTCATTTAAACCAATCAAGAATACGTTATCATATTCCAATCCTTTAGCAGTGTGAACTGTCATTAAATTGATACCATCTTCATGTTTTGTATTTGCGTCAGTATATAAACTAATTTCTTGTAAGTAATCTAAATTACTACTTTCAGGATTTTCTAATTCAAATTTTTGGATAGCAGATCTTAACTCGTTAATATTTTCTATTTTGTTATATTCTTCATTATCTTTTAAATATTCAATATACTTAGTTTTTTCAATTACTAAGTCAAAGATATTGGCTAATGATTGGTTGATATCTATTGTTGATAAGATTTGAATGAAATCAACAATTCCGTTTCTAGCGGTTCTAGATAATCCATCAATTTCATCCATTCTATATAGAGCATCTAAGAAAGTTGTGTTTTTAGAGATTGCAAAGTCAGTCAATGCATCAATAGCAGCATCTCCAACACCTCTCCTTGGTGTATTAATCACTCTCTTAATACTTAACTCGTCTCCAACATATAAAGTCTTTAGGTAAGAGATAATATCTTTAATTTCTTTTCTTTGGTAGAATTTAACTCCACCAAAGATATTATATTTAATATTGTTGCTAATAAGCTCTTGCTCAATGTTACGTGATAAGTAATTTGCACGATATAAAATACAAATATCATTAGGGTTAACTTTTGACTCCAATAATGTAAGTATTTTATTAGCGATTCATCTTGATTCACCATCTTGAGAATCAGCTCTGAAGTAGATTGGAGCTAGCCCATCACCTTTAGCAGCTTTTAAATCTTTTTCAATTCTATTTGTATTATTTTTTATTAGTGAATTTGCGGTGTCTAGTATCTTTTGAGTTGAACGGTAATTTTGATCTAAGATGTAAGTTTTAGTCCCTTTAAATTCATTGGCAAAATTAGTAATAATTTCTGGCCTAGCACCACGTCATGTATAAATAGTTTGGTCTGGATCACCAACAACAAATATACTATTGTAAAGTGAAGATAATGATTTAATGAATTTGTATTGCTCATCATTTGTATCTTGAAATTCGTCAACTAAAATACTTTTAAATTCTTTTGCTCATTTTTCTTTTACTTGAGGTACTTCAAATAATTTATTAGTCATAATTAAAAGATCGTTAAAGTCTAATAAATTACTCTTCAAACAGAACTTTTCATAGTAGTCAATAATCAATGATTTATTAATTGCATCTGCATTGTTTTTTATATGTAATCATTTTCAATTTGTTTCTGATTTTATATCAGCAATTGTTAGCTTTTCAGTTTTGTATTTGTCAAGTAAAAAGAAGATTTGTTGATAAGGCAAATCTTTCACCATTAACATGTTCATTTTATAAGCTTCTCTAAATATTCGGATTTGATCTTCATCATCAATAACTGAGAAGTCGTTAGCACGATTTAAGTGTTGGATATCTGCCCTTAAAATCTTCAAACAAATTGAGTGAAAAGTACCGATTCATTTAAAGTTTTGATTGCCAAGGATTTTAACTAATCTCGTCTTCATTTCATTGGCAGCTTTATTAGTAAATGTAATGGCTAATATTTCTTCAGGTTTTAGATTATATTCCTGCATTAAATACGCATAACGCATAGTTAAAACTTTTGTCTTCCCACTACCTGCTCCAGCAATAACTAAAGCCGGGTTTAAATCTGATGTTACAGCAGCTTTTTGATTATGGTTTAATTCATTAAGATTTATCACTAATACTCTCCAGTTCTTCCATGTCAATTACCCCTGGTAATTTAACATCTTTTTTAATTTCATTTTTAACTTTAATTTCTTCTTTAAATTCTTTTAAATCAATAATGTAAAGCTCACATCTAGATTCAATTCATGTTTGATGGTTTTTATTCGATACTTCATTAATTACAATGCCAATAATAGGGAAACTAAAGATTACATACATTGCAATCATTACACTGGCAGCGGTTGAAATTCCTTCACTTGTTCCTTTAACATTATTTAGAGTGATAATACTTTTTAAAAAATTTAATGGATCATCAAATGCAAAACTTGTAAATGCAGTTAATAAACTCGCGAAGAATATTCCAATTAATGGGATTATTTGATATTTAAAGATGTTATTATGAGCTTTCCCAACTATCTCATCTTTATCGTAATAAATTCTTATTTTAAAAGCTTTCATAAACAATGTCTGACCCTTTCAAAATAATGGGACAATAATAAAGTGTAAGTATCAAAATAATATTCCAGCAATCATACTTATTGATAACATTAATGAGAATAAGTATGGTTCTTTTTCAATATAAGTAAAAGTGCTATCAAAAACTCAAAACGTACATAGAAAACTCAATAGAATAGTAATCACTAGATAAACTAAGTAATCACATATTCTAGCAGATATTTTTCTTCCTGAATTTGCCAACGGCATTGTTTTTGTTTTAGACATATAGATAATTATAATTTATAAGTTGTTTATTATTAATAAAATATCTAATACCCAAAATATTTACTAAAATAATTTCTATTAAATAGATGGTAATGAGCACTCAATCCTTTATCTCGACTTCGGTAATAAAATACATATTACTTAAGATCCTAAAGTAATCATTAAATGCACCTAATAGCACGTTATTAAAGCCAACCATAAATGGCATCCAACAGAATACTAGTTCAAAGATATAAAATGCAATAATTATATAGTTGAAAATTAACCCGTTTATAAATCCTAAAATATTTATTTCACCATTAAATTTTATGATGATTGGAAGAGTTAAAAACGATATCAAAGTATTAATTAAAAATAGTACTAGTATTTTACTTTTTACATACCTTGCAATAATACAAATTGCAATAGTACACATCATACTTAAAATATAACTATATGAACCAGCATCATTAGGTAATAATACACCTATTATAACAGCGACATATAAGTTTAATTCTAATGAATCAAATTTCTTTTTATAGAAAATAATCTTGATAACATAACATATTAAAATTCTTAAAATGCTAATACTTAAATTACTAAGATAAAATAGAAAAAAACATAAGCAAATCTTAATGATTAAATTTAATAATTTTCATCTACCAGTAATTTTATTTATGATGATGCATAAACATGAAACATGCAATCCACTAACCACAAATAAATGAAGTATTCCAAGGTCTTTATAATTACTATAAAAATCTTCATAATAAAACTTGTCATTAAAAATAAACATTCTAATTATTTGATTATTTGGTTCCTGATAAATATCATCAATATAAGACTTCATTTCAGTTCTTAAAAAGAAAAATGAAGTCGCATTAAGTTCTTTTGAAAGTTGCGATAATTTTCATTCGTCAGGTATAAAAATTGCCATGATCACTATAATACAAATAAAGAAAAAAGTAAGTATGAGAACTTTTCAATTTTTAATAAGACTAACTATAAAACCAATAGAGATTATTGTGATTATGAAAATAAAGTAATTTTCAAAATTGATAGCACTATTAATACTAACAATTACGATTATAATATTGAAAATATATAGCCAATTGATTTTACTCACACTATATATTTCAATTTTTATAAATTATTTAGAGTTATTTTTTTCAAAATTAGAAATAGTTTCTAATCTAGATAAATGTCTTTCACCCTCAAACTCAGCATTTAGTCAAGCATCAACCATTGATAAGATTGTTTCAATATCAAATTGTCTTGCTCCAATAGCAATCATATTTGCATTGTTATGAACTTTAGCAGCTTGAGCTGTTGCGATATTGTAAACTATAGCACACCTAATACCAGGTACTTTATTAGCGGCAATTGATATTCCAATCCCAGTCCCACAAACAACAATCCCCAAGCAATCAAACTCAACAACTTGTTGTGCACATGCAATTCCATATTGAGCATAGTTTACACTAGTATTTTCATCTTTAGGTCCGATGTCAATTAATTGACAATGATTCTCAAGGTGTTTGATTATTTCAGCCTTAACATTAACTCCTGCATGATCAGATGCAATTATGATTCTTTTAAAATTATTATTCATGGTTCTCCTTATGTTTATTGATAAAGTCCATAACCTTATCAAAATCCTTACCTTCTCTAATTATATTTCAATTATCGATATTAATGATTGTTGAAGGAAGATTTTGTGAATTATTTTTTTCTTCTGAATCAATGAATAAAATATTTCCATCATAGTGCATAAAAGATTCGATGACTTCATTAATATCTTTGGGCGGTAATTGAGAAGAGATGTTTGCACTTGAAGAATAAACTCATGAGCCATAGTTATCTATTAGTTCATTTAGGTTATTTGAAGCTTGTCTACGATATGATTCTCCATTATGAATAATGGTAACTGCACCAGGTCATATCTCTTTAATAAACTCTTCTTGTAATTCTGATAAGTCTTCAATTTTAAATTGATCATTTACAAGTTTAATTAGCATCTTTTCAGATGGTCTTTTTTTGATTTGATAAATAAGGTTACTATCATTTGAAATGATACCTATTTGAGTATCTGTTTTAATAACTATTGGAATACTAGTTAACAAAGCATGTGTTGCTATTTCTAATCATTCAATATCTTTATTTGTATTAAGTAATTTGTAATTCATATTATAATTTATCCACTATTATTAATCTATCACAATTATATTGATCTTTAAATATTTCTGGTTCAACATTTAGTGTTTTTTTAATGATTTTAGAAACGGCTAAACCTTGATCAAATCCTATTTCAAAAGCTAAGAAATATTTATCGTTTTTTAATTTTGTTAATTCATTGCAAATTTGTTGATAAAAATATAATCCTTCATTATCTGTGAATAATGCATTGTGTGGGTCATATTTTAAGACACTATCCTGCAATTTAAAGTTACGATTTATGTATGGGGGATTAGAGATAATAACATTAAAATCATTAATAGAAATATTCTGAAATAAGTCGGATCTAATTACATTTGCATCAATATCCAAAAGTTCCTTATTTACATTGGAGTTTTCGATTGCATCATTGCTAATATCAGATAATGTTAATTCACAAGTTCCAATAGCTTTCTTAATCGATAATCCGATCACTCCAGAACCACAACATAGATCAAGGATTTTAAGATTAGGGAAATCACTTAATCTTTCTATTATGATATCTACAATATATTCAGTTTCTGGCCTTGGTATTAAGACATTATCATTCACTTGAAATAGATGTCCAAGAAATCAAGTTTCCTTAGTGATTCTTTCCATTGGTTTTCCACTGGCAAATTCATTGATAGATTCATCTAATAATTCAAGTAATGAATCATCCATTTCAACTTTATAATTATCAATTAAATCAGTAAGAGTTTTAACTCTTGAGTCATGAAAAAAAAGTATTGTATAAACATTATTAATATTAATGTCCATTTCAATAACTTGTTTTTCTCATTGCTTAATAAAAGCTTGGTAAGTCATTACATTCCAAACTTAGACATTAATGTACTTTGCTCATCAGCAATTAATGCATCTATAATTTCATTTAAATCACCTTGCATGATGTGATCTAACTTTGTAAGTGTAAGTCCAATTCTATGGTCAGTAACTCTATTTTGAGGATAGTTGTATGTTCTAATTTTTTCACTACGTTCGCCAGAACCTACTTGTTCTTTTCTTTTTGCTGCTAATTCACTATCTCTTCTAGCTTCTTCAGCTTCTCATATTTTAGCTCTTAACATTTTCATAGCAGTATCTCTATTTGAATGTTGAGATTTACCTTCTTGACATGCAGCAACTATTCCAGTTGGTAAATGTGTTAATCTAACAGCTGATTCAGTTCTATTTACGTGTTGACCACCAGCTCCACCAGCTCTATATGTATCTTCCCTGATATCACATTTATTAATTTTGATATCTAAGTCATCCATTTCAGGTAAAACAGCAACAGTTATTGTAGAAGTGTGAACTCTACCTTTTGATTCAGTTGCAGGAACTCTTTGAACTCTATGAACCCCAGATTCAAATTTCATTTTAGAATAAACTTCATCACCTTTAATTTGGAAAGAAATATAGTCATAACCATGTGCTTGGTTACCAATTTCTAATACTTCTATCTTTCAATTTTGAGTTTCAGCATATTGTTTATATGTTTCAAATAAGTTACATACAAAGATTGAAGACTCATCACCTCCAGCGGCAGCTCTCATTTCGATAATAACATTTTTGTCATTGTTTGGGTCAGTTGGTAATAATAAAATTCTTAATTGCTCTTCATAACCTGGAATTTTTGATTTTGCATTAGCAACTAATTCTTTTGCTAACTCTAACATTTCTGGATCTTTTTCAGTCTCTAACATTTTTTCAGCTTCAATACCCTCTTGAAGTAATTTTTCAAATTGCAAAAATGGCTCCACTATTTTTGAAGTAGTTTTAAGTTGTCTATTGATTTCAGTTAATCTATCAACAGTGAAAGTTGCAGACTCAAGTTCTTTATTAAGTTCTAAGTATTTATCTTTAATCGTTAATAAAGCATTAAGTAGTTGTTTATTGTATTCCATTTTATGACCTCGTGTTGTTTATATAATAAAACTAGTCTTATTGACTAGCTTTATCCAATATTAAAATATTTCTATAAAGATTCTAAAGATCTCTTATTTGCGTTTTCTTTACGTTCTTTAGCTTTAGCATCATTTTTAGCTGTAAGATTTGCTTTACCTGCATCAAATTTAGATTGCATTTTTTCAGCTTTCCCTCTTAATTGTTTGTTTGTTGTTTTTCCAATGTAGAAAGGGTGACATTTAGAACAAATATCGATTCCATAAGAATCCGATGCAATTGTAGTGTCAATTTCAAACTTAGCTCCACATGTAGCACATGTAAATGTACAGTTTGATGTTTTAGGGTGAATATCTTTCATAGGTAACCTCTTTTTTAATTATTTATTTATATTAACTTATTTTCTCTTCGATAATTCCATTGTTTATCAAATTAGTAATCATTTCATCAAGATAATCAAGGAATTTATCATCATTTTCATTAATTTGTGATGAATGCATTCCACTAATTAGAGATTTTCTAGCATCAGGGTATAAATCCGCTAATCTAGGTTTACGCTCTTTAACTTTAACTTCTTGAACAACAGTCTTTAACTTTGTAGCAATTGGTATCAACTTAGTTTTTGGTAAAGATCTTGGTGTTTCAATAAACTGTACTTTTGGTTTTTCATTAAGTACTGCTATTTCAACGCTTGTAAAAAATCTTTTATCTGATTCTTGATTTTTCTCAGCAACTAATTCAACTTCATAAATTGATAATAATCCATCATCATTTTTTGAAATCAATGTATCATCTTGAGGTTTTAGAAGAACTCTCTTTTTAGATTGTTCTTTTTTAATAGATTGCGATTCGCTACTAGTAAATTTATTTTTTGTCATAACAACCTCATATAATATAAATAAGTCATATTAATTATAACATAAATCAATATCAATTAAAAATTAAAAATAGTTTGTAGTAAGTTTGAGATTAATATGGAATTATGAAATATCATTTTCTGTTTTTAAAAAATGCCCCTCATCACACAAATATCAAATGTACAATTAAAAATTAATGATTGCACTTTAGCGTTATATTATTCTCTTTTTTTCTTATTGTTATTAGTGTCTCGCCCATGGCTACCATTTATAAGAGTATTACTTATTCTACCGCTAGATGCAATTTCACCTTGTGATATTTCCGTTGGTGAAGCATTATATGTTGAATTGCTATTGCTTGAATTATTACCAAGTTGACCTTTTGAATTATCTCCTCATGTAAATATTTTAGTACCTTGAATTGCTCCAGAGTGACGTCAACCAGATGTTATTTTAGTAATATTATGATTTGTAAATGATATAGTATTTGGAATTAGCAATGGCTCACCCTGTGAACCATTTAACTCTTGTCCTAAAGAACCTTGACCTGCATATCCTCATGCATATATTTTATTTTCTTGCAGCGCAATAGCAAAGTGTCCACCAAGCGATATATCTTGAACATTATCTAATTTTCCTACATAACTAAGTTCACTTTTAGGTTCATTGGAATAATCTCCTATACCCAATTGATAATTAAAGTTTTGCCCATTACCAAGTATCCTTTTTCCAGATCCCGTGTTATGAATCATCATTGTGAACTCAGAGCCAACCTTAATTTTCTCAATATTTTTATTTCTATTATCTGAAATTAATTTAGGACTCAATACTATATCCGACAGTTTTTCTGAAGTGCCTAATGTACCATGGTATTGAGAACCGAAGTGATTCACAACATTTAATCCGAATGCATAAGCTCTATTAGTCATTATTTCTTGACCACTAACAACCATTTTTTCTTTTTTTATTAATGCGGCTCTCTTTTCACTGATTTCTACTTGGACAATATCTTTATTCTGAAATTCAGTTGTTGAAGGTAAATGTGTTGGCTTTTCCACCCTAACATCATTGGTATTTTGGCCAACAATACCAAATTGATTTGATCCTCATGAATACACAACACCAGCCTGAATTGCAAAACTTGTATTGCCACCAATTGAAACTTCATCAATAGGGATATTTTCTGCAAACCCATTGCCAGTAGCTTTTATAATTTTCTTTGGAACACTTGAGAAGGTTGCTACACCCGATTCACTTTTAAAACCTAACTGAGAATCTTTATTGTTGCCTCACATATAAAGATCTCCATTAGATATAGCTGCTGTGTGTGATTTACCAAGAGATATTTTCTTAATTCCAGAATTTACAAATCCTTCATCGCCACCCTTAACTCTAACAGGTGTATTTCTTTGAGTGGTTGTTGCATCACCCAGTTGTCCAAATTCATTATCTCCCCAAGTATACATAACTCCACCTATAATTGTAGCTGAATGGTCATTACCAAATTCTACTTTTTCTGGTCTGTCTAAATCTATTTTTATTACATTATCATCATCTCAATTTATATATTGATAAGCTCAATCTTCACGATTCTTATATAAATTCACCACTTTCCCATTTTCTAGTTTGTCCCTAACAGAGATTGATTTAATTTTGCTACCATACATACTAAAAGCATTTTCTTTTAGTATTTCTGCTTTATCTAATATTAATCCGTTATCATCTGTCCACATTTCCACAGCATAACTAAATGCAGCATTACCAATTTCTATAGCATTAGGTAACTTAATTTCTTTTGTAATTCCTTTAGCATGTTGGAATGTAGAATCTTTAATAACTTCAAAATCTTCTAGAAAGTTTAGACTGGTGACATCTAAGAATGTAGAACTAAACGCACCTGCTCCCAAATCAGTTACCTGCTCTATATTAATTGTATCGGTTGCATTCAAAACGGCATAAAATGCAGCTTCACCAACTTTGTGTAAATTATTTGCGTTTTCAAGTTTAGTAAGTGAAAGACAATAGGTAAAGGCATAGTCTTCAACATACTTAACATTATTTAAGTCAATTTTTTCTATATTAGAATCTGCAAAAGCTCCCATACCAATTGTCTCTAGTGAGCCTACAGTGTCAACGCTTTTTATTGTTTTATTTTCAAGAAAAGCCTTTTCCCCAATAGACGTCACATGTTCTGGTATAATTATGTGACCATCATTTCATTCGCTCATTGAACTATAACCATTAACTAAGCCAGTAATTTCATTGCCGTTATATTTATATAAGGCGGTAGTGTCAAAGGATATTGCTAGTTTAAGTACTTTTTTATCAGTCTTAGTTCTACCTTGATTATCTCAATATTTATCAAAAGAAACATTTAGTTCTTTTTTCAATTTAGAAGGGGTTTCAGTACCATCTACACTAAATTTAGTTGCTTCTGGGAACGTTTTAACTAAATCTTCTCCTACATATTCAATGAATTTTGTTGTATTTTTTATTACCCCAGTTTCAGATGAACCAGTCAATTCAGTTGCTATCTTACTTGTGTGTGTTTTAGTAGTTTTAGCAATAGCATCTTTCGGAATGGTACTCACTCTATCTCTCACAATATAGTTATCGCCACTAAATCCAGATATTCATCCATCTGGAGCATCATCTCAGTGTTTTGGAACTGATATAGTTGTTAAATGTGTATTACTTAACCCACTAAAAATACCAACTCCAACATTTTTTATATCATCATGAATTTCTATACCTTGAGTCATTTTTAATGAAGTACAACCTGAAAATGCATAAGACCCAATTTTTGTCATTGTTGGTGGTAAGGTTATATTCTCAATTTTCTTGTTGTTTTTAAAGGCATCTTCAGCAATAGCAACAACATTTATACCGCTTATATCAGATGGTATTTCAAGTGAAGTGGTTGTTTGGATGTACCCATCTTGTAATCCGAGAATTGTTCCAGTGGCACTATTAAAATTAAATAAATTTTGAAATTCAATAATAGGACTGATTCTTAAACCATCTAATGGTGCACCGGTATCATCATTAGCATTATTTAATAAGAAGTTAACTGTTAATGTTCCACCGAGAGCATCCCCTTGTTCTTCGATACTTTCAAGTATAATAGTTGGTACACTAGCAGACGTTAAATTAAAATACTCTTTAAAGAAATCAGTGTTAGCATTTACTTGCCTATTACCAGGCGAACCTTCTAATAATTTATTTTCAAAATAAGTTTTATTAATTGCTTTTCTATAATTTTGATTTGTAGTTATACTTGTTTGATATGATCTGTTGGAGTTTATTTTTAATTCAAGGGGTTTTTTTACATTCTTAATTTCCCCGTCCTCATATCATTTATCCATATGAAATTTAACATTTGTTTCAACAGTTTCAGTGGTAAGGTCTTTTTTTGCAATACTCTCAAAGAGAAACTTTGTGCCAAGTGGAATATCATCGATTGTCATGTACTTTTTAATTGCAGAGTATGACATCATTTGATCTTTTACTAATAATGAATTTTTTAATTCGTACACAGTTAAATCAGCTGTAGTTATGCCTGTTGCCGATGTTGTCGTATTTTCGATATGAATCGGAATTGTTCCCTTGCATATTGATTGATATGTTGGATTATCAACATGTTCCTCTTGATTTTCTGTCTCTGAATTCAATGCCTCAACAGGTTTTACATCACCTTTATTATCCATAATTTCGTTTACACTAAATTCAATTTCAACATTTTTTTTATCAGTTTGCCCTTGGTTATCCTTAGCATATTCATATTTATTTAAAGTGAATACCGCATCTTTAGGGACATTTCTAAGGGTGAATCACTGTGAAATTGCAGTTCTATCCAAAGTTTTGAATTCTTCTGATACATCTTCCCCGCTAATATCCCCTTTTAAGAAATTAAGAGTAGATTTATATCCTCTAGAATTAACCTTATTCTTATTTCTATACATACTTGTAGAATTTGGATCTACAAATGTTAGTACCATGAATTCAAATGTTCTTGTTGAATTTACATTTTTACCTGCATTATCTAAATAATTATCATAAGATATCTCAATATTTACAAAACCACCTAAACCGTGTTTCAGCGAAATATTATCTAAGTAAAACTTCGTGTGCTCATTAATGTTATTAATAATTAAATATTTAGATAGATTTTTAATATTTATTTCATTTGATTTTCTTGGATTTTTCAATAGAAAGTTTCTAATCTCATCTAACGTTCTTACTTCTTCTGAATATTTAAAATTCTGTACAATTTTAGTCGCTCGAGACATAGCAGCTTCAATAAAAAAGGAAAAAGATTTATTCTTATTAACTACTTTTCCACTAACATCATAGTAAGAGTCTGATTCGAATCCCACTTCTAATAAATCCTTATCATAATGTTGTTTAGCATAAATTATATTAAATTTAGAACCTTTGGGGAATGTATTCAAATTAATATATTGCATTAGTTCAGTACTAATAATTTCATCAGTACTATCATAACCGCCAGTTAAATTATCTAAAACTTCATACTTAGTTAAATTTTGATTATAGTCTTTTCTAGAGCTCAAATTTGTAACTTCTGGCAGTTTAATTTTAATCTCAACAGTATATTCTTGTCATTCATTGATAATCTTATTGTCTTGATCAAAATACTTATCCGACATAAAAGATAATATTAATTCACTATTTTCATAGTCAACTCTATCTTCCATGTAAATGTAATTGGTGTCATATGGAAAAAAACTTAAATCAACAAATGCTCCAAGGTAATCTTTATATATGTTTTTATTTTTAGAACTTGCATCAAAAAGATTCTCAATTATTTCATCCCTGCTAAGATTCGTGTTATACCATGCATTAAGTGATAGTACATCGTTTTTATAGTTTGAATTTGAAGTGTTTGTTACATTAGAAAAAGTTAGCGCAGTGCCAATGCTAGCCAATAAAATGGAAGAGAATAACGTAGATAAAACGATAGTTCTTTGCTTTTTCATAATCCAACCTCGCAATCAGATATACTATTTATCAATTTAATTATATAGCAAATATATTTGACATTAAAAAAAACATGCAACTTAATGCATGTTTAATAATAATGGCGCACCCTAAGGGACTCGAACCCCCAACCTTCTGGTCCGAAGCCAGACGCTCTATCCAATTGAGCTAAGGATGCTTATACACTCATTATATTAAAAGAAATTTAATTCTTTAAATTTAGTTGAGTGATATTAGAAATAATTATTCTTTAATAACTACCCCTTTTAGTTTTAAACAAGAACGGATAGAATCTGAAATCCCTTGAATTCCAAACCCAGAGTCTTTAACACCAAAGAATGGTAAAATATCTGGTCCTCTTGAAGATGGTCTATTAATATTAACAGTCCCTGTTTCAATCCTTGGCGCTAATGATTTTGCTAATTCAATATCTTTTGTGAAGATTGAAGCTTGTAATCCATAAACTGAATCATTTGCTAATTCAATCGCTTCATCAATAGTTTCAAAACTAATAACCGGTAGAATTGGACCGAATGGTTCTTCAGATCAAATCAACATATTTCTTGTTACATCGCTAATGATTACAGGTCACAACAAATTCCCTTCATATTTAATTTTTTGATTTAATTGCGCTTTTTTAGCTTGAGCATCTTTTAATAATTCTAAATTGAAGTTTAATGATTTTTCACTAATTAGTGGGACAATTGTTACATTTTCATCAAATGGTTTCCCAACAACTAATTTTGACAAGTCAGCATTTAATTGTTCCAATAATTTATCGTGAATATTTTTATGTACAATTACTCTTTTAATTGCAGTACATCTTTGTCCACTGAAATTGAACGCTCCGTTAATAATATTTTTAGAAGTAGTTTCTATATCTGCATCTTCCAAAATAATTGCTGGATCTTTTCCACCATTTTCAAGAATTAATGGTGTCATTGTTTGTTCTTTTGCAATACTTTTTGCGATACCTGTACTACCAGTAAATGAAATTAAACTAATATGTTCATTTTGAACTATATAGTCCCCGATTTCCCTACCTGCCCCAGTCACTAAATTAATTACACCTGGAGGAATTCCTATATTGTGAATCAATTCAATAAATTTAGCGGTCACTAGCGAACCACTTGATGGAGATTTAATAACCATTGTATTACCAGCAACAATAGCTGGCGCAATTTTTGCTACTAATAAATTGATTGGATAATTAAATGGTGTAATTGCAAGCACTACTCCAATTGGTTCGAAGTTATAAATGGCATTTAATCCTTTAACTTTTAAATCTTCTTCAGAATATTTTCTTGGGTTTGCAATGATATTTTTATATTCTTCAATTGTTTCAACAATATATTGAGCACTTCTTTCAATTTCAACTAAAGAATCTTTGTAAGCTTTACCAACTTCATTTGATAAAATTGTTGCCAGTTCTTCTTTGTTATCTAATAGTGCTTTAATGATATTGTTTAATACGATTTCACGTTGTTCAAGAGTTGTTTTTTTGAATGATTTAAATGCTTCATTAGCCGCACTAAAAGCAGTATCAATATCTAGTTTACTACAGCTAGAAACCGAACCTAATAATGTGTTTGTTGATGGGTTATATATATCCAGTTGTTTTGTGGTCTTTACTGGTTTACCATTTATGTATGCATATAATTTCATTTGTTTACCTCTTTAATATTTAATTATATTTCAAAATATTGTTTTTTAACTTTTTTGTTAAATAAAAACACTAATTTCTTAGTGTTTAATTTTTATATATTAATAATGCTTTTTCATAGAACGATTATTTTGTCTATGAGGTCTTTGGAATTGCTCTGGTTCATAACCTACAATTTCAAAGTTAATTTGTCTTGTTGCAATTTCAACAGAAGAAACTCTAATTTGGATTTTATCTCCATAAGAGAATTTTTTATTTGTTCTTCTACCATAGATTGTATTTTCTTCTTGATCAAACATTCAGAAGTCTTTACCAATATTATTAACTCTAACTAATCCTTCAATTGTATTTGGCAATTCAATAAACATTCCAAAACTTTTAATTGTAGAAATTGTACCTTCAAATGTTTTACCAATGTTGTCAGATAAATATTGACAGAATTTCAGTTGGTTAACATCTCTCTCAGTTTCGACTGCATTAATTTCTTTAGCAGTACAATGTTCACATAAACTATCAAGTTCTTTTTTGAATTCGATTCTTTGTTTGTCTGTAAATGCTTCTGGAGTGAAAATATACATTCAATATAATCTGTGGACAATTAAGTCTGGAAATCTTCTAATCGGGGAAGTGAAGTGAGTATAGTTTTCTGAACCTAGTCCAAAGTGACCGATATTTTTTGTAGTATATGTCGCTTTAGACATACATCTTAATAAAAGTTTTGAAATTAAGTTAATATTAGGATTTTCTTTATTTTGTTCTAATCATTTAGTTAAGATACTTGGGGTAATATTTTCAATTTCTTCTTGCTTAACAAATACACCGAATTTCTTAGCTTCAATAGCGAATATTTTTAATCTTTCAGGTTTTGGTAAATCATGAGTTCTATATATGAAAGGCATATGAAGTTCGTCAGCTTTAATAGTCACAGCTTCATTAGCTGCAATCATAAAGTCCTCAATCATTCTTTGTGCAATTCCACGATCTCTAATTTGAATATCAATTGGTCAACATTTTTCATCAACAATAATATTTGGTTCTTTGATATCAAAATCAATATAACCTTTTTTATATTTATTTTTTCTTAATAATTTATGAAGTTCTAATGACTCTTCTAACATTGAGTTTAAACTCTCTGTTCAACCATTAATTTTCTTACCATAGAATTCATTAACTTCGTCATAACTAAATCTTTTGTGAGATTTAATAACCGAAGGGAATACATCGATATTTTTATATTCACCAGTTGGTGTAATTTCAATATCACAAGTAAGACACAGTCTATGCTCATCTGGATTAAGTGAACAAATGTTATTTGATAAAAAATGTGGAAGCATTGGGATAACACGATCAACTAAATAAACTGATGTCGCTCTATTAAGTGCTTCGTCATATAAAGGTTGCTCTTTTACATAGTGGCTAACATCAGCAATAGAAACACTTAAGAAGTAATTTCCATTATCTAATTTTTTTACAAAGATGGCATCATCAAGATCTTTACTTGTTGCTGGATCGATTGTAATTATTTGACGATCAGTGATATCTCTTCTAACTTGTTTGTTATCATTGATATCGATTGTCTTAGCACTTGCAATAGCATCGACTTCAGTTGGGAATTCAGGTTCAATACCATGACCAGCAACTATTGAAACAATATCCATTCCAATATCATCAATATGACCTAAGATCCTAGATACGGCACCATAGATTTTATCATTTTCAATCTTAGCAGTTTCAATTAATATTTTGTGCCCATTAACAAGGTTAGTTGTATCTTGAAGAACTACTTCTAAATAGTTTCTTTTATCATCTAAATCAACATGATAATTTGTACCAACTTGTTGATAAGTACCAATGATGAAACGGTTGTTTCTTTCAATAACTTCAGTAACAATAGCATGTTGTGCCATGTTCTTTGAAAATTTATCAGTTAATTGACACTTAACTGTATCTCCAGAAAGCGCGCCTTTTAAATTTATTCTATTAACAAAAAGTTCTTTCGTGTTATCTTGATCAATAACAACTTTCACATAACCATCAAGGTTAGAGTTGATTGAGATTGTACCTTGCAGGAACTCATTAAGAATTGGACCAGAAATATATCCTTCAAGAATATTTCCATTAGGACTTTTTTTAAGTGAACTAGATTTAACTAATTCATCAATTTCATTATAAATAGCTTTACGATCGTTGCAATCAATTTGCTTCTTAACTTTCTCCATTAATATTCCAGCTGGGATAGGACGACCTTTTTCAGCTTTGATAATTTCAAAGATAGCATCTTGAATGATTTTTGGTGACATTATATTTGAACCACAGAAAAGACAACGATAAGGATCGATATCACAATTAACATAATTACGAAAATTACTTGAAGCAATTTCACCATACCACGGTCTTTAGTCTTTCTAAAAATTTCTAAATCTTGTGCAGAAATATTTGAAAGACCAGCACTAGCTCCAGAAGAAGATAGTAACAAACCTAACAATACGCACACAAATGCAACAATTAAAATAATAACAGTAATAGACATAGTACTAAAAATTATATATTATAATACAATTAATGTATGAAAAAATTAAACTTTATCAATAATAATTCGTTTATTGCAAAATATAAAAATATTAAAAAACTACCTAAATTAGCGAAATCTACAAAATGAATTATATTTATTTTTGAAGAATTATATCTTTTGGATGACTCATTTGATATTCACAGAAAGGCCACCCCAGAAGTAATTGAAGCAAGTATTAAAATGTTCCCTCCTAAATCGAAAATTCTTTTAGTTGGGAAAGTTCCAAACTTAATTCAATCTTATCGTCTTTTGAAGAGTAAGAATTTTAAAGTCTACATATCTAAAATATAATGTAAAATTAGTAATTGTAAAAAATAAAAAAGGAAAGGAAGAATATGGAAAGTATATTTTCAAGTCCAATACAAATTGCATTATTTGTTTTTGGTATTCTTGGAGCTGCAACAACTATTGGTTGTTTTGCACCTCAAGGAGTTAAAACCGTTATGACTAGAGATACTTCTGGATTATCTAAATGATTTTTCATAATTGCTCTCGTTTCATCAGTTTTCTGATTATTAATTGGTTCTTTAACAATCGCTAATGGGGTGATTGGAACAATTAACGAAAAAGGGGAATTAGTTAAAGATGTTACTGGTGGTATATACGCTGGTTTGCCTTCAATCATTACTAACGTAGTAACTGTTTGCATTAATACAACTATCTTCATCATTAAAGCAAATAATATGAAAGAAGCTAAAAAAGCTAACATGTCAGAAGCTGACTACTGTCGTCTTTTATCTGAAAAGATGAAAGAAAAGAAAATTGCTAGTAAACTTTAAAATTTAGCAAAATGGCATCTTTTAATATATAACTAGAATTATGAAAAATATGTTATGAAAAGATGCACAAGAATTAATTAAGAGTGGAAACACTTATTTATATTGCGGATCACATTGATGTAAAGATTGTGTAGAAATGTTACCAGTTGCTGAGGAAATCTCAAAAATAGCAGAAGCTAATAATTGAAATCTAAATTTTATAAATGTAGATGCTCAAGAAGCTAATTTATTTAGAGACCCCAACACTAAGTACAAAGTTCTATACGTACCTTCTCACATTCTATTAATAGATGGGGAAGTTCAAGAAATACATTATGAAATCCAAACTACTGACTTTTTAATTTCAAGAATTAAAGAAGTTTATAAATTATCTTAATTATGCAAAAAAAGTGAACACCAAGTGTTCACTCCCAAATTGAATTATTAAGTGCAACACTTATTGTAAAATATAAGTGGAGCACTTTTTAATTGCCAAAGGCGTAAAAAAAGTGCCCCCTTATCGTACAAGGGAGCACAATAATGTTATACAACCAAATTACAAATGATGAACGAAAAATTATAGATTATCTTTGAAATCAACAAAAAAGAAGCATTTCTTTTATCGCAAGAGAGTTAAAT
>JBOFTB010000167.1:0-1687 GCA_051651845.1 Mycoplasma sp. | reverse complement strand
ATCAAAAGTGAATGGGACATTATCTTTTCTTTCTCCGAACTCATCATTTGTATTATCTAAAATAAAATGAACTTTTAAATAACCACCAGTTGAGTCTTCAGTTGAATCGATGCCACCTAGTTTAACTATCGGAGTGTTAGATCCTACTAAATTAAAGTAAGATTTAAAAAAATCAGAATTAACATTAACTTGAGAACCACCAGGCGAACCTTCCAATAATTTATCTCTAAATCCATCTAATGTAATAGATTGTTTGTAGTCTTTTTGGATTGTTAAATCAGTGGCATAAGATCTATTAGAAATTATATTAAGTTCTAGATTTTTCTTCCCGCCCCTAATTTCTCCATCTTCATATCATTTAGTCATATAAAATTTAATGTTAGTATTAACGGTTTTATCTGTAAGTTCCTCTTTTGCAATTGTATCTAGATAAAATTTAGTGCCGACTGGAATATCACTTATAATCATATATTTTTTGATTGCTGCATATGACATCATTTGATCTTTCACTAATAAAGAATTCTTTAAGTCATATACAGTTAAATCTGCTGAAGCTCCAGTTTCTTTTATTGAAGTATTCTCGATATGAATCGGGATTGTTCCCTTGCATATTGATTGATATGTTGAAGCACCCTTAGATTCTTCTTGATTCCCTTCTTCTAAATTCAATTCGTCAACGAGTTTTATTTCACCTTTATCATCAATAAATTTATCAACACTAAATTCAATTTCAATATTATTTTTATCAATTTGACCCCCGCCATCTGTTGCATATCCGTATTTTTCCAAAATGAACTTTGCATCTTCTGGGACATTTCGTATTGTGAATCATTGTGAGAGTGCAGTTCTATCTAAGAAATTGGTATCTGCATCTTCCCCACTGATATCTCCCTTTAAAAAGTTTAAAGTAGATTTATATCCTCTTGAATTAATTCTATTTTTGTTTCTATACATACTTGTAGAATTGTGATCTACAAGTGTTAATACCATAAATTCAAATGTTCTTGTTGAGTTCACATTTTCGCCGGCATTATTTAAATAATTTTCATAAGATAATTCAATATTAACAAAACCACCGAAACCACTTTTTAATGAAATCTTATCTAAGTAAAACTTTGTGTACTCATTAATATTATCGATGATTAAATATTTAGATAAATTTTTAACATTTATTTCATTTGATTTTCTTGGATCTTTTAATAAAAAATTTCTGATTTGATCTAGTGTTCTCGTTTCTTCTGAATACTTAGAATTTTCTGAAATTCTAGTTGATTTTGACATTGCACCAGTTATTAAAAATGAATATGCTTTATTCTCATTAACTATTTTCCCTTCAGAGTCATAATATGAATTTGTTTCTATTCCAATTTCTATCATGTTTTTATCAAAGTGTTGTCTGTTGTAAGCTACTTTAAATTTTGAACCTTTAGGAAATGTATTTAAATTAATATATTTCATAAGTTCTTCTTCAATGATTTCATCAGTAGCATCAAAACCACCAGTTAAAGTATCCAATACTTCATATTTAGTTAAATTTTGATCATATTTTTTTCTAGTGCTTAAATTAGTAACTTCTGGCAATTTAATTTCAATGGCAATTGTATATTCTTGATATTCATCAATAATTTTATTGCCTTCAAAATATTTAGTTGATAAAAACGATAAAATCAATTCTCCATCTTGGTAA
>JBOFTB010000166.1:0-1602 GCA_051651845.1 Mycoplasma sp. | reverse complement strand
CTTCTTTACAAACTTTACAATTGTATTTTCTATTCTCTAAATCCTCTCCTTTGGTACATTCTAAGCAATTCTTATGACAAGGTTTAAACATATCATCTGTACTATTGTAATAGTAATTTTGTGGTTTCTTTTCTCTATCTCAACAATTCTTATCATGACCGTATATCCAATGAGAAAATTGAACACAACTGTCGCAATTATTATATGTATCATCACCTCCTTTAGAGCAAGTAGCACATGTATCATAGCATGGTCAATATTTTCCTTGGTCAATATCTCAATAATGTTTATTAGGGAGTACATTAATACAATTTGATGAAGTATTATCAAAATAATAATTATCCAAGCAAGTAATACAGTTATTAATATTTAATATTCAATCACCTCCTTTGTCGCAGGTTTTACAAGTCCTATAGCATTGTTTATAAGTGCCTTCTTCTGTATTATAATAATAATTAGGTGGAACTTTATCTGTTAAGATACAGTGACCATGGTCTTTTTCACCAATAAACACATAACCATCTTGACATGTTAAACAACTATCTCCTTTACTACATGTACTACATGAATCTTTGCATGGGAGATATGCTTGCTGAGTATTATCGAAATAATGATCAGTAGGCATTTCATTAATTGTAATGCAATTAGATTGCTCAGTTGATATAAAATGATAATTTGGATTACATTCTAAGCAATTATGTTTCCCAGTGTCAATATCATAGCCTTCATTACATTTATAACAACTTGCATGACATTGCTTTAATACTCCATTATCGTTAAACCATCCATCCTCTATTACATTAGTGCATATTGTTGAAGTTGCATTTAAGAAGTTATAACCATCTATACATGACTCACAATTATGTTCCTTAGTTAAATCATCAAATCCATAGGAGCAAGATGCACAAGATGAATGACATTGCTTATAAGTCCCTTCTGCAATATCTAAATAATATTTATCTGGTTTTACAGAGATACAGTTACCATTTTCTTTCGGTTCTAAGAAATAATATTCATCAATACAAGATAAGCAATTGTTATTTATTTGATCACTTCCTTTATCGCATGTTTTACAATTAAGACTACATCTCTTAATTGTATTATCACTTCAATCTAAATAATAGTCTTCTGGTTTCTCTTCTTTTTTGATACAATTTGAATTAATTAAGCTAAACCAATAATATGTATCATTACAACTAATACAATTGTGAATTATTCCATTTATACCTTCAATACATGTTTGACATGATTCATAACAAGGATAAAAAGTATCAAAATCTAAATAGAAACCATCTCCCGCATCATTTATGCAATTGTACCTCTTATCATTTTCAAAAAAATAGTTCTCTTTACATGTTTTACAATTATGTTTCACTTTATTATTAATCTCATCTTCTTCATATCCTATACTACAAGTAGCACAACTTGAATAACATTGCTTATATATTTGGTTAACTTCATCATAATAGTAATCAGAAGGAATATCACTCTTTAAATCACAATTCCCTTTATATTTTGGTTCAATGAAGAATCTATCTGAAGCACATGAATCACAATTGTTTATTTCATTATTTCCTTGAATAGAACATGTTTTACAATTCT
>JBOFTB010000165.1:0-2001 GCA_051651845.1 Mycoplasma sp. | reverse complement strand
AACAAGGCTTATAAAAACTACAAGAACAAGCACTAAGCGAGTTCTATAACAAAGGGGGTGACCTATGGAATTATAACATCCATGGAGTTCCCAAAATGTCAATTTCCGCTATTGAAGCAGATAAGTTTTACACCAGTCCTGAAGCCGCTAACGCATTTGTCAAGCTGATAAAGAAGCACGTTAATCTCGATAGCTTCGACAACATCATCGAGCCAAGCGCAGGCAACGGGGCACTTTTGAAGGTACTGCCAGCAAGGACTATTGGCGTAGACCTGTACCCAGAGGCAGAAGGGATAATCGAACACGACTTTCTAACATGGCAACCGCCTGCTGGTAAGTCTTGCTTGATCAGCAATCCTCCCTTCGGTAGTCACTCTGAGCTTGCTATCAAATTCTTCGTGCGAGCGTCGGAATATTGTGATACCATCGCAATGATTATTCCGAACACGTGGGAAACGTTCAAGATCCAGAAGCAACTGCCGTCAGGCTGGGGGCTTGTGGCAAATGAACGGCTGCCGAAGAACTCGTTCCTTCTGGAAGGGAAGAAGCACAATGTCAATTGCTCGCTTCAGATCTGGAAGAAGCAAGAGGATGCAGGTTTGCGAATGCTGGAAGAGCCTCCAAAGGAACACGAAGACTTCATCTTCGTAGGCCCGAACAGCGAGTTTGATGTCTCTGTTATCAAGACGACATCAGACGCCACTACTAAGTTTGTGCCAGCAAGTACGCCAATCAAGACGAACCCAACTAACCGCCTTTACATGAAGTGTCGGGATAGCATGGTTGTTCAAGACCTCTTGGGGTTGTCGATTGAGCGTGTAGGCATCAAGCCGTTTGTGACTCGTGCGCTGATTGTCAAGGCATACGAAGAGAAGCAACAAGAGCTTAACCATATTGACATCTACACACGCCCTTGGGGTAACGTAGGTCGAGTAAGAGACATCTTTGACGCTTCTATCTGGGGCGATGAAGAAGAATTTAAAATGGTAGCTTGACAAGGTAATCGGGGGCTGTATAATGGCCCCCATACCAACAAGGGGAAAGAAAATGAAATCTAACATTATGAAAGCAGCTTGGGAAATGGCACGTCGTGCCGCTGGGAAATTTGGTGGCAAGAGCAAGGACTATTTTCAGCAGTCTATGAAAATCGTTTGGGCTCAAGTCAAGCACGGCGGTGTTAATGTGTCTCGTGTAGTTGAGATAAACAAGGTGATGAACACTCTTCTTCGCCAGCTGCTTAACATAAAAGATTTCTGCTCTAAGTTCACCAAGAAGGCCACTCTGAAAGAGGCTAATGAGGTGTATCTCCAAACCGAGGCCATGACCGATAGACTTATGCGTACCGATGCGGTGTTGTGTAAGATGTTGCGTCGTCGTCAGCAGCTCACAGGCTGGCGTGATGGGTTCCTTGGGCTTGTAGAGCACGTCGTGAGCCCCTTTGCTACCAAGACAGCAGACCACATCGTTAGCGGCCTACGTCGCACTATAACGGCTATCTATGCTGCACTGGATGCTCTGGCTCGTCCTGATTACGGTATCGGGGAACCGAAGACCGTGATGGAGCACGACATTAAAAAGTATTTGACTTCATTCTAAAAGGGAATTACACTGATGGCACTGAAATATGAACTGGTTAACTACAACGAAGAGACCAAGCTCCATCAAATCAAGGCCCTAAAAGACTTCTCCGATGTTAAAGTAGGCGATCTCGGTGGCTGGGTATCTGGGGAACATAACCTGTGTCACGAGGGCGAATGCTGGGTCTACGGTAATGCTCGTGTCCACGGTAATGCTAGTGTCTCAGGTAATGCTCGTGTCCACGGTAATGCTCAAGTCTACGGTAAAGCTCGTGTCTACGGTAATGCTCGTGTCTCAGGTAATGCTCGTGTCTCCGATGCTGCTTGGGTCTACGGTAATGCTCGTGTCTCCGACAATGCTTGGGTCTACGATAACGCTCAAGTCTACGATCTTGCTTGGGTCTACGATAAAGCTTTGGTCTAC
>JBOFTB010000164.1:0-1289 GCA_051651845.1 Mycoplasma sp. | reverse complement strand
TAAAAATAATAAGAACATGCGAATTAATATACTGCTTTACGTGTAGGATATAAATACACTTTTTTATCAGTCTTTTTCCTATCACTTAATCATTTCATCATTTGATTCTCCTCTTCAGTAGCTTGCTCAGGATTTCTAGCTAAATTCTTAAATCTTGTTTCTTGTTTAGCAGAAGCCGTTCTATAATAATGATTTGGTCCAATCCCAGCGTTAAATTCTTTATGTGGTCCATTTTTATATTTTTCAGTAAATTTGTATTCTATTTTTCATTGTGGATAAATCCTACCTCTATTTTTAACTGTATTAAATGACTTGGTTACATCACCATCAAAGAATATCCTTACTGCTTTTTTATTAGTATTATTTATCTTTTCTCTAGATATCAAATTTTCAATCATTTCTTCTTCCTTTTCCTTCATTAACTCTCTGTGTTGTTCTTGAACTAATTGAATTGGATCTTTTTCTTCTTCTCAATTTTTATCTTCATCATCATCCGTGTATTTTCTCTTTTTTACAAACGGCTTTTTTGCGAATTTCCATAGTGGACCCCTTTTATATTTGATAATACCTGGGAAAAACAAGTTTTGTGTTTTACTCTTTTTATCGAATGGTTCATCATCTTTGTTAGTTGTATTATAAAATGGAACTTGCTCTCCACAATATTGAGCATCAGCTACTATTGATATTCTTTCACATCTTGACCATTGTGGTCTATTTTTTGGATATTTTTTTTTATTTTTTTGTATTATGTTCTCCTTTGCGGCTTCTTCTTCTTTTATTTTTGTTCTTATTTCTTCTAATGTATTTGCATTTGGATCATTTTCACCTGTTAAAAAAGGTTTCAGTCTCTCACGTTCACTTTCTCTTTGTTTTTCATTCTCTCAAAATAATTTCCTAGTATTCCTATATTCTTTTGCAGGAGGAGGATGTGCTTCTTCTCTTTCTTTTATTTTATCAAGGATTTCTTGTTTTCGAGTCAATAATTCACCTCCTTTTGGTAATCCATTAAATGAATTAGACCATCTCTCAATATCATCTCAATAGCAAGGACGTTTTGGCTTGACTATTTGATCTTTTTGTTGCCATTCTTTAGGAGGCCAATTATGTTTTGGTTTACGTTTTGAAGAAGCAGTTTCAGCTCTTTTTTTATTTTCAACTGATTTATGAAAGTCATAATATTTTCTTGGTATTTCATACCCTTCAATACCAAACCCACTCTCTTGTTTATTTGCTTTCCATAATTCATCTGGAGTTAGAGGATAATTCATTTTGGGATGTCTATTCTTTGC
>JBOFTB010000163.1:0-1071 GCA_051651845.1 Mycoplasma sp. | reverse complement strand
TGTATCTATAGCTTATCTCCAAAAACAATTCATCAATTAAATACAGGTACATTTTTATCAACTGATATAAATTGATGTATTTCATTCTTAATCTCATCTTCTATTTCTTTTGCTTTTTTGGGATCCTTTTCTCTTACTTTCTCAAGTTGATTAAGTATTTGTTTTTGAGATGTAAAGTTATTACTTTCTTGATAAATAGTTTCTCTAATAACATCGAAATATTGAAATCTAACATTAGTAAACCCGATTTCTTCACAAATTGAAACTAATTCCTTATCATTCTCACCCATTTTATAATTTCTATAACTATTAATTTCAAATCCATGCCTTAAGCATACTTCTTCTATAATACGACAAGTTGTTCTTTCTCTTTTACCCCATATCCCTATTGCAAATTTACCTCCTTTTTTAAGAACTCTAAACATTTCTTTAAGTGCATTTTTATAATCTAAAGTTATTTGTAAGCAAAGAGAACTAACATAGGCATCAAATTGTTCATTCTCGAATGGGAGTGATTCACAATTGCCTTCGACAAATTTGACATGAGTGCCTTGTTGGTAATCAGTTCTTATTTTTATTTTTTCATTTTCTTTAGGTTTAGGTAACCTTTCATAGCTGTTGACATTGTTTTTGTTAAAGTTATCATATTTGGAGAACAGATTTTCAGCAAAATTAAGCATAGATTCACTAAAGTCTAATGAATATATAATGCAAGGATTTTGGCATGAAATTGTCATAAATTTTGCACCATCTCCCGAGCCACATCCGACTTCAAGAATACTTTTCTTATTATCAATTCCTACACAATTACATAGTGTAGTTATTATCGGTAAATTCTTCAAACCCCAAAGTGATACAAAACGTTCAGCTTCTTTATCCCAAAATTCTTTAGTAGCATGACTTGTTGATGTATTATTAATTTGCATTGTTTAAATACTATTAAATATTAATTTTCATTTGGAGTTAATTGTTTAGATATATATTCATTAATTAAAATTATAATATATATTTAATGCTGTTAATATTCTTTCAAATAAGAATATGGGGATTGGGGATTGGGGATTGGGGATT
>JBOFTB010000162.1:0-8592 GCA_051651845.1 Mycoplasma sp. | reverse complement strand
CTAAGTCTAGCGCGTCTGCCAATTCCGCCATATGCGCATTAATGGTGCCGTCGATAGGAATCGAACCTACAACCTACTGATTACAAGTCAGTTGCTCTACCGTTGAGCCACGACGGCGTTATGGTGGAGTGTGAGGGGCTCGAACCCCCGACCCTATGCTTGTAAGGCATATGCTCTCCCAACTGAGCTAACACTCCATGAAGCCAAATATTGTGGGTAATATTTGGAAGTTTTATTGGTGACCCGTACGGGATTCAAACCCGTGAATGCACGCGTGAAAGGCGTGTGTGTTAAGTCGCTTCACCAACGGGCCATGGCGGCCACAGCAAGGATCGAACTTGCGACCAACCGGTTAACAGCCGGTTGCTCTACCGCTGAGCTATGTGGCCATGTGTCATGGCGGTTATTTAAAAATAACGCTATTTCATTATAATAAAAAAAATCAAAAAAAGACATATTTTTATTATAAATTTATATTTTTTTATTAGAAATGAATGATTTTACAGTATTTAGTAGGCTTAAATAGTCATCTTTAGTAGTGTCAAATCTAGTAATTTCTTTATATTTATTACGATTTCATGTCATTTGACGCTTAGAAAGTTGTCTTGTAAGTTGTTTTATTATCTCTATATCTATATTAATATTGTTATTATGGGCATCTAATAGTTGTTTATAACCTATTGCTTGGAAAGCTTTTAGATTAGATACATTATTATCCTTATTATTTAGATATAGGACTTCTTCTAGTCAATTATTGCTTAACATTACATCAACACGCTTATTAATTACATCATGTAATATTGGCCTATCAAGAACTGTTTCAATAATAAAAACATCATAAACATAGTTATTAACTTGATTATCTTGAGTTGATTTCTTTTGGTTTGTTGAAAAAATTATTTGAGCGGCTCTAATAATTCTTTTCTTATTTTCATAATTAATCTTCAATGCTTCTTCTTGATCTTTTTCTAAAACATAGTTATAAATATCATCATAATTTCATGAATCGAAGTGGGTAACTTCATTTCTTCCATCAGTTTTATCAAGTTCATACCCTTTAATAACTGCATCAATATATAAATTAGAACCACCACATATGATCGGGGTTTTCTCTCTTGAGATGATGTCATTTAAAATTGGGATGCAAGCATCTTGGTAATATTTAATATCGAATTCATCATAAATACTATGAGAGTTAACGAAATAATGCTTAACTAATTCAAGTTCAGCTGCTGTAGGTTTGTTAATTCCGACATTTATCTCTTTATATATTTGAAAGGCATCTGCACTAACAATTTCAGTTTCAAGATCAGTTGCTAACTTTAAAGCTAATGAAGATTTTCCACTAGCAGTAGCACCAACAATTACTATTAATTTTTGCATCTCTTTACCGTAGACATTTTATACATCATAATTGCACCAGCAATTGCAACATTTAATGATTGGATATTTTCAATTCTAATGTAAATCTTATTTTTAATTTTTGAAAGGTCTGATTGTTTAATTCCATTAGCTTCGTTTCCAACAATGATTGCACTTGGGTAATTAAACTCAACACTTTCAAGATCAGTTGCATCACATTCAAGTGCTGAAGCATATACTGATACTTTGTTTGATTCTAAGTTTTCAACTAGTTCAACTAAATTATCATAGTAGTTGATATTAACTCTAGTTAAAGCTCCGACAGAACTTCTAACTACTTTTTCATTTAAAACATTTACACTGTTTTTAGAAATGTAAATATCATTAATATCAAATGATACTGCAGTTCTAATTAAAGTCCCCATATTCCCTGGGTCATTAATTGAATCTAAGATTAGGTAGTTTTTATCATTAGTAATTTCAAAGTTAGAAATTTTAAGCTCTGCAACTATTAAAATTTCTGGAGGTGATTGAGTATTTGATACTTTCTTTATAATGTCGTGGTTAGTTAAAACAACAGTGTTTAATACACTATCGATAACATCTTCATTTTTTTCCATTCAGTTTTCAGTACATAATACATACTTAATTTTGAATTTGTCTTGGTTTGTATCGTTAAGAAATTTTATTGAATCCAATGCAATTCATTTATTTTTACTTATATTCTTAGCGATATCTTTTATTAGTTCATTGTGTTTTGAGGTTATATTGTAAATCATAACAATATTATATATTAATAATGGAGATAAACATAATTCATTATTATTTAAAATAATTTAGATATAAAATCTTTTGTGATATAAAATTAAATATTGTTTATGGAGGAAAATTATGGCATTTTCATTAAATTATTTTACAAACCTGGCTCAGACCAAATTAAAGACTAGACCAACTATTGCAGTTACATGTCCGTACGAAGTGTATACAGTGAACGCATTAGAACATATCTTAGGATGTGATTTTGTTGATGTTATCCTTATTGGGGAAGAATCAAAAATTACAGAAGCTATTGGATTAGACAATCCCAAGTTATCAAAATGCAAAATCGTTAATGCTGAAAACGATCTTGATGCTGCTAAAAAAACTATGCTTTTATTACAAAGTGGAGAAGCAAACATTTTAATGAAAGGATTAATTGATACTTCTGTTATTTTAAAAGAATTATTAAATAAAGAATATGACTTAAAATCAGGGAAACCAATTAGTCATGTAACTGTAACTTACAGTCCAACGCACAAAAAATACTTCTTAGTTTCAGATGCTGCAATGAACATCAAACCGAACTTAGAACAAAAGAAAGCAATTATTCAAAACACAGTTGACTTTGCTCATAAATTAGGAATTGAAATGCCATACGTTGCAAACTTATGTGCAAAAGAAAAACCATATGACAAGATGCCTGACACTATGGAAGCTCAAGCACTTAAAGAAATGAATGAAAGAGGAGAAATTACAGGTTGTGTAGTTTCTGGACCACTTCAATTAGATACTGCAATTGATGAATCAAGCGTTGAACTTAAATCAACAAAAGATCCAGTTGCTGGTAAAGCAAATATTCTTATATGTCCAAATATTGAGTCAGCTAATATCTTTACAAAAGGTTTAGTTTACTTATCAGACTGAAGATTCTGTGGAGTTTTATTAGGAACAAAAATTCCAATGGTATTAACTTCTCGTTCTTCTAAGACAGAAGAAAGAATATCTTCGATCGCATTAGCTTGTTTAGCTTTATAAGAATAATTTTAAAAATATTAACCTCATTGATTTTTTCAAATGGGATGTCAAATTAAAAATAAATATTTTAGTTTTTAGTATCATTAAAATCTCTTGTGCGATTTAAAATTATGAACATAAAAAACCACAATTAATACAAAACTTTTGTATTTGTGGTTTTTTTCATAGACTCTTAAGTTTTTAAAAAACATCAAATTAGATAAGAAAACAATTTTATTACTGCAGAGACTATTGAATAATTAGTTGAAATCAACTATAAAAGTAGCTTCTGAAAATAGTAAATATACTTTTGATATCGTACTTTGATTCTTGTGAACAATATTTTAGATATTCTATTTCAAAATAATATCCACTTGAAATCAAACGTATCATCAAAATATCTTAAATAAAGATAATATAAAAATAAGCGTTCTCAATAAACAAGATTACCCATAAAGTGAGATGAAAAGCGCTTCAATAACAATGAGTTTTTATAAAAAGGCGTTTAATATTTTTTGATGTTATTGTTAAATAGAGTGTAAAATTATGTATATATTATTAAATGTTTATTGAACCAGAGGCGATTAGAAAAAATACAATAATTATTAAGACTAGAATAAAATCTAACATAATTACAAAACCTAATTTATTTGATTCTCAAAATTCACGAAATCAATGTTGATGATTGATGTGCGATTGGTTTTTACTACTTTTATAAAATCTGTATGTAAAGTATCCACAAATTATTAAAATAACAATGAATACTGTTGCAAGGATGTATCAAATCCAATTGTATTCAGAAATACTTGTACTCTTTAATAAAGTTGAAATATTTGAAAAAATTAACATGTAAACATAATACCATAATATACGAAAGGTTTTTTATGAATTGATCTACTTTACAGGTAAATATGAATAAGACATTATCTAGGTTTAAAACTAAAAAAGAATCTAAAGGTAATACTAAAGAATTCATTGCCAAACTCTCTAAAGGATTAATGTTGCCGATTGCAATGTTGCCCATTGCTGGGTTATTTTTAGGAGTTGGAGCTGCCATTGCAACAGCTGGTGTCAATGGTAACAATGAAGGTTTAGAAATATTTGGAAATTTTTTAAAAATTCCTGGCGATGTTATTTTTGGTGCTCTTCCAGTTCTTTTTGCAATCGCTATTGCAATTGCATTTACTAAAGATGCTGGACCAGCTGCTCTAAGTGCTCTCGTTGGATTCTTAGCATTTGCTGGTATTCAAGCCGCTTTGATCATTCCGGTTGAAATTACTCATGAAGGAACTGATGCGGCTGGAGAACTTATGAAATATAAAGAGCTCATCGGGTATAACTTACTATTCTATACCGATGGAGCATTAGGAGAATATAGCCCAGGGTTTGGATTACCAAGTTCGCTTTTTGGTTCAGTATTAGGAATTAATCAAATGCAATCTTCTGTATTTGGTGGATTTTTAATTGGTTTTACTGTTGCATTTATTTATAACAAATTTAAAAATATCCAATTACCAGCAATAATCGGTTTCTTCTCTGGGGTAAGGTTTGTACCCATTATGGTATTTATAGTATTGTTCCCGATCACTGTTGTCTTTTTAATGTTATGACCACTTATTGGAATATTATTTAATATGCTTGGTGGTGTATTGGGCGATAATATGGTAGGATTTAATTCATTCATTTTTGGATATGTTGAAAGAGCACTAGTTCCATTAGGGCTACACCATGCCTTCTATTCTCCATTATGATATACATCTGTTGGTGGGTCGTTAGATTTAACTGCTCAAGCAACAATTATGCTTGATGGATCAAAATATGCTATTAATATGATTAATGGTGTTGCAGTTACAACTTGAAAATCTCTATTCGAGGCAATGAATGTAACTGTTAATGGTGGTGCAATATCTGGTGACCAGGTATTATGAGCTGCAATTAACTCTGTTGCTGGTGCTAATGTAACAATTACTACAATGGGTGGAGAAAGCATTAACCATATTTTATCATTTAGCGACTTCACAAACGCTCCAGCAGCAACTGGTGTTAACGTTGGGCAGTACATGCAAGGTAAATATGCATTTATGATGTTTGGTCTCCCGGCTGCAGCGGCTGCCATGGTAATGGCGGCGCCTAAAGAGAACAGAAAACTAACTGGCTCAATAGTGATTTCAGCGGCACTTACATCATTCTTAACAGGAATTACAGAACCGCTAGAATTTACATTCTTATTTTTAGCTCCTTGATTATTTTGAGGGGTTCATGCATTCTTTTGTGCATTATCATTTGGAATGATGAACTGGTTTGGTTTAATGGCCCCTGATTTGGCGCCACATATTGGGATGACATTTAGTGGTGGGTTCATTGACTGAATAGTTTATGGAGCAATTCAAATTCCAAGTGGTTCCAACGCTTGATGAGCATTGGCACTTGGTGCAGTTTATGCTCCAATGTATTATTTCAGTTTCTATTACTTAATCAAGAAATTTGATGTTCACACCCCTGGTAGAGGTGATAATGTTCAACTTTTCAATAAAGAAGATTTCAAAAATAAGAAAGCTTCAAAAGGTGGTGGCGCAAGTCCTAATAGAGATATGGCATTAAATATCATTCAAGCTTATGGTGGAATTGATAACATTAAAAATGTTGATGCTTGTATTACTAAATTACGTATTCAAGTTGGAAACCAAGGGATTGTTGATGAAAAAAGATTAACATCTCAACTTGGTGCTATGGGTACTATTAAACCGTCTAAACAATCTGTTTATTCGATTTATGGTGCAAAGGCTGATTTATATAAAAATGAAATTAATACAATTATTTCAGAAATTGAATTAGACCCTTCTTTAAAAGAAAAATTATTTAAAAACTTAAATACTGCTGAAATACCAGCTAAAGCAGAAGTTAAAGTTGATACTAATAAATTTAATAAAGAAATAAAAGTTTATGCTCCTTGTGATTGTAAATTAGTGAACTTAAAAGAAGTTCCTGATGCAACATTCAGTGACAAAATAATTGGTGATGGTGTTGCAATCATGGCTAATAGTTCTGAATTTAATTCAATCATTGAAGATGGAAAACTAGAATTAGCTTTCCCTACAGGACATGCTTATAGCTTCTTAACTGATGATGGTACTCAAATTTTAATGCATATCGGTGTTGATTCAATATCATTAAAAGACGGTGATAAAGATGTAAATCTTTTCAAATCATTATCAAAAACCAATGATAAAGTATCTAAAAAAACTAGAATAGTTGATGTAGATCTTACTAATATGAAGAAATTTGCAAAGTCAGACTTCATTCCTATTGTTGTATTAAATGAAACATTGAATGGTAGAGAAATAGTTAAAACTAAAAAAACAGAGATTAAAAAAGGTAAATTGCTATTCACCTTAAAATTACCTACAGTTAAGTAAATTCTTTTTAAAAGTATAGATTTTAACTAATGTATTGAAATATCACATAGCATTACATTATTAATATAAAGCACTCCAAAAACGGAGTGTTTTTTTTAATGTTGAATGTACTTAATAAATTTTTCTAGTAGTTATTTTCTTTAGAAGAATATTGCATTAACATAATAAAGATATAAAGAATTAAACAATATTTTGTATGAAATGATAGAATATAATAAAGTGTTATTAATATAAGGTTATACATAGATGACAAAAAAAACGAAGATTATTGCCTTAATCTTTACAACCTCATTGCTAATCACAGGTGGTGCGCTTGCAGGTTATTTTACCTCGATTTCCATTAACAATACACAAGACGATGAACCAATAACAAAAGAAGAAACCAATATTGAAGACAAAGATTATGACGGGTCATTTTCTGATTTTAAACAATCAATAGGATATATCAATCCTACAACGGCCATTGAGAACTTTGAAGCACATTTTAAAGTTAATAATGCTGTTGCTGGTTCTGAATATTTCATCACTAATTTAGAGTCACAAACTGGTGGGAAAATAATTGAATTAAAATTCAAAGTTTCAAAATCAATAAATTGAGAAGGGCAAATAGTAGAAGATAAAATTTTAAGTACAAATTTAAATCTTTCAAAACTTTCTGAAACTTGAATTGAAAATAAAACAACTGAAAAAACTCTTAAAGAATTTAAAGAATTAATTGGATACACTGGCCCTACAACTGCCATTGAAAATTTCGAAACACACTTCAGAGTTAATAATGGTGTTGATGGCGCTAGGTATTTTATAACTAATTTAGAAACAAGAAACGAAACTAAAACAATTGAATTAAAGGTCAAAGCTTCAAAGTCTATTGATTCCAATGGTAAAGAAATTAAGAATAAAATATTTGATATGAGTCTAACTGTCTTAAAACTCCCAGAAACATCTATCAAAGATAAATCAACAGAAAAAACTCTGAAGGAATTTAAGGAGTTAATAGGGTACACTAACTCAACAACTGCCATTGAGAACTTTGAATCACACTTTGAAGTTAATGGTGGTATCGCAAGTGCTCAGTACTTTATCACTAATTTAGAAGTAAAAAATGAAACTAAAACAATTGAATTAAAAATCAAGGCTTCAAAATCAATTGATTCTGAAGGTGAGGAAATTGACAATAGAATATTCGATGTTAACCTAACCGTCTTAAAACTACCAGAAACATCTATCAAAGACAAAACAACCGAAAAAACTCTTAAGGAATTTAAAGAGTTAATAGGATATACTAACCCTACAACTGCCATTGAAAACTTTGAATCATACTTTGAGGTATATGGTGGCATTTCGGGCGCTCAATACTTTATCACTAATTTAGGAGCAAGAGATGAAACCAAAACAATTGAATTAAAGATCAAGGTTTCAAAATCAATTGATTCTGAAGGTGAAGAAATTGACAATAGAATATTCGATGTTAACCTAACCGTCTTAAAACTCCCAGAAACATCTATTGAAGACAAAACAACCGAAAAAACTCTTAAAGAATTTAAGAAGTTAATAGGATACACTAACTCAACAACTGCCATTGAGAACTTTGAATCACACTTTGAAGTTAATGGTGGTATCACTGGCGCTCAATACTTCATCACTAATTTAGAAACAAGAGATGAAACTAAAACAATTGAACTAAAGATCAAGGTTTCAAAATCAATTGATTCTGAAGGTGAAGAAATTGACAATAAAATATTTGATGTCAACCTAACCGTATTAAAACTCCCAGAAACATCTATCAAAGACAAAACAACCGAAAAAACTCTTAAGGAATTTAAAGAGTTAATAGGATATACTAACCCTTCAACTGCCATTGAGAACTTTGAATCACACTTTGAAGTTAATGGCGGTATCACTGGTGCTCAATACTTCATCACTAATTTAGAAACAAGAAATGAAACTAGAACAATTGAATTAAAGATCAAGGTTTCAAAATCAATTGATTCTGAAGGTGAAGAAATTGACAATAGAATATTTGATGTTAACTTAACCGTCT
>JBOFTB010000161.1:0-3189 GCA_051651845.1 Mycoplasma sp. | reverse complement strand
GGCAGAAAATAGATAGTGAAGAAAGTTCATTTTATCTTCAATATGATGGAAGAGAAGGAAGCAATGTACAGTTATCGCTTGGATTAGTCATAAGGGATAATTTTCCAAAAAATGGTATTGTTCTATATCCTAACGAAGGTATATATATAAAGGCAAATACTTCTGTATATGTAAAGGGAATTGGTGAATTGGGAAAGATAATTACCACAACAAAAATAACATCTGGTAGCTCTGATGATGGTGGAGAAAAACCATCTTCGAAAGTTAAAATAGTAAAAACATTTGAACATTGTTCAAGTGCATTACATGATGATATTGAAATTGGACTTCCATTGAATTTTACTGTAAATGCAGATGATGGATATGAATTTACAAATGAGAATAGTATGTATGTATACGTTAATAGCGAGTGGGTAGAAATTAAACCGTTAAGAGATGGTGTTAAGTTCATATCATGCCCATCTATTAATGTTGAATTACACACTGATATATTGGTAAATGCAATAGCCACTAAGCAAATAATAGCACCTATCAATGTGTCGAAGCCAAACAATACAACGTTTAAATTTGTTGAAGTAAATACTGATAAAGAAATTACAAACGTTATGACTAATACATATTGCGAAATAAGATTATATGTAGACAATGGATTTAAACTTGATGGAAATGTATATATAGAATATCCATTATATAACGGAAATATGAATTATAATCAATCAGGAAATTATTATTATACAACATCTGCAGTAGAAGGATTTAGAGGAAATATATCTATAATGGCAAACATAATTTCACCAGTAGAAGTTGAGACAATATTTGAAAATTCTGAATTAGAAGGTAAAATACATCCTCTATTCGTAAGAGATTATCTTGACATAAAAATTATTGCAAATGACGGATATGAGTTTGAATTAATAGAAATATATATAAATGGACAATCATTCAAACCTACATCTATAAGCGGTACTACAGAGTATTCGTATAAAGAAAAAATAATGTCATATAGCAAAATAATAATAAAAGCAACTGCCGTTGAGATAGCTGATGATATTATCGTTACGATACCTAATAACACAAGGGTGGAATTTTGGGATCAATATGAGGAAATAAAGTACGACTCAATTGTAAAAGGCTTCCCGATGACTATTAAATTATTTATAAACGATGGATATAAATTAAATGGGGATTATCCACCAGAAATAGTTTCAGGAACAAGCGTAACCTATATGAGTTCTTATGGAGATATATATAAAACTATTAATGTGTATACAGAAGACATATTGATTACGGCTGATATAGTAGCTGATGATATAACCGTAATAATAGATTCTTCCGGTAATTGCATTGTGAATATAGTAAAACCAGTGCTAATTGGAGTTCCTATAATTTCTACGATAACTGCAAATAATGGATATTATTTTAAGACAAAACCTGATATTACAGTTAACAACGAAATGGTTCATTATGTATTGAATGAAGATAAGACGATTGCTACAATACCTGCAAACACAATTCCATCATCAAAAAAACCTATACATATTTATGCAAATGCTATAGAGGTGCCACCAAAGACATATGCTAAATTTGATAGATTAATAGGTCCTGGTAGTGATAATATTATTTGCGATATTGCTGATGGAACTTTATTGGAAACAAATAAATCTCATAAAATAACAATAAGAGCAAAAGAAAATTTTAGATTATGGTTTACAGTCAATAAACAATATACAATTGAAAACTATATATATCAAGGAACAACAGCTAATAAAATATATTTAAATCCATCTGCAGATAATGTTATAGCGAATGAATATACATTTACATATACTCCAACTACAACAGATAATATATTTTTATATGTAGACAGTTCTATTGCTAATTGTAGTATTTCAAATAGAGATAGTGGTTCTGAATATGATGTAGTTGGTGATTTAAATGATTGTTATGGAAAAACATTAGTTTTTAATTTTACAGCAAATAGCGGAAAAGCATTCGTTCAAGGTAAAATGCCTTGTGTATACCCATCATATTATTCAAGTGATAAAACATACGGTAATGTTTCAAGTGATAAAAAAACCGCGATAGCTGAGGTTCTTGTAGATGGATATACTTGTTCGAGAGGTGGAATTATAGTTGAATTAACTTCAATTCCAGATATAAATATGACTATACAAACAGAGGAATTTAATCATGGTAAATGGGATATATCATATTCTCAATCAAGTTTTAATATTGTAGCAATAGCGAATTCTGGATATGTTTTTAATAAAGGGGTTATTTTTAATATATATGTAAATGAATCAATGTATACATCTGTTTCTACATATTCTGATGGAAATGAGACTGTCTCAAGTTCTTTACAATATTCTTCATTCGAGAACAAGAATATAAAATGCATAATTAGAAATGAACCAACGCTAATATCAGAAATGCCAGATGTTATAATAGAAAATGGTAATTCTGATAATTGTATTATTTCGGATATATCGTACAACAAATCAAAACCGTCAGCGTCTGGTAGATTATCATATTCAGTTAAGGCAAACGATGGATTTATATTCGCAAAGACATTATCTCCGTTTATAAAATCTACGTATTTAGATGGAAGTATTAATATAAATACTGTGTCGGCCCCTACTAACATATTTGATGAAACAAATAGTAGTTTTACAACTGGAGCTGCTAAGTTTAAGTTATATTCTTTTGCAATACCATCTAGTACGAATGTAATTGAAAATATTTCCAATATTGGTACAAACTATTCAATTGACAGTAATGATATATTATGTTATAGAGGATTTATATACATATCAACAAATGATGTATTTTCAGATTCGAACTTACCATCAATCACTATTAACGGAAATACATTCATTCCTGAAATAGGAGTTTCGATAGAAAATAGTAGTTCTGTGAATCTACATCTTAATGGAATTAAAAATCCATCTGAAGATATATTTATTGATTTAAAGACGGAGCAAATAGATATGTCGTGTAATCTAGTTGGAATAAAAAGAACAGTATAATATATATGATTAAGGAGCGTGATTTTTTATGAGAGAGTATTCTCTTACATCCGAATGGATGTCAATAGCAACAGAAGATGTTTCATTTTATATAAGATATCATGGAGCAAAAGGCAGTTATGCAAAAATACTGCTTGAAAATATTACACCAAGTAGGGCAAAT
>JBOFTB010000160.1:0-1041 GCA_051651845.1 Mycoplasma sp. | reverse complement strand
TATTTGTTGGGTTTGGACGCAGAATTACGTTACCGATTCGGATCCAGTTCTTAATCTTCAAGTCATCCATAACTGCACCTTGGATGCCAGCTTTGGAGTCGATGAGTTCTTTCAGAACACGGATTGCGTTTGGCGTAGCCGCCTGAGTAGTAGAAGAACTATTCAGAGAGTCATTCAGCTGTACGATACCCTGTGCGGATACTGTTGCAGATGGAATACCTTTCAGCTTGTTCCAGTGGATCTTGGCATCAGATTCGATTACAGTGGTTCCACCGATCTTATAGCCATTAGTAACGCTTAATGCGGAATTTGATATCTCCAATTGAAGAGAAGAATCAGTCGAACCAGTTGACAGCTGGTATGTGCCAGATCTGACAGTCTCGTGCCAGATGGTGTCGTTCAATCCGCCCCTGAACTTACGCAAGTAAGTTTTAGAACCAGCTGCGTATGTTGGTATTCTTTCAAATGAATATACCGTCGCTGATGTGATCCCATTGCTATTCAGTGTTCCGCTCATAGAATCGCCAGTGACATTCACGAACCGTGAATCCGCTTCGGACTTACTGTAAGCCCCTACATCATTTGCGCTTGGCTTGTGTGCGGTGTGATAAACAGCATTCCCCTTGAAGCGAAGATGATCTGTTTTAAGAGTCATCAATTCGGTGCGAGTTCCCCCGCCAGATGAAGTGCCACGAGCCTCCCACTTGAAGAACTCATTACCATTATCGAATGTCTGGAAATACATGTACGAGTCTACGTCGGAGTCGCCATCGTTCTTAAATCCAATACATGCACCGTCTGTGTTTCTACTCCACTCCAATACGGTATCATTTGTGAAAGTAAGTTTTCCTAGCATCGTCTGATCGATATCACGGCGAATAAACTGACTAGAATCCAAGCCATCCAGCTTATCCGAGTCTACGGCTTTCGCTTTCTTCGGAAGATAGTTCTTTAGAGCATAGTTCAATGTTCTTGGAGAAACTACCTTTGGACTATGCGGGTAGTCTGTCTCTGGCTTAGTAGAACCAGCGGTATCGTTAC
>JBOFTB010000159.1:0-1142 GCA_051651845.1 Mycoplasma sp. | reverse complement strand
GATTTTCCTTCTTTTTCTTTATCGAAACTAACAGTGCAACTTACTTGATTATCTGCCCAATAACGATGCATGAAACTGCTTAAGGCAACTTGTTCCCATCAATTAGTATCTTTTAAAGTTTTAATTCCTTTTCCTAAATCAACAGGAAAACTAACAACTGATGTTGTCTTTGGTTGATACACATCAGGTTCAACATGATATCCATTTGATTTAAGTTCTGGAAGGAGAGGAGAATTTGCAGGAACTCGTACCCTCCTCAGATAAAATCTTGAATGAGGGAAATGTATACCTGGAGTAGCTCCTCCTAATCAAGAAACAGTACCGCTTGGTTTGATTGATGTAATTTTAATTGATTCAGGTACATTGAATATCTTAGAGATAAAATTATCATAAGATTTTATCGATTTATAACTTCCATCACACCATTCTTTTAATGATGATAGGCCGTTATTGGCAAGGAATTGTGCTATACCAGTCATTGATACTCCGATACGCCTATTTCTACTCATTACTTCAGCTGTTTCCTTCCAATGAGGAAGTCCTAAAGTAACGATCTTAGCATATCAAAATGCATATTTAAGTGTATCCTTATATTCTTCTAATGTTTTATGATGTGCAGGGAAAGTTTCAACTAAACAGCACATTTCATAACTTTCTAATGATTGTTCTAAGCATGGGTTACCTCCCATGACATTTCTATCTGCCCAAGTTGGTGCATCACACATTCTAGAATATTTTCTCATATTTTCTAACCACATTAATCCCGGTTCACCATTATTGTTTATATTATCACACACTTTTGAATAATCCATTCCGAGACGGGCATATATACTATTGTTACTTAACCAACCGTATGCTTGCCTATCAGGGTTCTTTTTGTAATTCTTTAACTCAATAAATTCATCATCATCTGGTTCACCAATGGCAATCTCAGCTGTTCTTCTAATATTACCTGATACTACTGTTTTCCCAATAAAATTCATTATATCAACAATTATCCTAGTATTAAGTGTCTTTCCTTTATTTTTTGTCATTGTATCAATAATACTTGTGTGTAATTCTTTAAGTGGCCAAGATCCTGAACTAACACCCCCAAAGTTTTTTAAAGGTGCACCTGATTTTCTTATCAGTGAATAATCAAA
>JBOFTB010000158.1:0-3381 GCA_051651845.1 Mycoplasma sp. | reverse complement strand
AAAATACAGAATCAGCTGGTATGCTATATAAGATTGCATACATCTCTAAAACATCTCTTGCAATTGGTGAACCAATTTTACCCTCATTATTAGTTAATAAATTTTTAACTTGGGTGAAATTTAAAGTTTTATCATACCCGTCATCGTTTGTTGTCATTTTAGAACTTGGATCTGGTCTACAACTTATAGTGAAATCAAAATATCTTTTCACATAAACTGTTTGATTACTATCATTATTGTATTTGTCTGAATAGAAGAAGATAGTCATTTCGTTAGTTTCAAAATTCTCTTTATTTCTAGTATAGAAAAAATTAGTATCATCAGGGAAGTTTTCAAGGATAATAAATTTTTCTAGGTTTTGTTTTGATAGTAAGTCACCACTACTAATAACACTTAAATGCCTCAATATTTGAGCTGATGTATAATTTTTTACATATGATTCTTTAACTTCTATTTTAGACATGTAACTTTTAGATGATTTATCAGTTAGAAGAATTGCTGTTGTAACCCCAGAAACTACAAATGAAAAAGATAAGAAACTAGCAGATGCTAGAATCATTTTTTTCTTATTACGTTTTTTAACAGCTTTCAATAAGTTATTATTTATCATATAAATTTAATCCAGTTGTCCCTTTATAAGATATATATGATAATTATTATATAAAATTAATAAATAATAAATAGATTCATATAGATAAAAAATAAGAAGGCGGTTATTTTGGTGAGATTTGAACTCACATTTTTATGTGCATTACTTATGCTACAAAATAATTATGGTGTTGAATAAGAGACTCGAACTCTCACATCTATACAGAAACAAGGCCCTCAACCTTGCGCGTCTACCAATTCCGCCAATTCAACAGTAATTTTAATAATCAATACATCATTTTTATATCATAAATATACGTTTTTATTAATGAAACTATTAGTTTTGTAGATGTTATATATACAAGCTTGATAATTTTCAACAGAAAAAAGCATTTTCATTACTACAAATAATCTCTGCATAAAAATTTAAGCATAGTATAGTATGCTTTCTTTATTTATTTTAAATTTATTAAATGAATATTTGTACTTATGGTTTTTTATATATAGATATTAATCACTAAAATTGATCATATGAGATATTGTAATTCATAATATATTCTTTTGAATGGTTGTTCCAAGATTATTATTTAACTGCATGAATATATTTATTTTAAAAAATATTGTAATACATAAGTGTTATCTATCATAGTTTAAGATTCAAGATATTAATCTATTAATTATCTTTTTTGAATAAAAAATACTTTAGATTTGAAATTTCATTAATAATTTCTTTCGTATTAACAACTTTGTCTTTTTTAGGTTCAACTTGTTGTTGTTCTTGTCTTGAGTCTCTTCCAATTACTTGAACATAATTATTCATGCCAGTTCTTCAACCGGTACCATGCGCTACTTGAGCTCAACTTTTTGGAACAGATACAGCGGCAGTAGTTGTCCCTGTATTAGCAAAAATTTGATAATTCGGCATTGTCATGGAGTTTGGAATATAGATATTACCGTTAATTGCTTTAAGCCCATCAAATCCGTACATACCTATTTCCAATGCACCTTCAGGAATCATTAAATCGCCAGTGAATGAATAACTATTATGGAAAGCATACTTTTCAACAGTTTTTAAATTTTTAGGTAAAACAATTTTACCAGCCATTCCTCTAAGATTTGCGAATGTCCCTTCCGTTATAACTTGCAATTTATCAGGTATTATTAAATCACCAATAAAGTTATAAGAACTATTAAAAATACTTGTATCTGTTGTCTCTATATTTTTACCAAGAACTAATCTACCATCAAAAGTACCACTATTAAAACATTGTTTTCCAAGGTGTTTTACACTATCAGGGATGATTAAATCACCCTTAAATGAATTCCCTACAAATGAAGCAATTTTAATTTCTTCAATATTATTTGATAATTTTAAAATACCATCGAAATGTGAATTATCAAAAGCATATTCACCAAGATTAGTCAATGAATCCGGAAGAATTAAATCTCCTTTCATCCCCCTTGTTCCTTGGAATGCACGACCACCGATCGAAGTTAGTTTATCACCAAATTCAATCTCTGATTTAATACCATATGCATTATGGAATGCATAATCATCTATAAATTCTAAGGAATTTGGAATTATAAGTTGAGTTATATCACCTCTTAGGTTAGCAAGTGATCCATTCCCTATTTTTTTAAGTGATTCTGGTAAAACAATTGAACCAGCAATATTATAACAACCATTTAAGGCACCTTGATAAAGTTCTTTGATACCATTTGCAAATGAAACAGATAAGATATCTTGTTTACCTGCAAGCGCATTCTTTTCAATACCCTCAACATTATATCCTTGATATTTTGATGGAATTGAAATATGTCCACCATTTCACCCTGATTTGTTTGTATGATCAGCAGCAAGACCTGTAATTAATTTTGTCATTGTGTTAAAATTAAATACATTTCACTCTTCTTTATCTAGAGTTATTCTTATATCTGTTTTGAAATCATCATTTTTTGTACGTCCTTGACTATCAAAATATTTATCATATCTAACAGTAATGTTTATTTTAGTACTAGTTTCTTCTATTCATTCAAGTTTGAATTGTGCAACTTCAGGGAATGATGAAATATCAATATATTCATTTAAAACAGATTTATTTATCAAACCTTGAACGCCAATATTATCTGTTAGTAAGTTTCTTACATCAGTCATTGTTCTAGTTTTATCATATGTTGTTCTAAGAACAATTTCTGTCGACCCTCTTCTTACTTGATATTGACCTGCATACCCTTTAATTCATCCTTCTGGTTGATCATCTCAAAAAGCTGGGACTGAAATATTTGTTTTTGAAACTCCACTAAAAATAGAATTTCCAAAATCTTTAATTGAATCTTTAATATTATATGAAGATAATGATAGATTTGTATCATTTGCAAATACAAGATCACCAATCGCATTAAGAGTATTAGGCATTTCATTCATAGTAACAAGACTAGAACAGTTTGCAAAAGCTTCTTTTCTAATCCCTCTTAATGCAGAGTTATATACAATAGATTTTATACCAGAACCATTAAATGCCCCTTCTTCTATATAGTAAATTGAAGCTGGAATAGTTAAATCAACTCTTAACTGTTTACAGTTCTTAAATGAATTTTTACTTATTGTTCTAAGTAATGTTGAATTAAATACTAGATTAGTTATATTAGTATTTTCGAATGCACTCTCACCAACATAATCAACTTTACTAGGTAGTGTAATAGTTCCTACTAGTGAAGTAAGATTTCTAAATGCATTATCAGCAATTTTGGTTAATTTTGAAGATGAGTCAATATTTATACCAGAAACAAGAG
>JBOFTB010000157.1:0-1127 GCA_051651845.1 Mycoplasma sp. | reverse complement strand
ACAAGTTACACTTGTAGTGACATTTATGTCCTTCAAACATCGTCTATTTTTCATATTGTAAATGCAGTGCTACGAGGAAATCATAAAATTACTTTAAAGAAACTGACGAAAGAACAACAATTAGAAATTCAAGTAGGAGGCTTAAGATTATTCTCTTTTTGCGATACGATTGCTAATACTGCTATATCAATCTATAAAACAATGAAATTAGTTACTTCCGATTATCCACATGATAAAAAAAAATTTGTCAGTTTATCTGAAATTTATGGAAAAGAGCCAGAATCTCAAACAGCTCAAGAGAAAGAACATATTGAATTTTTAAGAGTATATGCTCATATTGATATAGAGCAAAGAGTTGGATATGAAAATGTAACATTAGACCTTGAACCTTACATTAATTCAGGAGATTTTCTTGGTCTCAGCCAAGTTGTTAATGGGGAAAGTATTTTTATTCAATTTGCTAGTGGTGGAAGAATATCACATTCAACTATGGCTTTAAGAATAGAAGGGAAATTATTCGTTGTAGAAAGCGAAGAAAAGGGGATTATAGTTAGAACTTATGAAGATTTTATAAAAGATCAAATTGCAACCGAACATAGCGTTGCTTGGTTCCCATTAAGTCCTGAATCACGAAAAAAATTCAATGAAGAAAAAGCAATTAAATTTGTTCTTGAAAGAAAAGGACTTCCTTATGGAATGCAAACATTCGTTGCTGCTGCAATGGACTCTCTCGAAGGTAATTTACCTGACTATTTGAGTACTGAACATTTATTATTGACTGTATATGTAATTGAAAAAATCAAACCTCAACTTGCAATGACACTTTTAGGGGAATCAATGAATAAAAGATTAAATACAACAAATTTATCAGTTGCAGAATTAGCTTATGAAATATCAAAAAGAAATACTACTTGGGAAGAAATAATGATTATTCCCGAAAGAGATGATTGGTTATATAATGGAATAGAAAGTTATGTTTGTTCTACATTTGTTGTTGCAATATATAAGGCAGCTGGAATATTCGAAGGCTTAGATGTTCAGGCACATGAATTTATTCCAAAAGATATTTATTTAATGGATATTTATGATCATAACTTCCATGAAAATAGACCTCAACAATGTAAGGA
>JBOFTB010000156.1:0-92510 GCA_051651845.1 Mycoplasma sp. | reverse complement strand
AATATAAAACTACACTTTAAATATTAGAAAATTATAAAAAAATACCCAAGCTCGTTAAAAAGCCTGGATATTTTCTATCCATATTTATCTTAAGTGTTATACTTTAGTTAAGTGTTGCACTTTAGATTTCATTTTAGGAGTGAACACCAAGTGTTCACTTTTTCATTATAAAAAATATTTTTAATAGTTATATGTTAAGTTAAGTATATTTTGTGCGGTTTGTGGTGCAATACCAAAATCAATAAATGTACAAACACAACCAATAATTACTAGGATAGCTGATAAAATTCATATTATTGTTGTTAGTACTTTAAAAATTCTTTCAATGAATGGTATTAATCTAAAAATAAATAAAGTTGTATTATATGCAAAAAATAATAGTAATCCAGCCTCAAGGATAACTACACCCCTTCAATTGATTTCATTGATACTAGCAAATCCATTTATTTTTTCAACTAATCATTCGATTCCAATGTATTTAGTTCATTCTCATGTTGATACTATTTCACTTTCGTGAAATTTCAATGCAAATAGTAACACATACAATAGTAAGGCTCCTGAAAAAATAATTGTAAATAACTTATATAATATTCTTTCCATTATAACCTCCTATGAATATAAGTTTAATTATAGCAAAATTATTAAACCTTAATAAAAAAGGTGAATACCAAGTACCCACCTTTTTGAAAATTATTATTATCTTAGAAGTTCAAGAAAGGAACTATATTGGATAATGTTTTTGCAGAGTTTCCATCAAAATCAACAAATACCCACACTGCCCCAATAGCTATTAATAAAAGTGAAAGAACTCAAATAGTACCTGTAAATGCTTTGAATATTTTTGCTATAAATGGTATTAATTTTAGTGCGAAAACAATTGTATTATATGCGAAGAATAAAAGCATACCAGCTTCTAGAATAACAACTCCTCATTTTTTAACACTGTCATCAGCGGGCATGAACCCTTTAACCCATCTAACAATTTCATCGATACCAATGAACGATGTTCATTCTCATGATCTTGTAAATTCGATGTCATGAAACTTCAAAACGAATAATGAAGTATACGCAAGACAAAGTGATGAAATAATAATTAATAGAATTTTAAATAATATTTTTCTCATAAATAGCCCCCTTAATAAACTATGCTAATAATTATAGCAAAATTATCTTCAACTAAATTAAATTCATATGTTGACCTCTATATTAATTATTTCTGTTCGCTTAATTCAATAATTCTATCTCTAAGTTCTGCAGCTAACTCGTATTCTTGATTTTTAGAGGCTTTTAACATCATATTTTTAAGTTTTTTAATTGAATCTGCGGGCTTTTTTGAAGTTTTAGATTCATCATTTTCAATTTCTTCAAAAATTGGTTTAATGATTGTTTTAGGGACAACATTATTTTTAATATTGTATTCATCTTGCAATGTTCTTCTTCTGTTTGTTTCATCAATTGCTGATTGCATATCCTTAGTGATAACATCCCCATACATAATAACATTACCATTAATATTTCTTGCAGCCCTACCTATCATTTGAATTAATGATTTTGAATTTCTAAATAGTCCTGGTTTATCAGCATCAAAAATACAAACTAAGCTAACCTCAGGAATATCAATACCTTCTCTCAATAAATTAATCCCAATTATTGCTTCATATCTAGATCTTCTTAGATCATTTAAAATTTTTGTCCGCTCAAGTGTTTTTAATTCATTATGAAGATAAGCAACTTTAAAACCCCGTAATTTTAATAAGTCCGTTAATTCTTCAGCCATTCTAATAGTCATCACCCCGATAAATGTTTTTGAGTTTGTTTCTCTTTGCTTAAATAATTCATTAATTAAATCATCAATTTGGTTTTTAGTTTTTCTGACTTCAATAGTTGGATCTAGTAAGAAAGTAGGCCTAACAATTTGCTCAATTACAATATTTTTTGAATCCTGAATTTCTCAATCATTTGGTGTAGCACTAACATAAATTACTTTATCTATTTTATTTTGAAATTCTTCAAAATTAAGGGGCCTATTATCTAATGCTGACGGTAATCTAAAACCATACTCAACTAATGTCTCTTTACGACTCTTGTCGGTTGCGTGCATACCTCTAAATTGTGGTAGTGAAATATGTGATTCGTCAATTACTAGCAATCAATCATTCTCAGTAAAAAAATCAAATATTGTATATGGTGTTTCACCTGGTTTTCTTCCTTCTAAATGCCTTGAATAGTTTTCAACTCCATTACAATAACCAAACTCTTTCATAGACTCTATATCATGTAGAGTTCTTTGTTCAATTCTTTGAGCTTCTATTAATTTATTATTATTTTTGAAATATTTAACTCTTTCTTTCATCTCTTCTTCAATTGCAAGAAGTGACTTTTCATTGTTATCTTTATTCATAATATATTCATCTGCTGGCGAAATAACTATATTATTAAGATTGGCATAAATCTCTCCAGTAAGTAGATTAACTTTTAAAATCTTTTCGATTGTATCACCGAAGAATGATATTCTAATGGCAAACTCATCTGTGTGCCCGTATGCAATATCAACAACATCACCTTTTACTCTAAAGCATCCGGGTTTTAAATCAATTGCATTGTATTCATAATCTAGTTTAACTAATTCTTGTTTAAGTTTAGTAATTGGATATTCTTGACCAATAATTAATCGAACCATGTATCTTTCAAAGTCTGCACGAGAAACTGAAGCATAAATGGCTGCCACTGATGCTACAACAATTACATCTTGTTCTTGTGATAATGAATTGATTGTAGAAAGCCTCATCATCTCAATTTCTTGATTTGCAGCAGATGTTTTTTCAATATACGTATCAGAGGATGGGAGATACGCTTCTGGTTGATAGAAATCAAAGTATGAAACATAATACTCTACATGATTATTAGGGAAGAGCGATTTAAGTTCTTGATAGAGTTGTCCAGCCAGTGTTTTATTGTGAACCATTACTAATGTTTTACGTTGTGTTTTTTCAATAACATTGGCGATTGTAAAAGTCTTGCCAGTACCTGTGGCACCTAGCAATACTTGAGCTTTATGTGTTTTTATATTTTTAACAATTTTTTCTATTGCTTGTGGTTGATCACCACTTGGTATTTTATCAGAGACTAGTTTAAACATAGGACCTCCTAAAAATTAAATTATTTTTCTTCTTTGTCTTCTTCTATTATTTCAACATTATTTTCAACATTATCAATAATAGATTTTAATTCAGATACATCAATTTCATTAATTTGAATAGAATCAATAGCATCTAAAACTTGATTTGGAATATCTGTATTTTTTTCTTCTTCTTTAATCATGAAATCTTCTTTTGTAACTACAACTGGAGCTGCATTAGCCATTTCTTGAGAGATTTTACCTAAAATATCATCAACAACATTTTCTACATTCGTTGATTTATAATTTGGTTTAATTTCTTCTTTTTTTTCTCCATCATTATTGTCATTTTTCACGCTGTTCGCATGTACACTTTGTCTAATTTTATTGACAACGTCGCTAACATTATTTTTAATAATATCATTTTTTACCTCTTGTTTTTCTTCTTTAACTTTTGTTACATCTGTTTGAACATTAGGTTTATTTGATGAAGATAATTCTAGTTCTTCGATAGATCTAATTTTGCCATCAAAATTAGATTTAGAAGGTTCTTTATTATCAGTTTTTAGCATTGTTAAATCTACTGCATTAGTCGATGATTGGAATGCAGCTTGATCAAATTGTTTAATTCCTTTAATTGCATGTTCTGCAATAGTAATTGTAACATTGAAAAATAATCTATCAGAGTCTTCAATATAAATGTTCAAAGGAGATTTTTGTTCAAAACTTCTTAATGACACTCCGTCTCTAAGTTTTTGAATCTTATCTAGGAAAGAAGTTCAATTTTGGTCAATTGATCCAATAATTATTTTTTTTCAAATTGCATTATTCGATTCATGTGAACCAGATTCATATAATTCTTTCAAATCTTTAGATACTAAATCACAAATTAACTGGAAAATGTCTTGGTTATGCATTTTCTTAACTTCTTCAATATTTACATCTAATTTAATGCCTAGTTTGTTTTCAATTTCGATTAAAAGGTTTTCTATGTGGATAAGATTTGTATTTTCTTGATCATAATTCAAAGAAATTAAAACATCAATAACTCTCGGAACCATTTTCATCACAATTCCAAATGCATTATCAGTTGAAAGTATAGTATTTCTTTGTTTGTAAATTAATTCTCTTTGTTCACTTAAAACATAATCGTAATCAATCAAGTTTTTTCTAATATCATAGTTAATATTTTCTACTCTTTTTTGAGTTCTATCCAATAGTCTAGAGAAGAACTTAAGGTCAATTACATCCTCACCCATTTTGTATTGAGCTTTATCAAAACGGTCAGATGCAAACCTTTTGAAAAGTGAGTCTTGAAGTGAAATAAAAAATCTTGATTCTCCAATGTCACCCTGACGGCCAGATCTACCACGTAATTGATTGTCAATTCTTCTAGATTCATTTCTTTCAGTACCTAGTACAAATAAGCCACCAAGCTCACGAACCCCAGGACCTAGTTTAATATCAGTGCCACGACCAGCCATATTAGTTGCAATTGTAACTGATCCTAGGAATCCGGCTTGTTTAATAATAGACGCTTCAACACTATGGTTTTTTGCATTCAATACATTATGCGGAATGCCCACATGAGTTAATAATCTATGAATTAATTCTGAGTCTTCAACAGAAACAGTACCAACTAGTATTGGTTGGCCTTTTTCATGTCTTCTTTTGATATCAGCAACAACATATTTTCACTTCATTTGTTTTGAACCAAAAACATAATCAGGATAGTCAATTCTTTCAAGAGGTTTATTTGTCGGAATTTCAACAACAACCATATTGTAAATATCAATAAATTCTTGTTTTTCTGTCATAGCTGTACCAGAAAGACCAGCTAATTTTTTATATAATCTAAAGAATGATTGGTAAGTAATTGTAGCCAAAGTAACATTTTCAGGGTCAATGTTTACTCTTTCTTTAGCTTGGATGGCTTGGTGAAGACCGGCGGAGTACATCCTACCTTCCATTACCCTTCCAGTAAATGAATCTACTAATGCGATTTCTTTTTGGTTTTTTCTCGGGTTATGCTTGATAATATATTCTTTACCTAACTGCATAACAAAATTAGCACGTAATGCATTCATTAGTTTATGAACAATATCACTATTTTCAATATCATATAAATTTGATACTTTGAAATATTTTTCTGTTTTTCTAATCCCGTTATCATTTAAGTTAATTGCTTGGGATTCAAGGTCAATTACATAGTCATCCGGTTTTAATGTTTTAACAAAGTCGTCAACTTCAATATAAAGTGAAAGGTTTTCATCTGGGTTACCAGCGATGATCAATGGAGTTCTTGCTTCATCAATTAAAATTGAGTCTGCCTCATCAACAATTGCATAGTTTAATTCACGCTGCATTCTCTCAGAAACATCAGTTATCATATTATCTCTTAAGTAATCAAATCCAAGTTCAGAGTTTGAAACGTATGTGATGTCACAAGCATACATTTTCTTTTTAGATTCTGGATTCATATCTGAAGTAATATAACCAACTTTGATTCCAAGTTCGCCAAGTGCCGCTTGAGAAAACTCCATATCCCTTTTTACCAAATATTCGTTAACTGTAACGATGTGAACACCTTTACGTGATAACGCATTTACATAAGAAACTAAAAGTAGAGTAAGTGTTTTTCCTTCTCCCGTTTTCATTTCAGAGAAATCACCAAAGTGAGCTACAATTGCACCGATAACTTGAACTTTATATGCCTTTAACTTATGAACTCTGAAAATCATTTCACGAGCAATCGCAAGACCATCAATTAAATAATTATCTAAATTAGCACCAGCGGAAATTTCTTCCATAATTTCGTAAGAAAGTTTTTTTAATTGGGCATCTGATTTTTGAGCATAAAACTCTTCTTTTTCTAAAACAAAAGCAGCAATCTCTGTAGCCTTGTCTAAAACTCTGACAGAGGGCGAGATACGCTTAATACTTTTGGAAATTTTTTTGGCTAAATCTGGTGTTTGTAACATAGGTATAATTATTATTATTATATATTATATCATTATTGTTCGATAATGCTCTCAATATATCCATCTTTAAAATTAACAACTTTAGTTGCTAGTTTTGCAATTTCTGGATTATGAGTAACAATTATGATTGTAATATTGTACTTTCTATTCATTTCAACAAAGGCATTTAAGATTACATCACTCATCGAGTTATCAACCGCCCCTGTTGGTTCATCGGCAAATAAAATTTTTGGTTTCTTGGCAAAAACTCTTGCGATTGAAACTCTTTGTTGTTGACCTCCAGAAAGCTGATTTGGATATTTATTTCGTATTGAATAGATATCAAGAGTTTTCATAATATCATCAATAGTCTCTTCCATTGTTTCAACTATCCCAGAGTTCTCTAAATAGACTTCAACAACACTATCATTTCATTCCTTATATTTTTTATCCAAGGCTTCAAGTTGTTGTTTTTTTAGTTTTTCTGTAACTGAAAGCATGTGAATCATATCATTTAATCTTTTATCGGTGTAATAGCCATATAGGATAGCATAGTCCACAACGTCCATATACGGACCATATATCTGAAGCTGTTTATTTAAAATGCTGCCGTCCAATATTTGTTTTTTTTCATCTTCATATTGTTTAGCAATAGTTTTAAGTTCAAACTTTTTATTTTTTTGAACTTCTTTTTTATTGACATTATTTAGATATGAACCAACCGAAATATTTTCCTTAACTTTTAAGTTTGGTATTAAACCATATTGTTGGAAGATATAACCAACATTAATTCTTCTGAATTTAGTAAGTTCATCATCATTCATATTAATCAAACAGTTCCCAAGAACATCTACTTGACCACTTGTCGCTCTATCTAATCCACTAATAATGTTCATTAATGTAGTTTTACCAGAACCAGATGGACCTAAAATAACTACAAATTCACCGTGATTGATTTTAATATCAACACCCTTTAAGATTTTTGAAGCGATTGATCCTGAGATAAATGATTTTTGTACATTTTTAGCATCGACAGCTAAGTCTCTATCTTTTTTAAAAACTAACTTTGGACCATCATGAGGTTTATTTAATTTCTCAATTAGTTTAATATCACTATTCTTATTTTTATTTCAAAACATAATTACCTCTTAAATTTATTTAATTTTAATACATTAAATGCATTATTAAATAATATTTTCTCTATTTCCTTTATATCAATATTTTTAATCTCGGCAATCTTTTGGTTGATATATTGAACATTGAGTGCAGTATTGATTTGACCCCTATTTGGTTCTGGTGATAACCATGGAGCATCAGTTTCAGTTAATATTTGACTGATACTTATTTCTTTCACAACTTCTCTTAATGCATGAGCATTTTTAAATGTTATTACACCGGGGAATGAAATATAGTACCCTCTTTCTTGATACTCTAATGCATATTCTAAATTATCTGTATAACAATGGATTATTATGTCTTTTTTATTTGGGTATTCCAACAATAATTCTAAGGCCTCTTTATGTGCATCCCTAATGTGAAGTACTAATGGTAAGTCAAGTTTTATTGCTAGTTCTATATGAGCTCTAAAAAACTTTTCTTGAATTTCTTTATTTGTATCTTCATAATGAAAGTCAAAACCACATTCTCCAATAGCCACAACTTTATCTTTATTTAGATTATATAATTCTTCAAGTTTATTCATTGTTTCTTCTAGGTCAATATTATATGTATCTGTCGGATGAATCCCAATAGATGCAAATGCATTTTCATATCTTCTAGAATATTCGCAAGATGAAATGGAATCAGCCAAATTTGTACCAACAATATTAATTCAAATATTATTCTTTTTGTACTCTTGAATTAGTTCTTCAAATCTTTCATTTAATGGTTCTAATGCCATGTGTATGTGAGTATCAATAATTAGCATTATTTTCACCTTAAAATAAAGTAATTTCTCTTACCTTTTTTAACAACTGTAAATTCATCGTGAATAATTTGTTCTTTTGTAATTTTAAATTCTGGGTCAATTAATTTTTCATCGTTTATTCTAATTGAATTTCCATTAATTAAATCTCTAGCATCTCTATTAGAAGAAGCTATTTTAGAATTAACTAAAAGTTCAAATAATGAGCATTCATTAAATTCTAAATCAACACTTGGGATAGAATTAAATGTTTGCATTAATTCTTCTTTAGTTAGTGAAATAATATTATCAGTAAATAGGGCTTTTGAAATTCTTAAAACTTTTTCATATTCATCATCACCATGAATATCTTTTACAATAATTTCTGCTAATTTTTTTTGAGCATTCCTTTCACGTGGATTAAGTCTCATATCATCTTCAATAGCTTGAATTTCTTCTTGTGGTAATTCAGTTAAAAATTTTAAAAGATTAATTACAGCAGCATCTTCTTGATTTAGTAAAAACTGATACATTTCATACGGAGAAGTTAAAGACGAATCTAAAAATATAGCACCTTTTTCTGACTTACCAAACTTAGTTCCGTCTGGTTTCAATAATAAGTTTAAAGTTATACCTGAAGCGTGAGAATCATCACCATAAAATTTTCTAACTAATTCACATCCTGTCGTGATGTTTCCTCACTGGTCACTACCACCAGCTTGAACATAAACATCATGATCTTTATACAACTTTGCAAAGTCGTAACCTTGGATTAAAGTATATGTAAATTCCGTATAAGAAATACCTGTCTCTAAACGTGATTTAATAATTTCTTTTTCTAGTAAATAATTTACATTTATGAACTTACCAATCTCCCTTAAAAATGTAAGGAAATTCATATCTTTATAATGATCATAATTATCAACGATAGAATCAACATTAGCATACTTAACTAACTGTGCTTGAATTCCTTTTTTATTTTCATTGATTGTTTCTTCATCTAAAAGATTTCTTTCAGCTGATTTACCACTAGGGTCACCGATCATTCCAGTTGCTCCACCAACTACGGCGATAGTTTTAAGTCCAAAACTTTTGAATCTTCTCAATAACATAATTGCGGCGTAATTACCTAAGTGTAAAGATTTAGCACTTGGATCAAAACCGATATATGCAGCTTTATTATTTTCCATTGCATAATCAAGTTTTGTTTCATTTGTGAAGTTGTTTAATATTCCTCTTCAAGTTAATTCAATTAATAATTTATTTTTCATAAAATCCTCTATTTAATTATTTCTTTTGCTAATTCACAGAAAGCTACTGACACTGGTCTTCACCCTGCTGAATTTACAATTATTTTGTGTTCTTTTTGTAACTTACTTACAAATGAATCTTGTGGTATTATTGTTTCATATAAATCGTTACCAAATATCTTTGCAATTTCAGTATATAAAAGAATTGAGTTAGTACTTCTTTTATCGAACATATTAATGAAAACACCTTCAATTTTAAGATTCGGATTTGCACCTACTTGGATTGATCTAATTGCATTCAAAGTAACATTAATCGAATCAACAGCGAATGGTGAACAAGTGATAGGTCAAATGATTGAATCCGAGTGACTTAATATCATTTTATTTAGTGAATTTCAACTTGCAGATAAATCAACTAAAATCAAATCATAATTTTGTTTATAAGTTGCTAATGAATTCATGAAGTTTTCTTCGTATTCTAATTTTCAATCATTGATTATTAAGAATGAAGAATCAATTGAACATGAAATTAAATCAACGTTATTTGCAACTTCTTTATTGATAATACTTCTTGAAGAACTTTTTTCAAAAATCTTCTTGATACCATCATGATATTTAACTCTAGGAAAGTTATTGGTTAAATTTCCATTTGCATCAAAATCAATTAATAATATCTTCATATTTGCTTTACCAAGAGATACAGCAATATTTCCACAAGAAGTTGTTTTCCCAACGCCACCCTTAAGTGAGAAAAAGGAAATAACCTTAGACATTTTTAAATTCCTTCATAATGTCTTTTCACATTCTTGGATATTGGTCTGGCGTAACCGCTTCTTTTACAAAAATAAATGTTTTATATGTACATGAATTAAATTCGAAATCAATTTCATTATGTAAACTTAATTTTAGTTTTTTAGAATGAGAAATTCCGTTTTTAATTTCATCTGTTGCAGTTGAAGATTTTGGCTCTACAATTTGTCCATTAATTTTAAGGTATTGTGCCGATATTTCTAAAAGCGCAGGAAGTGTTGCCACTGCTCTTGATGTAACGAAGTCAAATGCTTCAACAAGATCTTGTGGAGTATCTTCTGCTCTAATTGATATAATGTCAACATTTTCGAATCCAAGTAAATCAGAAAGGTTTCTCATGAATGTTGCTTTTTTATTATTTGATTCAATTATTGTTAGCTTCATTGTTGGATATAAAGTTTTAAGTATTAAACCAGGAGCGCCCGAACCAGAACCAATGTCTAATACGTTTTTATTTTCAAGGTCAATATCAATAAAAGGAATTAAAGAGGCAAAGAAATATTTTTCATATACCACTTTTTCATTATCAAGTCTTGTTAGATTATATTTTTTATTTTCCGAAGTTAAAAACTCTCTATACTTCTCAATTAAAATTGGGAAGCTAGAATCTGCCTTTGGAAAGTATTGATTAATCTTTTCTATAAAATTTTGTTTATCCATAATCTAATTAATTATACCTTATGAATTTAATCTTTATCAAGATAAAGTTTAATGGTTAAAATATCACTTATATTAATACCACTAATTCTAGTGGCTTGATCTAAGTCTTCAGGTTTTGTTTTATTAAGTTTATCAATAGCTTCTAATGATAGATTTGGTACATCTTTATAATTAGTTATTTTATCTAATTTATAATTGTCTAATTTTTTGATTTTTGCTAATTCATCATTTTGTTTTTTTATGTAACCTTCAAATTTAATTTTGATGTTAATTTTCATAATAAATTCATCATCTCAATTAGTTGTATCAAATGGTATTATCCCAAATAAATCTTTGATAGAAGCTTCTGGTCTTTTTAAGTAAGAATAAAGGGAAAGGTTTGTCTTAATATTTTGACCATTAAAATGTTCAAACATTCCAGTTGTTTTTGTTTTTAAGTATTCTAATAATTCATCGATTACTTTTTGTTCATTTGTAAATATTTCATAATGATGTGCAGGAATCATTTTATTTTTAAAACCAACTTCAATTAATCTTTCATCTGCATTATCATTTCTTAAATGTAATCTATGCTCTGCTCTTGATGTTAGAAGTCTATATGGTTCTGTAACACCTTTAGTAGTGATGTCATCAATCATTACACCAATATATGATTGCTCTCTAGAAAGAACCATCGGTTCCATTCCTTCAATTTTGTTACAAACATTAATTGCTGCAATTAATCCTTGAGCTGCGGCTTCTTCATAACCACTAGTTCCATTAATTTGACCAGCACAATATAAGTTGTTGATAACTTTTGTTTCTAATGTTTTTTTAAGTTGTCTTGGATCAATTGAATCATACTCAATTGCATATGCATATGATTCAACTTTACAATCTTTTAAGCACTCTATACTTCTAATCATTTTTTCTTGAACATCAACTGGCATTGACGTTGAAAAACCACCAAGATAAATTGTAGGTAATTCGATTGATTCTGGTTCAATAAATAATTGATGTCTTTCTTTATCTGAAAATCTAGTTACTTTATCTTCAATTGACGGGCAGTATCTTGGACCAACACCAGAAATTAATCCACCATACATTGCTGATTCATTAATATTTTCATCAATAATTTTGTGTGTTTCTTCGTTAGTGTAAATAATGTGACATGGAAGTTGTTTATCAAAGTCTAAGTATGTTTTATTAAAATGTGAGAAACATAATTTCATATCAGAACCTGGTTCAATTTTTAAACCGTCATAATTTATTGAATCTGCATAAATTCTTGGGGGTGTCCCAGTTTTTAATCTCATTAAATTAAGACCTAAATCAACTAAGTTTTTACTTAGATAATTTGCATTTTTAAAATTGGCCGGACCTTCATCTTTTACATCACTACCTCTAAACGTAAGTGACTTTAAATACGTACCTGTTGTGATGATTACATAATCACAATCTATGATTCCGTTATTTGTTGTTTTAACACCACTAACAGACCCATCATTAGATATTATTTCTTGCACTTCATCATATAATACATTGATGGCTTCTTTTTTAATTTCATCTAAAAATCATTTATGGTAAGAAATTTTATCAATTTGAGCTCTAAGTGCTCAAACACCAGGGCCTTTTGATGTATTGAGCAGTTTCATTTGAATTTGGTTGTGATCAGCAGCTTTTGCCTGCATCCCACCTAAACAATCAATTTCTCTTGTTACTGTCCCTTTAGCAGGACCACCAACACTTGGATTACATGGCATCATACCAACTGAATCTTCGTGCAATGTTATTAGTGTCGCTTCTATATTTCTTTTTTTAAGGGCAAAGATTGCTTCTAAACCAGCATGTCCAGCACCAATTACAATTACTTTTTGTTTCATTAAAACCTTCTAGAATATCAAGGAGACGACAGATATGCCGACCCCGAATAGGATTGTAGTTGTGGTAACATCTAAAACTGTCGCTAGAATTGGTGCTGACATAACAGTTGGGTCAATGTTAAATTTTGTAGCTAAAATAGGGAGTGTTGATCCCAGTAATTTTGCAATAAAGATGGAAACTAAAAGTGTCATTGAACTTGTTGCAGCAACAATTAAATTTCTTTCAAATAAATCATTTCAAGTGAGTGTATGTTCATATATAGTATCAATATTTTCTAACATTCCGCCAGTGAATATTGCATAGTAAGCTACTAAACGGACAAAATTTAAAATAGCCAAGAATATACCTACTATTAGTCCAACCCTAATCTCTTTTGAAATTGCTCTAAAATATTCTTTCCTGGTAATTTCGCCAATTGAAAGGGAACGTATAATTGAAGCTGAAGCTTGAGACCCAGCATTTCCACTAGTACCTGTTAAAACTGGTAGAAGAGGAACTAAAATAATGGTTGAGATACCCATTGTCAGGGTTTCACTTAATGTTTGGAATTGATCTAGGACAACACTGGTTAGTGTTGCGCCAAGCATTAAGATTGATAATCAAAGCAGACGTGAACAAGCAATCTTTCAACTAGACGTGTGAAGATATGGAGTGTGAAGCTGAGTAATACCATACATTTTGTAGATATCTTCTGTTGTTTCATCTTGGATGGCAGCAGTAATATCACTATTACGTATAATTCCAACTATTTTATTTCTAGAATCAATAACAGCTAAAATATCAATTGAATATTTATCAAACATGTTGATGACATCTTCAATATCAGATTTCGCATTTACAGCAATAAAGTCCCTATCCATAATTGTGGAAATTTTTGACCTTTGATTTTCATAGAAAAATAAGTCGTAAATTTTAATAACACCAACCAATCTATGTTCATCATTAGTTATGAAAATGTAATTTGAAGATTCTACATTCTTAACTTCTGTTTTGATATAAGAAACAGCTTTTTTAATTGTTCAGTTACCATTTAAAACCATAAATTCTGGGTTCATTATGTAACCGATTTCATCGTCATCATATGATGATATTTTTTTAATTGCAGTTCTTCTCTCTTGATCAATACATAAATAGATTCTTTTCGAATGTTCTGCATGTTGTGTCAGTAATTCAAATAAATCATCCGGATATAAGTCTTTTAAAATAATTCTAAGTTCAGAGTCGCTTGCGATTTCTAAAACTTCTTTTTGAATATCATAGTTAAGGTCAATAATTAATTTTGATTTCTTAACTTTTTGTCCCGCAACAAGAATAAATATTATTTGTCTAACATCATCAATCTGATTTAGAGTATCAAGAATAATATTACTTGCTTTAGTTTTAAATATCTTTTGTACATTAGCAATATTCAGGGCCAAATAATATTTAGCAAATAAAACCGTTAAATTAGTAGGATTTTTTTTCATTGTTATTAAAGCCATACGATACCCCTTTTCTGCATAAAAAATATTATAACTAGTATATTATATTAATTTTTATAAATAATCACAATTTATATTATTAATAAATGGTTCTATACTTTACCAATTTCTGGTTGTCTCATTGTACTTTTGTAGAAAATGTTACTACAAAATTATTTTTAATTAACTCTAGCACATTAAATTCAATCAATTGAGTTGTATGTAATGAATCTATTTGAATTTCTAAAATGACGTCATTTTGAGATACTTGATACGAACTTAAGTTACTAATTAATTGAGTAAGGTTAAAGCTACTTTGCTCCAATAAATATTGTGGGTACTGAATAATCAATCTATTGTGCCCGATATTTAGACCTAATTCAATAAATTCATGAATTGATTTTGCAGAGATATGACACATGATAGCCGCTTTAGTCGATCTAACATCAGAAAGATTATAAAGTTCTTCCTTATCAAAAATAAACTTTTTAAATAATGAAACATTTGAAATGTGTAATTTATAATCAAGATTCTTCCTAACTTGTGGACAATTAAATTCTTTTATCGTAACTTGTATTTCATTTGGGCCAAATTCCCCTAAATCTTCAAGAGCCTTAATTTGATTGGTATGTTCTTGATTAGAAGGATTATTTGAATTATAAAAATATATGCTGTTTTGGATATTGTGGGCATAATTAGATTTTAAAGAAGATAACTTATTGTTGATTGACATAATATCATTATTTAAGATTCCATAAATTGATAAATAGCAAAAAATTTTAACTTTAAAATCATTATTAGCGGTGTTATTATACGCTTCTGTCACTGAGTTAATTTTTTCCTCAATAAATTTCAATATATCATTCTTATCTCTAATTTTTTGAAAATTTCCTTTAGTTGTTTTTTTAATATCAAAAGTACTAATGTCACTCAATGGAATAATTGCAAAGTATTCAGTATCTTCAGATTGCATATAAAATAGAGGGTCAAGTTCTGATAATTCATTTCTCAATTGACCAATTATTTCAGTTTTGATTTTTGTTGCATAAGAACTACCGAGTTTTGTCACAGAAGATTCTAAACCTTGAACTATAACCTTAATAACACATGCATTTTTTATATTTTTATTTTTAATGTACTGTCATATTTGTTCATTACTAAATTTTTGAAGAATGAATCCATCTTTATAAAGTACATCTTCAGCTAATTTTTCAGTTTTAATTACAAAACTATTCAAGAGAGAGGTGGCAGAATAACTTGCAAAACTCATCAATGATATGACGCCAAATTGCATATTTATTTCAAAGTCTTGGTAAGATGTTAGAACACCAAATTCTTTTAAACTTGTTAAAGGTATTATAATGGATACTAAAGTACCAATAATCATAATGTTTGAAAATAAAAATTTAAGATTTGATTTTTTCTTAACCAATCTCATTATTAGTCCATTAATAAATATTAGCCCAAATAATATGCAATTAAATGTGATTAAGTATTTATTGTAATTATCATATTCAGCACTGTGATTTAATGATCAAATCATTATTGATGTAAATATAATTGGCGAAGAACCCAACATAAATGTTCATTTAAAATAGAAGGTTATTGGCAGGAAAACAATTATAAAGGTAGAAAACATTCAAAAATTATTTTCGATGAAAATTAATGAATATAGACTAAATATTATTCCAAAAATTAAATGCAATAAATATTCATATATAGGTTTACTTTTAAAATACCTTCTTGTTATCCCCATTTTTTCAATAGTTTTATATGCAATGAAGGCAACCAATATAAAAATGAAAACTAGTAAGAAGTTTAGTAATGTATTAACGATATATTTATCCAAATTAGGAAGAACGTCTGTGAGCGGTTGAGATAAAAGAAACATATACATATTATATATAGTTTTTAAAAAAAGACATAGCGTTATGCTATGTCTAATTTCTAGAATTTATTATTCTTCATCAATTGTTGTTGTGTTATCGTCTTCATCAACAACTTCTGATTTACCACCATTCATATCAGCGAATTGGCTTGCAGTTTTTTCAAATAAATCAATTTTTTCTTTTAATTTATCTCATTCACCTGCATCAAGTAATTTTTGAAGTTCATCAATTTGTTCTTGAGTTTGAGCTTTTTGCTCTTCAGTGATTTTGTCACCTTCTTTTTCTAAACCATCTTTAAATAAAGAAATCATTGATTCAGTTTTATTACGAAGTTCACGTTCGTTTTTGATTTTTTCATCTTGTTCTTTGTGTTCTTCAGCATCTTTAATCATTTTTTCGATTTCTTCTGGAGATAATCCATTGCTATCTTTAATTGTAATTTCAGCTTCTTTATTTGTTTTTAAATCTTTAGCTGCAACATGGATAATTCCATCAGCATCAATATTAAATGTAATTTGAATTTGAGGTTGTCCTTTTGGAGCTGGATCAATACCACTTAATGAGAAGTCACCAAGTAACTTGTTATCTTGTGCTAATGGTCTTTCACCTTGAACTACTTTAATATCAACTGCTGGTTGGTTATCAACTGCTGTTGAGAAAATTTGTGATTTTGAAACTGGGATAGTTGTATTTCTTTTAATTAAAGGTGTAGCAACCCCTCCAAGTGTTTCAATAGAAAGTGTTAATGGAGTTACATCTAATAATAAGATATCTTCAACATCACCAGATAATACACCACCTTGAATTGCCGCACCAAGCGCAACAACTTCGTCAGGGTTAATTGTTCTGTTTAATTCTTTACCAGTTAATTTTTTAACTAATTCTTGAACAGCTGGCATTCTTGTAGATCCACCAACTAATAAAACTTTATCAATTTGTGATTTGTCTAATTTAGATTGTTTAATTGCATCTTCAACAGGTTTAATTGTTCTTTCAAGTAAATCTTTCGTTAAAGATTCAAATTTAGCTCTTGTAAGTTCAACTTCAAAGTTGATTGGTCCGTTAGCATCCATTGAAAGGAATGGTAACATAATTTGAGAAGCTGAAGTTCCAGATAATTCAATCTTAGCTTTTTCAGCTGCATCTTTTAATCTTTGCATAGCCATTTTATCTTTAGAGATATCAACATTGCTATGAACCGCTTTAAATTCAGCTAACATTCAGTTGATGATAGCTTCATCTCAGTCATCCCCACCAAGTCTGTTGTCACCTGAAGTTGCTAAAACTTCAAAAGTTCCTTCAGACATTTCAAGTAAAGAAACATCAAATGTTCCCCCACCTAGATCATAAACAAGAATTTTTTCATTTTGAGTAGCTTTGTCTAAACCATAAGCAAGCGCAGCTGCTGTTGGTTCATTAATAATTCTTAAAACTTCTAATCCAGCAATTTTACCAGCATCTTTAGTTGCTTGACGCTCAGCGTCGTTAAAGTATGCAGGAACTGTAATAACAGCTTGTTTAATTTTTTGTCCAGTTTTTTGTTCTGCAAAAGTTTTAATGTAAGATAAAATCTTCGCACTAATTTCTTGTGGAGTATATTCTTTATCTTTCACTTTTACTTTTTCAGCCGTACCCATTAATCTCTTAACAGATGCGATTGTGTTTAAATTTGTAATCATTTGACGTTTCGCAACATCTCCAACTAAAATTTCGTCGTTTTTAAAAGAAACTATTGAAGGTGTTGTTCTTTTTCCTTCAGGATTCTCTAAAACCTTTGGTTGTTTTCCATCCATTATAGCGACACAAGAGTTTGTTGTCCCTAAATCGATACCTAAAATAATATTTTTTGCCATAGTCATTCTCCTTGAATCAATTTCTATAAAATATTTTATATTAAAAAATTAGCAATCTCACAACTTTTTTGCTAATTTATTAAAAAAAATTATGATTTTTTATTAAAAATAGAGTTTTTCAACAACATTTAGTACATGGTTATAATTTCGTATTTATATATTACTAATATTAATTAATAATGTAAAATAATAGTATATATAGATTTTAAGGAGAATTATGTCATATACTTACGAAGAATTAGCTGGAATTAGTTTCCAAATCATTACATTTGCAGGATGTGCAAAATCAGATGCTATGGAAGCTATCTATGCTGCAAAAGCTGGAAAATTTGATGAAGCTAAAGAAAAAATGAGTTCAGCTCATAAAAATTTAATTGAAGCTGAAAAACAACACGCTGAATTAATCCAAAAAGAAGCACAAGGTGTGGAAATTAAAATCCCATTACTTTTCATGCATGCGGAAGATCAAATGCTTTGTACTCAAACATTAATGCTTTTAGCTGATGAAATCATCGACTTACATAAAACTATTAAGGGGTAATCATGTTAGGAATTTCAATTTATCCTGAAAAGGAAAACAAACAAGATATATTAAATTATCTTAAACTTGCTGCTAAATACGGTTTTAAAAGAGTATTTAGTTGTTTATTATCAGTTAATGATACTAAAGAAAATATCAAGAAAGAATTTGTAGAAATTCTTAATTGTGCAACATCATTAGGAATGGAAGTTGTGTTAGATATTGCACCTAGTGTATTTTCTAAATTAGAAATTTCATATGATGACCTTTCTTTCTTTAAAGAAATGGGAGCAACTGGAATCAGACTTGATGAAGGTTTTGATGGAATGAAAGAAGCTAAAATGACTTACAATCCTCAAGAACTTGATATTGAAATTAATATGTCCGCTGGTACTAGATACTTAGATAATATAATTTCTTACTGTCCAAACAGAGTTAAGTTATTAGGTTGTCATAACTTCTATCCAATGGAATATTCAGGTTTATCACTTGAACACTTCACAAATACATCTCTTCAATTCAGAGATTATGGAATTAGATCTGCGGCTTTTGTTAGTTCAAATGCAGCTGACCACGGTCCTTGACCTGTAATGGATGGTCTATGTACTTTAGAAATGCATAGAAAACTTCCAATCTTAACTCAAGTTAAACATTACTTATTAATGGATTTAGTTGATGATATTATCATTGCTAATGCATTCGCAAGTGAAGAAGAATTAAAATCAATTGGGGAATTAATTAATAAAGCTCCTTCTTTTGAAATTGAATTTGAACCAAATGTTACTGAAATTGAAAAGAAAATAGTTTTAGAAGAGATTCACTTCAACCGTGGGGATCAATCAGACTACTTAATCAGATCAACTCAAAGTAGAATCAAATATAAAGATGAAGCTTTCAAACCTCATACTCATAAAGAAATCATTGAAAAAGGTGATATCTGTATCGGGAATGATAACTTTGGTCAATATAAAGGTGAACTTCATTTAACTAAAATGGATCATAGTGATGAAACTCATAGAAAGAATGTTGTCGGCAAAATTGTTGACCACGAATTATTCTTACTTGATTTTTTAAGTCCATGATCTATGTTTTCTTTTAAAACAAAATAATAATTGAAATTCTAGAATAGATAAAATGCCTACGGGCATTTTTTTATTTGTATAATAAAAGTACCATGAAATGTATTATAGTAGTTGATGTTCAAAATGATTTTGGTGATAATGGTTCTTTGCCTGTAAAAGGTGGGAGTCTTTTAGCTGATGAGATTTATGAACTTTTAAATAAAATTGATAGAAGCCAATTCAAAATTGTTTTTAGTAGAGATTGGCACCCAGCTGGACATGTATCTTTTGATAAATGACCCCCACATTGTGTTGCTTCAACTTACGGGAGCGAATTTATCGGTAAGTTAAATGACTATAAGTATGATCTTCTTATCAATAAAGGCATCTCAATTGATACAGACTCATATTCCATTTACAATAACGAAGGAAGTGAAAGTATTATAAATAAATTCATTGCAGAAAACAAAATTGATGAAATTTTTGTTTGTGGGCTAGTTAAAGATATTTGTGTGGTTGAGACGGCCAACGATCTATCTAAATACTATAAAAATGTTTCTATAATTACGGACTTAACAATTGCTCTTGATGAAAAAAAATATCTTCAAGATAAACTTGAAGATATTAATGAAATTATATCAAATATGATTTTATAATTATTTAGTTATAGATTGTTCAATATCTTTTGCTAATTCCTTTGAGAATTTAGAAAATAATGTTTTGTAAGTTCTCAACTTAATTTGTCCCGGGATTTTCAATAATCCTTTTCCGCAAGTTAGTTTACGTTCACTTACTAATTTATCTTCAATCATAGAATACTTGATCTCATGTTGGATCTCTGCATTTTCTCAACTTATTGTTATAGTTTTTTGTTTTTCATCAAATGCAGTGATTTGGTATTTTAATGATTTTTGGTCTTGAGTAAAGTTAAATATTTGACCATTAGATAAATTACCTTTAATTTTATAAAACTTCTTAAGCCCTTTACAAAGAGCTAAAAAAGATTTTTCAAGATCAATATTTTTGATTCTTACACTAGTCTTAAATTCTTTAGTTTCTTTTTCTAGCGAACCAGCTTGGATATATCTAATATGAGCACAGAAAGTTTTCATATTACTTTTAAATGATTGTTTATATAAGACAACTCCAGCATAATCAGCCATCCCAAAAAATGTGATGTCTCTTTTTAAGTATTGTCTAAACTTCAGTCTAAACTTTTTTTCATTACTTGTTTTTTTGATTTGAAATTCTAGATTATAAACATCGTTTTCAACATTTCATTTTAATAAAATATAATGTTTCGTTGGATCAATTTCTTCCAAAGTGTATGTTGCGTGAGTATTTTTAATTTTATGTTCAAATTTTAAACCAGAAACAAGCTCTCTTTTAATACTGAACATATGTTTAAAACTATCTTGCAATAATTTAAATAATTCATCTGCGGAGTCAACTTTAAAAGTCTCATTATATTTGAAATATCTTATTCTTCTGTATTCATCAATTAACGATGTATATTTTTGATCATTTGATTTTATAAAATCTGTATAGACTGGTTTCATTACATTTCTACTCCTGTTAAGATCGGTATTAGGAACATGCAAAGACCAGCAACAAATATTAAGAAACCAGCTAGTGCAAATCATTTAAGTGAAGAGTTTAATCAAGGATAATTTTTTTTCAAAATTATTCTTAAAAAGTTTCTTGCAAATCACATTATGAAAGGTAGAAACAAACCCACAATTGTTACAAAAATTGCAGATACAATCAATGGATTTGATCAATCAATTGGTGGTATTGGGTCATTTTGTATTGTTGCTATTGCTTTAAAAATTAAATCATTCATATAGTATATATTCTATAACAAATATTATTTTGTACTGATAAAATGTTCTATCATTTCAAAATTGTCTTCGAATTCTTTAGTTTTTGTGAAATCTGAGAATCATTTTCCTGAAGATTTCATAATTCTTTTTCCAGTTTCAATTTCAACTTCAATGAATCCGTATCTGTTTTTATAAGCATTTAATCATGATCAACAGTCGATACTTGCTCATAAGTGGTAACCAAAACAGTTAACACCATACATATCCATACCTTGTCTTAAGGCTCTTAAGTGTTCCTTAATGAATGCAATTCTATATTGGTCATCAATATATCCTTCAGCATTTCTAAATTTTTCTTCACCTTCAACGCCCATTCCATTTTCAGAAATATAGAAAGGGATGTTATCATATCTATTTTTGAAAATTTCACAAATTTTAATTAACATTTCAGGTTTGATTTCTCATCCTCTAAACGGATTCATTCTTGCATCTTTATAAGAGTATGCCTTTAAGTTAATACTTCCAATTGAAATATCAGGAGTTTCTTTAGTCGGATCAACAGCTACAACTCTACTTGGACAGTAGTAGTTAGCACCAACTCAGTCAATTTTAGTTTTTTTAATGATTTCTAAATCTTCAGCTTTATAGTTACCACATAATCCGTTATCTTTAACCATGCTAATTAATTCCGGACTAAACTCACCTTTACACATTGCATCAAGTAATGCATAGTTATGAATTAAATTATATAAGTCAGCTGCTTTTTGATCTTCTGCTGTAAAGTTAATTTCATCAGCTGGAAGTGTTGGAGTGATATTTACAATAACACCAATTTTAGTTTGTAATTTATTTCTATATTCAGTATTAAATAAGTTTGCAAATCTTGCATGACATAAGATGGTTACATAACCAGCTTGGATAGTTCTTTTCGCATCTTTAACTAATGGTCAGTGGTGGTCACCAGTTAAGTAGCCTAACATAACAGGAACGATTGGTTCATTGAATGATCCTAAGTAGTCTAATTTACTTCCATATTCATCTAAGACTAATTTAGCAAATTTTTCAAATTCAATTGCTGTATTTTCATTTTCTAATCCGCCCTCTTCCATAATTCAAGCTGGTAAGTCAAAGTGATTTAAACAGAACATTGTTTTAATGTTTTTTGCTTTTAAAGCATCGATGTAGTCATGGTAGAATTTTACACCTTCTTGACACACTACATCTTTTGATGGGAATAATCTAGCTCATGAGAATGAAGTTCTAAAAGAATCAAATCCCATTTTGCTATATAATTCAATGTCTTCTTTATATTGGTTGAAAGTTCTTGAAGTAATTGATGGACCAACTCCGCCAAAGAATTTCTCTGGGTGTTTGTCGTAGAATATATCTCAATTAGTCTTGAAGTTTCTATATCCTTCAGATTGCTCAGCTGATGTACATGCACCGAACATGAAGTCTTTATTAAATTTAATCATTAGTATCTCCTTTTTAGATTAACATTAAAATCATAATATGAAATGTTGCTATTTTTTAAAATATTTATGTAAATAAGGATACTTTAGAACTTAATTCAAATATTCTCATATTTTAGTTAAATTAGGGGGTCTTTTGTTATATAATCAATATAATATAAAGGAGACAAATATGGATAAAAAAATATGAGCAATTCTTACTCTAATTCCATTTTTCGGTGGAATCTTATACTACCTAAATGTTAAACCATCAGGAACTGAAGGAATAATTGCATTACTTTCGATTATTCCTGGTGTGAATTTTGCAATGGCTTTAATCTTAATTCTTAATGCATTAGACGTAGTTAAATTATAATAATTTGATAAGCGAATAAATAAAAAACCGGCTTGCCGGTTTTTTTAATGCCTATAACAATAAAAAAAAATCGGGTTTCCCCGATTTTTTAGATATGGATTATTATCCTTGTTTAATTCTTGCAGATTTTCCAGAACGTTGTCTCATATATGAGATGTAAGCTCTTCTAACTTTACCTTTACGTTTAAGTTCAATAGTAGTAACTAATGGAGAGTTAACTTGGAAAGTTTCTTCTAGTCAAACACCATTTGATTCTTTACGAACTGTAAAAGTTTCACCTAAACCTGAACCACGTCTTCTAAGTACAACGCCTTCGAATTTTTGAATTCTTGTTTTATTGTTTTCAGAAATTTTAGTGTGAACAACAACTGTATCACCTGATGAGAAATTAGGAACATCAGCTTTAAGTTGTGAAGATTGAATATCAGATAGAATTTTTTGTCTATTTAGATTCATTTTTTTGTCCTTTCTTTAAATATGTTTCATACAAATCTGGTCGCTTTTTCTTAGTAAGTTCAATTTGACTTTCTAATCTAAATTTATTGATCTCTTTATGATTCCCACTTAGTAGAACTTCTGGTACATCAAACCCTTCAAAAGAGATTGGTTTAGTGTAAACAGGATAATCAAGTAAATTATTATTAAATGATTCATCTATTAAGCTGTCTTTATTAATGACACCAGGAATTAATCTAATGATTGCATCCATCATTACTAATGTCGGAAGTTCTCCACCAGTTAGTACATAATCACCAATTGAGACAGAATCATCAATGTAGTTTTCAATCCTTGCATCGAATCCCTCATAGTGACCTGCAATCAAAATTAAATGTTCTTTAGTTTTTAATTGCTCTAGCATATCTTGTTTCAGTAACTTTCCGCTAGGGGAAGTTAATAATACATGTGAATTGCTTGTTCTATGATTTTTGATTGCTTCTGTAATTGATTGTAATCCAATAACCATCCCAGGGCCACCACCGCATTGATAATCATCAACACGTTTGTGTTTGTCATTAGAATAGTCACGGAAATTGATAACTTCAATTTCTACATATTTCTGATCAACTGCTTTTTTAATAATTGAAGAATTTATAAATGAATTATAAACATCATCAAAAAGCGTTAGAATTGTAATTTTCATTATTTAGTTTTAGCTTTTGTAGCAGTTTTTTTAGCTGCTGGCTTAGCTGAAGCTGAACTTTTTTTAGTTCCGCTTGCTTTTGGTTTTTTTGTTGCTTTAGTTTCAACAAATTTAGCTCATACACCTTTATCTTTTAAAATGTTTTTAACAGTTTCAGATGGTTGAGCACCTTTTGATAATCAGTTTAAGATGATGTCATCAAATAACTTGATTTCTCCAGAAATTGGATCGTAGTTACCTAGTAATTCAATGTATCCACCATTAACTTTAGTTCTAGCGTCTGTAGCAACAATACGGTAATATGCACGTTTGTGTCTACCCATTCTAGTTAGTCTTAATTTAACCAATGTGTCCTCCTATATTTTTTTATTACCTACTTATTATACATTTTTTTAATGAGGTGTAAAGGTTTTTTACTTAACAAGCTAAAAAAATTTATTATTAAAATAATTAACTTCTCACTCTTTTATATAGTTATATACATGCGTGATTAGCATTATTGTATATAATCAAATGTATGAAAATCATTAAATTAGATAATAAAATAGCTTATTTCCAAGATTACATTATTAGTTGTAATCAATATATGAAAATGATTATGGATGTAGACTCATTCAAGAATATGGTTAATCATGTTGATAAAATAGCTAATTTCTGTTTAGAGTATTTTTATAATAAATCAAACTTTAGGTGGTTATTAGTTGATGGACAGAATAATGTTAATGGAATGTTATTTGCAAGTATAAAATGTGAAGGTTCTTCAGAAGATAATATTAACTCTTTCAAATATAATAAAGATGAATTTGAAAATGTGAAACTTGATAAGTTTATCTCAAAGTTAATTAAAGAAAATAAGATAGAAAAAATTTGTCAAATTTTAGATGTTAAAAGTTTATCAAATGACGACTTAAAATTTTTAAAATTTCAAATTGAAATAAACAATAATATTGAAGCTTTATCAACTGATGGAGAATGTGAGTTAATTCTATTTGCAATTGATCCTAAAAGGCAAGGATTAGGTTATAGTAAAATCCTTTTAGAACAATTTTATAATCAATTAAAAATAGCTAAAATTAATGAATTTATTTTATATTCAGACACTGGTTGTGATTTTGAATATTATTTACATAATGGATTTAGTGAAATTGCAAAAGTAGAGATCAAAAATGACTTCAAGCTTTTGGGCTCAGAAGTCACAAATTGATTTTTATATAAGTTTAAAAAAATTATTAAATAATTTCTCCATTTAATGAGAATCTTGAGGCGGTTTTAATACGCACTTTTACGACCTCTCCAACTTCAGCTTTTCCAGTAAAGTTAACAACTTTTCATTCTGGTGTGTAACCAGTTAATTTTTCAGAGTTAGATTTAGATGGACCTTCAACTAAAACTTCTAATTCTTTACCAACATATTTAGCATTATTTTCGCTTGCATATTTTTTAACTAATTCATTAAGTTGTTGTAATCTATCTTTTTTAACTTGTGGGCTTATTTCATCGATCATATTCATTGCTGGAGTACCCTCTCTTGGCGAGAAAATAAATGTATATGCATTGTCAAATTTAATGTAGTTATATAAGTCTAAAGTTAATTGGAAATCTTCATCTGTTTCGTTTGGGAAACCAACAATAATATCTGTTGAAATTGCACAGCTTGGAATGTTTGCACGAATGTAATCAACATGTGTTTTATATTCAGAAATAATTGTCTGACGATTCATCTTTTGTAAGATACTTTCAGAACCCGATTGAATAGGTAAATGGAAATATGGCATGATGTTAGAATATTTCTTTGCCATATCAACAATTCTACTATCTCAGTTTCATGGATTACTTGTAGCAAATCTAATTCTTTCAATACCAGTTTTTGCAATTAATTCTAATAAATCTGCAAATGAAAATTCATCATCTAAATCAATTCCATAAGAGTTAACATTTTGACCAAGTAAAGTTACTTCTTTATAACCTGCTTTTACAAGCTCATTTACTTCATCTAAAATATCTTGTTTATCTCTTGAACGGATTTTACCTCTTGTATATGGAACTATACAGTAAGAACAAAATTTATCACATCCGTACATGATGTTAACTCACGCTTTAATTTTATTATCTCTTTCAGATGGTAGTGATTCAATTACATCACCTTCATGACTTCAAACATCAACGATGATATTCGATTCAAATTTTAACCTTTTTAAGATCTCAGGTAGCTTGTGGATATTATGTGTTCCAAATATAAAATCTACTTGTTGATATTTAGTAAGAATTTTATTTACAACTTTTTCACTTTGACTCATGCATCCACTCATACCAAGGATCATATTTGGATTTCTAACTTTTGATTTTTTTAATAGACCAAATTCACCAAAAACTTTATTCTCGGCATTTTCACGAATAGCACATGTATTTAAAATAACTAAATCAGCATTATACACATCTTCAGTTCATGTATAACCCATGTCATTTAAAATACCTTTAATAACTTCCCCGTCACGCACGTTTGATTGGCATCCATACGTTCTAATGTGGAATGTTTTATCTTTCCCATAATCTTTCATACTTGGGTCAAATACGTATTCATCTTTTAGGATTTTAGCTTTTACTAATCTTTTCCTAGCATCTTTAATGTTAGGTAAATTAGAATTTTCAATATTAATTTTCTTTGTTTTCATAGTGTATATCATATCATGAATATAATAATATTATTGAATTATGATAGTAAGTTTGTCAAATGCATAATATCAAGTGTTATAATTAAAAAATATATGGACAGAAATTTTAGACACGGGAATTTATCTGATATTGGATCAGTGAGACAAAATAACGAAGACTATGCATGATCTGGAACAAACGACTTCGGCAATATGGCCGGAATAGTTTGTGATGGATTAGGTGGTTATAAAGGCGGATCTGCCGCTAGTGAAATTACGGTTAGAGCTTTTCAAGAAAAATTCTTAAAAACTAACTTTAGCTCTTTTAACCAAGAACAAATAACATTATGAATCGGGAATGTCATAGATACAGCCAGGACAAATATTTCTGAACATATTTTAACTCATGAAAAATTACTTAATATGGCAACAACTTTTGTTGTTTCAATTATAGTTAATAATGTTAGTTACATATACAATGTAGGTGATAGTCGTTGTTGGTTCATTGGCAGTGATGGCAAATCTATGCAATTAACCACTGATCAAAACTTAATTAACCATTTGAATGCAATAAACGCACCATTGGAGTTGTATGAGAAATATAGAAATAACTTATTTGCAATTACTCAATTTATAGGTGCTAGAACTGAAAGAAAAGTTAAAGCGGAAGCAATTGTTCATCATCTTAAAAAAGGGGATTATATTATCCTCACAAGTGATGGATGCCATAATTTCGTTTCTATTGGTGATATTCATGAATCAATAAAATTTGATGAGGATAATTTTTTGGATGCTTGTAATTCTGTTATTGTCAAAGCACTTGCCAATAATTCGAATGACAACTTATCAATTGTTATATTAGGTGTTTAAATGAAGTATGAAGTTGGAAAAAGTGCTTTAGGGTACAAAATTATTAAAAAATTAAATGGTGGAGGGATGTCTGATGTTTATATCGGATATGATGGAAACTCGACATCAAATCCATATGTAGTAATAAAGGTTATTTCAAAAAAGCAAATTATGCAAGAAAACCGTTCAGAAAAAGCTACTAACGATCAATGAAAAAAAGCATTAGATGAATTCTCATTAACTTGAGCAATTTTTGAGAAACCAAATGACAATATCGCAAAACCCATTAAATGGCATATGAGTGATGATGGCGAGCAAGTATCAATTGTTAGTGAATTCATCGACGGTCCTTCCCTTTCTAGACAAATTGCAAAGCAAAAAGCACTGCCAATTGATAGGGCTATGTTTTACTTTTCTCAAATTGCAAATGGTGTTAAGCATCTGCATCAGTTAAATGAAAAAAAGACAATCATTCATAGGGACTTGAAAGCTGAAAATATAATGCTTTCAAAAGATTTAAGAAAGGTTAAGATAATTGATTATGGAATTGCAACAATATTCTATGATAATATTTTTGAATCTAGCGAAGGTACAGTCTATTGCACTGCAAATTATACTACTCCAGATATCCTCCAATTATCATCAAACATCCTACTTGAAGCTAGTTTGGGTGATAGAAAAGCAAATGCAAGATTGAGAGAGATTATAACTCCACAATTTGATTTTCATGCACTTGGAGTTATTCTTTATGAAATGATCGTAGGTTCATTTCCTTTTATTGATGTTGAGGGCGAGAAGGATAAGCAAAAAATTGATAAATGATTAAAATTTGATATCCCAATCATTAGCAATATGATAAACGGGATCCCGACTTCAATTGACAATATAATTTTTAGATTAACTGCAAGTCGTGACGAAGATAGAAAATATAGATATAAAAATATTAATGAATTAATAAAAGATATAGAAACATGAAATAGCGAAGAAAGAATTTCTGAGCCATTAATTAAGCCTGCTGACAAGCGTAAATTCCAATTACCAACAACTTTCTCAGTTAAGGAAGATTACAAAGAAAAGTTCTATGAAACATGGTGATTTTTCGGTTGCATAAATATACTAATGATTTGTTTGGTTGTGTCCATTCTTGTACTGACAAAAATTTAATTTGTTTACTTATTATAATTTCTATTTATAATAGAGTTATATGAACAACAATAATGGAAGAATAATAAAAGTAATTAAAGATGATATTTGAGTAGAATATCAAAACGAAATTTACAAAACAAACGCTCTTGGAATATTTAGAAATAAAAATATAAAACCAACATGTGGCGATTTTGTTACACTAAATTTTGATGACAAAGTGCCGATGATTACTAATATTTCAGAAAGAAAAAATTCATTGTTGAGACCAAATGTTTGCAATGTTGATATCGTTGTTATTGTTCAGTCAACAATTGAACCGGATTTTAATCCTTTATTATTAGATAAGATGATTACTTTTTATGCACTTGCAAATTGTCACGTTGTTGTTGCCCTAACAAAGACAGATTTATCATACTCTGACAGTGTTGAAAAATATGTATCTGATTACAAAGATATGGATTATAAAATTTATGATATTAATAGTGAAAATGAATATAAAGAAATGATTAATAATTTTTCTGGAAAGATTGTTTGTTTCGTAGGTAACTCCGGCGTTGGGAAGTCAACTTTAATAAATAGAATAAACCCAGAATTAAATATTAGAACTCAAGAAATTTCAAAATCTTTAAATAGAGGTAAACATACCACTACAAACACTACAATTATTAAGCAAGATGATTATTATGTTGTTGATACACCCGGCTATTCTAGCATCGTTTTAACTTGTTCCCAGCATTCCTTAGCTCACAATTTTTTCGGGCTTCAATTAACAGGGAGATATTGTCAATTTAACGATTGTTTCCATAGGGATAACAATATAGGGTGTTTAATAAGCTCCATGATACAAAATGGACAAATAAAAATGTGAAGATATGATAACTACCTTCACATATTAAATTCTTTAGAAAAAAAATTCGATTAATTACTTTCCGTATCAGCTCTAAGCTGTCCGCAAGCACCATTAATATTGGCACCCTTTTCTTGTCTAACTGTTGTAATTATTCCATACTCTCTTAATACCTCATAGAATGGCCTAATATTTCTGCTTCTTTTAAACTCAGTTTCAGAAACTGAGTTGTAAGGAATTAAGTTTATTGTGAATAATTCATTTTTAATTGGATATAAAAGATCTGCTAACTCATGAGCATCGTCAGTTGAGTCATTAATACCTTCTAGCATTATGTATTCGAATGTTACTCTACGATTTGTATGCTCGGTATATTCTCTTGCTTTATCAATTAATTCCTCAATTCTAAATTTCTGATTAATAGGCATGATTTGATCTCTGATTTCATTTGTAGGTGCATGCAAAGAGATGGCTAAACCAATTTGGTTAAAATCATTTTGGAAACTACCAAATTTATTCAACAATCCACAAGTTGAAACTGTAATTTTTCTCGAACCAATTCCAAACGATAAATCATCTCTAACTATATTTAAAAAATCTTTTAAATTATCATAATTATCGAATGGTTCACCAATTCCCATTACAACAATGTTACGCAATGTATTTCTCTCATTTTCTAATAAATATTGATTCGCCATTTTAACTTGTAAAATTATTTCTCCGGCAGTCAAATCTCTAATCTTTTTTAACTTGCCAGATGCGCAAAATTTACAACCCATGTTGCAACCAACTTGAGTAGTAACACAGATTGAATTTCCATATTCAAAATTCATTACAACTGTTTCTATTTTATTACCATCTGGTAGTTCAAACAAGAACTTAGTCGTCAAGTCTTCATCTTCTAATAAAGTTACAATTTTAAATTTAGGAATTTCAAAATTTTGCTTTAAGAAATCAATGGTAGTTTTTTTGATGTTTACCATTTCATCAAATGAGTTGACTAGTTTTTTATATAGTCAATCAAACACTTGTTTTGCAACAAATGGTTTGATGTCATTTTGTACAAAGAAATCCTTAAGTTTTTCATATGTATAGTCGTAGATATTATTTTGTTTCACTTTTTATTATTTTTCTCACTTTTTTTATTGCATCAACTAAGACATCATTAACCACAACATGATTATAACGATCCTTGAATTTTAGTTCTTTTTTGGCTTCATTAATTCTCATATCAATAATTTCTTCTGTTTCAGTTCCTCTCTTTTCAAGGCGACTTCTAAGTTCGTCAAGACTCGGAGGTATCAGGAAGATACTTATTGCATCTGGCCTTTTTTGCATTACATTCAATGCCCCTTTAACTTCGATTTCAAGAATAACATTCTTGCCATCATTTAATTGCTCTTCAACAAAAGAATTTGGAGTACCATATCTATTTTCACAAAATGGTGCTCATTCAAGTAATTCATTATTTTCAATAGCATTATCGAATTCTTCATTAGATACAAAGAAATAGTTTTTGCCATTCACTTCTCCAACTCTCATTGGTCTTGTAGTCATTGATGTACTATAAGTTATGTTTAGTGTGTGGTCTTTGAATAACTCATTCAAAATAGCGTTTTTACCGACACCTGAAACGCCGCTTAATATTATTAATTTTCCTTTTTTCATGATTACTTGTATTTTCTATTTTCTCTTACAAAGTAAGCTTGTGGATGCTTACAAACAGGGCATGATAATGGTGGTTCTTTTCCGATGAATAAGTGCCCACAGTTTGTACAAATTCATAATATTGGTTCTTCTGACTTAAATAATTTATCACTTTCAAGTGATTCTAATAACTCACTATAACGTTTTGAATGGTCAGTTTCAATTTTACCAACCATTTTAAATAATCTTGCTATATCAGCAAACCCTTCTTGTTCTGCTATTTCTGCGAACTCTTTATACATGAATTGAGATTCGTGATCTTCACCAGCAATTGCATCCATTAAATTTTGCTTAGTTATTGGAACGTCATCATCGTGAAGTGCTTTAAATCATAATTTAGCATGTTCTTTTTCATTTTGTGCTGTTTCTTCAAAGATGCTAGCAATAAGGTTTAAACCTTCTTTTTGTGCTTTTTTAGCATAATATTGATATTTTGTATGAGCTTGCGCTTCTCCAGCAAATGCTGTTTGAAGGTTCTCCCATGTTTTTGATCCTTTTAATTTATTCATAAAAATCTCCTATTATATCTATATTATATAGAGAATATGTAATTTTGAATAAAAGTTATCAAAAACATGCAATAAATCATTAAAATATTTATTAATATATATTAATAGTGAATTCATAGTTTGAAATTTTTAATTTAATATGTAAAAATTTAATAATAGGAGGTCTGTAATGAAAAATTTTGAAAGAAACAATGAAACAAATGAATTAGACCCAACTGATATCTCAGATAAATGAGATTCTAAATCATCTGATAGCAGCACATCATCTTCAACAAAAGAGGAAGCCATTTGAAGTGAGCCGTTAGAAGATAAATGGGGAATGACAAAAACTTTTTCATCAGATCAAAAAGATAAAACGCAAGTATTCAATACAAAAAAAGAAGAGAGCATTAAACCAAACTCTACAGAATTTAAAGAAGAAGAAACTAAATTTAATAATATTTGAGAATCAAATGCAAATTTTGATTCTATTCCAGAAGTTCTATTTGAACAAGAAAAGGAAGAAACTAAAATTCCTGAAAGATTAAAAACAGTTAGATTCGTACAATCAGTTATGGATTTTGACAAAGAATTTACAAAGGCGTTTGCTCCTAGTAATTTAAAAACTGCAAAAATAATTTTTGATACTCCAGAAAAAGAGGAAATAACCAAACCTTTAGATGATTCAGAAAATATTCAAATAGTAGAAAATGAAGAAACAAAAAAATTATTAGCTGAAGAAAAAAAGAGAATTAAACTAGAAAACAAAAAATTAAAAAAAGAAGCATGAAAATTAATCCCTAATTTTTATCGTTTTGAAATGATCAATTTACTTGTAATGTTTACTTTCTCATCGATTCTATTATTTGCAGCATTTTCATCTTTAGGGTATGTTATTTATGCATTCTTAGACCTTGAGTTAAATGCTTTTTGACTGTCACTTCCGTCAATTGCTGTATTTTTAACGGGATTTGCTTCATTTAACTGCGGAATTAATTATTTACACTTCAAAAAGGAAATGAAAAGAAATAATGGTCAATTTGATTTTGACTTACCTTATAGTTGTGTGAAAAAACTATATAGAAAATTAGTAACTGCCAATGTCACTCTTACTTGAGTTTCAGTTTCGATTTATATGTTTTTATTAATTGGTATTTTCTTAACTTATATGGTCGCATATTTTATTAATCTATCCACTTATTTCATTAATGATTTCAGTGCTTTGGCATTAGGTGGATTTGACTATTCTACAGTGTATGCAGTATGAACAATGGTTGGAATTATATGCTTAACTTTTATTCGTCAGGTTGTTTATACATTAATTAATAAAAGAAGAAAAAATGAAATTGAAATTTTTTATAAAAAAGAACTTATTGAAGATGAAATCCAAATGAAGTTGCGAAAATCAGCAAATATAAAAGGTGCAATATGTTTTGCAACATCAACTTTAATATTTGGTTTAGTAATTCTAATCACATACTATATAATGAAAAAAAGTGTTAAAAAATAATATATAATATTTAAAGGTAATTCTATGAAAAGAAAAGAAATTAAAATATCCGATTTAGGAACTTATAAAGACGGAAAAAGAAGAATTGTAATTGTTAGAAATGGACTTGACGAAGATGTTCTAGTTAACGACTATGATGGTTATGAATCTTCTCATATAAAAACAATAAAGTAAAATATGAAAAAAGTAGTAGTTGGTTTAAGTGGTGGTGTTGATTCAGCTGTCACATGTTTTTTATTGAAAAAACAAGGATATGATGTAACAGCAGTATTCATGCAAAACTGAGATAGTTTTGTTAATAAAGAAAACTATGATAATCAAAAAGATAAATGTGATGCTCAATATGAATGAGATGATGCACAAAAAATAGCTAAAATTTTAGACGTACCGATTCATAAAATTGATTTCATAAAAGAATATTGAGATGAAGTATTTGTTCATTTCTTAGAAGAGTATAAGGCTGGCAGAACTCCAAACCCTGATGTACTTTGTAATCGTTATATAAAATTTGGCCATTTATTAAAATATGCTAAGGATAAATTTGAATGTGATTATATAGCAACGGGGCATTATGCAAAAGTTGAACATTATAATGATCATAGTGAGCTTCACATGTGTAAAGATACTAATAAGGATCAAACATATTTTTTGTGTGGATTGAATCAATCTCAATTGCAAATGACTTTATTCCCTTTAAGTGATTTATTAAAATCTGAAGTTAGAGAGATTGCCAGAGAAAACAATTTAGAAATTTGGGATAAAAAAGACTCTACCGGAATATGTTTTATCGGGGAAAGAAATTTTCAAGATTTTTTGAAAAACTATATCCCTAATCAACCAGGAAAAATTATTGATATTGAAACTAACGAAATAGTTGGTTCTCATGTTGGTGTTATGTATTATACTATTGGTCAAAATAATGGTTTAAGTCTCGGTGGATCTAAATACAAATATTTTGTTTGTAAAAAAGATGTGGATAAAAAGATATTATACGTTGTTAGAGATTCAAACAAAGATAAATACTTACTTTCATATGAATGTACAATTACTGATTTCAATTGAATCAATAAACCAACAAGTAATACAAATCTAAAAGTTAGATTCAGACATAGGCAAACACTTACAGATTGTTCTATAAGACTTGAAGATGATAAAGTAGTGATAATATACCCAAATGGCTCAAATAACGTCACAGAAGGCCAATATGGTGTTATATATGAAGAAAATAACTGTATTGGTGGTGGTGTAATCACTTCTGTTAAAGAAAATAGCTAAAAAATAATATAGTAAATAAAAAAACATGCAACTGCCTGCATGTTTTTTAATTGATTATATTTTTTAAATATTATTCAAGGTCATCTCTTCAAAGAGGCATTGACATACATCTTGAAGAACCCATCCCTAGTGACAATTGGTTTCCATTGAATGCAAATACTTTTACACCAACTTCCTCCAATGCTTTTTGAGTTTTAGCATTTCTATCATACCCAACAACAACACCTGGTTCAATAACTAAGTAGTTAGTTCCATCAAAGTGAGTTTCAATATCGATATCTAATTGTAAAGCACCGTGTCCAGCAATTGGCACCATAGTTACTGGTTGTCCAACAACATCTGATAAGATATGTTCTAATTTATCATTTTTTTCAACCATTTCTAGTTTATCTTTTGTTAAATCAATCTCTCACACTTTAAGTACACCAAAGATATTTCCTGAATATAAGAATGTTGTTCTATCAACCATAGTTAATCAAGTATCTAAGTGCATTAAGTTGCCCATAGGCGGTACATTTATTGCTAAGATCTTTTTAAACTTGCATTCTTTATTGTGTTTAATATTTGATGCAATTTTCATAATTGCTTCAGGACCAGTTCTCTCTGAAACTCCAATTGCTAATACATCACGACTATAGATAAAGATGTCACCGCCTTCAACTGTATTTTCTTCATTTCTTGTGTAGTACATTGGAGTATCTTTGTAATCTGGATGATTATTGAAAATAAATTCTGCAAAGATTGTTTCACGTTGTCGAGTTTTGTATTTCATTTTATGTAATGTGATACCATTCCCAACTGTTGCAAACGGATCTCTTGTAAAGTATAAATTTGGCATCGGATCAACAACTAAGTCAATAACTTTGTTACCTTCCCTAACAGATTCTAAACCGATTTCTCTATATAGAATTCCCGACATTAATTTACGAACCATTTTACCAACTGATTTTGATGCCATGTCGTAAATTAATTCTTTAACTTTAGTTCTAAGTTCTGGAGTTATTACTGGAGCTTCATCTAATCATTGTTCTAAAAATTTGTCACGAATTTCTTCTGAAGAATCTTTTCAAACTTGTTTAACTAATTCTAGTAAGTAAACAACTTCAACATCGTTATCTCTTAAAATGCTTGTAAAGTTATCATGCTCTTTTCTTGCCTGATCAACTTCAATAATTGCACTCATTAATAATTCATCAATCCTACTTGGAGTTACGTACTTCAATTCGTCGCCTGGTTTGTGAACCAAAACTCTGCGTAACTTTCCTATTTCACTATATACATTAATACCTTTCATAAGTATCCTTTCAATAATTTTTCCTGGGTATGCTTTCCCACCTTTAATTATATACTAGATAAATAGAATAAAAATTAAATATAACTTGTTGAAAAAATAGTGCATTTTTATGCATTAAATTTATAATTAAAATAATGGAATAAAAAAATAACTTTGGGTTACAAAGTTATTTCTAGTTTTTAATAGAATTCCGTATTACGGTCTCTACTCTCTTGTTTATATTTTTTAACTCTATCTTGATTAATTTTCTTTTCAAGATATTTTCTTTTAGATTTTTGTTTAATTTTTTTAATTTCTTCTTTTTGTTTCTTTTTATAACCAGGTTTTACCTTCGTTTTTTTATCAACAATTTTTCTAATTTCACTATTTGTCTTTTGATCAAATACAATTTTATTAGATTTTAGACGATATTCTTTTGTGACAAAATCTCCTTGTTTAATTGAAAGGTGATTGAATTTAATACCTTTTTTCTGAAGGTTAAATAATTCAGCTTCTTGATCATTGTTAAAGATGATAAATGAATCACCAGTATATTTCCCTCTACCACATCTACCAGCTCTATGTACATATCATTCAGTTGTATCAGGAAGGTTTCAGTTAAGAACATGACTAGCACCATCTATATCTAAACCTCTACTCGCTAGATCACTGGCAATTACATATTGGTATTCTAAATTTTTAATACTCTTATATGCATTTTTTCTTTGTCTACTATCTAAGTTTGCATGAAGTGCAATAACCGATTTTTGTTTATCTTTTAAGTATTTAACTAAGTCGGCAATTGCCTTCTTGTTATTACAGAAAATTAAACATAAATATGGGTTGTATTTATCTAAGAAAATATCAAGTGCTTTCATTTTATCGATAGTGTGGATAATATGGTGATTGATATTTTCATTTTCATAAATGGAAACACCAACTTGAATTACTTTTGTATTTTTATAGAATCTAGCTAATCTCGAAGATAGAAGGTCATGAAGTGTCGCACTTCATCCCATTTTTTGTAATTTATCATTTTCAAGCGCATCAATGATTTTTTCAATTTCTTTAGCAAAGCCAAGATCCATTAACATATCAGCTTCATCAAGAATTAATGTGTTAACTTTTGTACAGTTGATTTTTTCATCAGCCATAGCTTCATGTAATCTAGCTGGAGTAGTTACAATAATTTGTGGTTTGGTTGAATTAATTTTATTTAATTGTTTTTCAACTTCAGTACCACCGACTAGAAGTTGCGCTTTAAGTTTTGGTTGGTCTTTTTTAAATTCAGTTATTTGACTGAAAATCTGTCTTGCTAATTCTCTTGTTGGAGTAATGATAATTGCTTGAAGGTCATCATTTAATTCAATTTTGTTAAAAGTTGGAATTAGAAATGCTAGCGTTTTCCCAGAACCTGTGGATGAAACACCAATTATATTTTTATTATTTAGTAGAGGAGTTATTGTTTTAGACTGAATCTCAGTCAATTTTTTAAATCCTTGATTATGAAATGAATCGATGATTCATTGCTTTACGTTAAAACTTCCTATTGTCATTATATACCTGCCACGAAGGCTTCTCCTACTTGTTCTTTTAAATTTTCAAGAGCGCTCACTTGAGACTTAGTAAGTGTCTTTGCTCATTTTGTTTTTTTATATGCAATTATCCCTAAAATCATCCTAACAATTTGGTTTGATTCTAATAGTGCCACATATAGTAATGGGTCTCAATCTTTTGCAACATTAGTAAAAGTTATTGAAGACATAATTATAATCCATAATATCATAACTGCTGCATCTATTAAATATACAATTTTAGAGCCACCAGATCTAAGTGCATAATAACAGATGGAGAATACACCTTGAGAAATTAGAATAGGTGCCATAAGTCACTGCATATTACGAGATAAGATATTCATTTCTTCTGTAGCCGCTGGAGATAAGATTGGATTAACAAAAATAGCGAGAACAAATAAAATAACACCAAGTGTTGCTGACATCATTGTACCCCATACCATTAATATATCAGCATTTTTTTTAGCTTTTTTGGTATTTCCAGCACCAAGCTCACTTCCGATTAGCACTGCAGATGCGGTTGCCATACCAGGTCATATTACTGTTGTGAATTGAATAATCAACATCAAATTAGTTGTAGAATCATGAATCTGTGGTTGGTACGTTAACAACATAATCATCAACATCATATTTGCAAATGAAAAAATTGTATCGTTTATAAAAACCATAATACCATTTTTGAATATAGCTTTTATTTGTTTTGTAGTAATGCCAAGATTAAGGTAAAACATTAAATATGGATTCTTTTTTCACCATATATAAAATAATATTATACCAATTTGTACAATCCTTGCTAATCCAGTGGAAAGTGCAACAAACATTATTGCTGTTTCTGCATCCGGAGATAGAATTATTGCAATAGGATCCAAAATAATATTGGTAGCCATACCGACTGCTGCTGCTATAAATGAAAAGTATGTGTTTTTTGTTTCTTGCAATGAGAAGCTTAATGAATAGGCGATGGCAAATGGTATAAATGTAAATGAAGAATAAAATAAATATATTTGTGCATATTCTCAAGATAATCCAGAACTAACATTACTTGAGATACTTATTAGTTGATCTGGGATTGCAGCCATCACAGTGATCAATGGAACTTGTAATAAAACTGCAGTTCATGTTCTAAAAGTAATAGTTCTTCTAACATTTTCAACTTCTCTATTTCCAAAATATTGACTCAGCATTACACCAACACCACCAAGTCACCCAATTGTGGTTAAAACTGCAAAATTTAAAATTGGACTCGCGAGACCAAGAGCTTCTTTTGCAGCGTTAGCAGAAACGGGGTCTGAAATAAGTAATGCAAGAGAAAAATTATCAACATAATTAACAGAAATAGCTATCAAAGATTGTAAGGCGGCGGGGATAAAAAGTTTTAGTAGTAATTTTACAAATTCTTTATCACCAAAAATCCTTTGTCAAAAAGTTCCTCTATTGGTATAAAGATTATATTTTAATGTTTTCATGTATTGTTATTTTAACATAAATAAGTTTTATATATAGATATTGACTGAATTGTATTACAGTTATCTTCCATCTGAGTTAATTCTTGATTTTAAGTTTTCATCTCAACTTCAATAATTTACCACTTCTGCCCCTTCTGGTAAATTTGGGTTCAAATGCTTAGGAACATTGAAGTAAAATCTTTCATTTGTATTGCTTCAAAATAGATCGGTACCAACTTTTACAACAGATTCTGGAATATAAACTTTGCCAAGTTTAAGGGTACGCCTGAATGCCCCACTTCCAATACTTATTAATTTACTTTTTCCATTATTGTAACCCGCGAATGTGATTGCTACAACACTCGAGTTAACTCACGCATCTTCACCGACAGATTGAACTGATTCAGGAATTATAAATGAACCAATAGAGCCACATTCTGCAAATAAATAAGTTGGAATACTTTCTAACTGACAATCACTTCTACCAACCCCTTCGAAAGTAACATTTGTGATTTTAGTTTTATAAAATGCATATTCTGCAAACTTCTTGACATAAACTCCGTCTATTTTAACCGGTATTATAATTGGTCCAGCATAATTAATATCAACAAGCGAGATTATAGTTTGAGTTTTCTTATTGAATTTTAAATTATTTGAATTAACTATAACGCTAGAATCTCCACGTAATTCTATTTTACTAATGTCATTACCTCATCAATTTATAGCCCCACCAAGGAACGGATAATTATCTACTGATACGGAAAATTTTGAAACTCCCGTTGAACCATTTGAGAGAGTAAACGCACGATCACCAATATCTTCAATAGAATCTGGCAAATTTACCGTTCCAGTTAAGGAAGTGCAATCATAGAAAGCAAAATATCCAATTCGTTTAGTTTTTGATGTTCCGTCTAACGCACCTTCAAATTCAATTGATGTAATCTTCGAGCCAGAAAATGCACGGTGACCTATTTCAACAACACTTGCAGGTATCACTATTTTCCCCGTAAGTTTTGTAAATGTAAAAAAAGTTTCGTCATAAATCTCTTTTAATTGACTTGGTAGTTCAATGGATTTTAATGTATCCATTGCCTTATGAAATGCATTTCAACTTATGTGGTTAATCCATACACCATCTATTTGGTCCGGGACTTTAATTGCACCATCTTTTCAATCTTCATGGTCTTTATAATCGGAAATTATTGTAGTTAGTTCCCCACGCTCTTTATTTATTTCGTAGATTCCCTCAGTGACTATATTTGAATTTTCAAAAATAGTATCAATGATTTTTTCTTCCTCTACAATTATCGAAGAATTATCATAGTACTTATTAACTTTGATTTTCATTGCAAATTTAGTCGTAGAAAGCGCATTGATTTCTTCAATTTTCATTATTGTATCTTCTTCAATACCTTCAAATGTAGAAAACTTTTCTAGTTCAGATTTTATTATTTGCTTACCTTTAAAATCTTCAAATGACTTTTCCTCTTTTGCTTCAGTGATTTGTTTGATAAAAGATAATGCCGATATTTTAATTGTTTGAGGTTTATTGAAAGTGATTCTTGTTTTCAATCTTGTACCAGCTTCAAACTCGAAAGAAAAATGACCAGCTTCTGAGATAGCTTTCTCTGGATCATTTTTAAATGTAGCAGCTGATGCTGCATAAAAAGAAACTCTAAAAAAATTTTTATTAATCTCTTCCACTTTATCTAATACAAGTGTATAATTTGGCTCAATTTTAGAAAATTCAATATATTGTGATAAATTTTCCTGGATGATTATTTTTTGTTCATTGCCCGCGATTAAAAATTCTTCAATTTCCTCTACCGTAGAATATTCATCTCAAGGATATTTTGACTTTAATGTTATTTTTGGTTCTACTATTTGATTAAAAGTTATAACAAATGGCACTGTTATTGCTGCTGTAATTGCCCCAATTACTGGGATTGCAATTAATCATTTTAAATTTGTGAATCTACTCATAAGTCCTATTCCTGGTAAATCTTAATACTTTTATATTGATAACTATAGTAATTTTATCATATTCATTTGCTTTTCATAGCAAACAATGATGTTATTCATTAGCATAATTAGCGTCATTGGGCCAATCCCCATGGGGACAGGTGTAATTTTATTCACTTTATTGATTACATCAAAAAAATCAACATCGCCACATAGTTTATTATTTTCATCAGAATTAATTCCAACATCAATAACTATTGCACCTTCTTTGATGAAGTTTTTGTTAATAAATTTTGGGATTCCGATAGCAGCAACTAATATATCTGCATTCATACAAATTTCTTCTAATTTTTTAGTTTTAGAATGACAAATTTGAACTGTGGAATTATTTGCTAAAAATAAGCTAACTAATGGTTTACCCACTATATTACTTCTTCCAATAATTACAACATTTTTTGACTCTAATTCAACATTGTTAAATTTAAGTATTTCAATGACTCCCATTGGAGTGCATGGAATTGTATTTACATTTTTAGAGTTTGGATTAGTTCAAATTAACCCTACATTGGTTGGATTAAAACAATCAACATCTTTTTTAGGGTCAATTACAAAAGAGATATCATCTGCATCAATGTGTTTCGGTAACGGCAGTTGAACTAATATCCCATTAATATTTTTATCATCATTTAACTTCTTAATTTCAATGATTAAATCTTCTTGAGAGATATCTTTTGAAAAGCTAACATGATCAACATCAATCCCGATTTCATTACCTAATTTTATCTTGTTACGAATATACACAGAACTTGCGTAATTATCACCAACTTGAACAATTGTTAATTTTGGTTTAACTGAATGAATTTTAACTAATGAATTTAGTTTATTTTGAAGTTGTTTTTTTATTTCTGAAGATGTGTATTTTCCATCTAAAATTTTATCATAATTTGATTTGTAGTATTCAATGCAAAATTCTTCATTTTTAACTGTGTTATTTAAGGTGAAAAATTTAGGATTAAATCTGAAGAAAGTATCACACTCAAAAGAATCATTTAAACGACTAACAATAAGTTCATCACAGTAGTTTATAAAAAGGTCATAAATTTGTTGCCCGCCTATGATGTAAACATCTTCATTTTTTGATAATTTTAAAACATCTTCAATTGAGTTGGTTACAGTCGCGCCTTCAATTGATAAATTTTGGTTACTAAATATTATATTTTTTCTATTTGGGAGCACTCTACCAATTGACTCAAAAGTTTTTCTCCCCATCACAATAGTGTGGCCAGAAGTTGTATTTTTGAAGTGCTGCATTTCAGCTTTAATATTTCATGGAAGTTTATTATCTTTGCCAATTCCATTTTCATTATCCATGCATACGATTAATTTAAGCATTATACAGCCACCTCAGCTCTAATAAATGGGTCCGGATCATAACCATCAAGTTCAAAATCTTCAGCTGTATACGCAAATATATCCTCTTTTTTTGGCAATAATAATTTTGGCAATTTTTTTGGTTGTCTTGCAAGTTGAGTATTAACTTGTTCGATGTGATTTGAGTAGATGTGGCAATCACCAGTTGTATGAATAAATTCTCCAACTTCTAAATTGCAAACTTTAGCTACCATATGAGTTAATAATGAGTATGATGCAATGTTAAATGGGACACCTAAGAATAGATCCGCACTTCTCTGATATAGTTGGCATGAGAGCTTATTATCTTCTACGTAAAATTGAAATAAGCTATGACACGGTGGCAAAAGCATATTATCTACTTCACAAGGGTTTCAAGCTGATACAATTAATCTTCTACTATCAGGGTTTTTTTTAATTTGTTCAATAACTTTTGAAAGTTGATCAACACCATTAAAATCTCTTCATTGTTTTCCATAAACTGGACCAAGATTTCCGTATACTTTTGCAAACTCAGAATCTTCTCTAATTTTATCGATAAATTCTTTTTGAGTTTCACCTTTGAAGTTACTTGATTTTTTGTAACTATCATATGGTCACTCGTTTCAAATATTTACATTGTTATCAACAAGATATTTAATATTTGTATCACCTTTAATGAATCATAAAAGTTCATGTAAAATTGCATGAAAATTAACTTTCTTTGTTGTTAATAATGGGAAACCATCATTTAAGTCATATCTTGTTTGTGTTCCGAATAAAGATATTGTGGATATTCCTGTTCTATTCTCTTTGGATTTCCCTTTTTCTAAAACCAATTTAAGTAGGTCGTGATATTGCTTCATATTTCCTCCGTAGTGTTAATTTATTTTAACATATCTTTATGGTATTCTATTTGTAATCTCCCATAGTGATAAAAAGACTTAATCTCGATAATAAATTTTCTCTATAAGAATTTATTAAATGATTTTCTTTTATTGTCATTGTTCATTGCAAAGCATGAATACAAGTTATAATTAAAAAATCAAATATTTTCATTTTTTCAAGCTTATTTATTTCACACATTTTTTCTATGTTTTCAAGCGACATATTTTCACGCATTAAATTTGCAAAATCTCAATATTTAAAATTCAATTTAACTCTTTCAAAATCAATAATTTTTATGCCGTTTTTTGTTGATAATAAATTGTATGGATTTAGGTCACAATGACACACAACTAATTCATCATTTTGATACTTAGATAAAAGTTTTAAATATAATTCAGAATATTGAGAAAAATATTCGGAATTTTCGAAATAATTTCAGTACTGTTTGTGATTAAATTTTTCAATTTTTAATTTCAAATTATGAATCTTATTAATTTCATTTGAAATATTAATTAATGACTGATTATTTCAACATATTTCATGATCGGCATCAAGTCATTTTCTAATGTAAATACCGGTATTTAAATCATAACTAATATAGTCTAGTTTTAATGCGTCTAAGACCATTTTTTCATCTTTATGATTAATTAATGGATTTGGTTTTGAAATTCTTAAATATAAGGTATCTTTTTCAGTGACTATTTTATAAATATTATTTGAAAAACTTAAATCAATTTGTGTGATTGATTTAACACTATCATTAACTTCTATAAACTTTATTGCATCAGATAGTTTATTCTGCAATGCATTACTTAAATAATTCATAAAATTATTATAATATTTTTTTAAATTATTGGTAATTCTTCAACAATAAATAACCTTATACACCACTTTATATAATATTAATGTTAATATATATTATATGGAACAAATAAAAACACACAGCATTGATTTATTCAGATTTATGAAAAAATCACCAATTTCAACAGTTGATGCTTTTGCAAATATCATCGATTATCAAATATTGCACAATACATCAGTGCCAAGCAACAAATTAGCCATTTTAGTTAATGTTAATTTAAGAGATAAATGAGTTCAATTTATCGATAATGGTTGCGGGCTTGAAGATCGTGAAAAAATTCTTAATGTTTGAAATGATATTGATTTTTCAAAATATAAAAGTGACTTTAAAATCTCTTCACTAATTTTGGGACAAGATATTACATTTGAATCAAAAAATATGAACTTTGCTTTCATGACCACATTAGACACAACAAGAGATATAAATTTTGCAAAATTACAATTTGTGAAAGGCGAAGAAATATTAAGGTCATTCAAGTCTGGTTCAAGAATTTCAATTGCAAATTTAAATAAAAGTTTAAGTATAAAAGAGATGGAAAATATTGCAATCAAAATCAAAGATAAATTTCAATATAAAATTAACGATGGAGTTAAAATTTATTTCAATTTAATTGATGATAAAAACTATAATTTTATAGACACTAAATTCGTTGCTGTAGATTCATTTTCTAAATCATTATTTTTGACAAATAAATTAGACGATGAATTAGAACGTCACTTTGATAATGTCGAGATATTATCAACAGTTTGTCCAATTATGCTTAAAGTTTATGAAGCGAATAATTGTGGAAAAATAAACCTAATTCATCATATGAAAAAGTTTGAATTGAGTAATGAAATTTTTTTACCTGAAAAATTAATTTATTTTTTGAAAAATAGAAGAGTTGATATATTTGTCGACTGCTTTAAATTATCTTATTTTGGAGCTGATTTTGAAGTATCAAAAAATGATTATGAAATATTAATTTCTTGGTTGATTGAAAAATTAGAAATAGCTGATATTATCTTTAAAAAAGATGATGAAAAAATCATACAAGAAACTCATCATGAAATTATTTCTGAATATCATGATATTTTAAACAATATTACGACTCAATTAGAAGAAGAAAAAGAGCTCGAGACTATAAAATTATATTTGACAAAAGCTTTCGATATTTCTGAGAATAAAGTTGATGAATTTGAAATTATAAAAGATAAATTGCGTTTCACATATCATGCTGATGATGGAAAAGAAATTACAATGAATTTAATTAGATCAAAAGATAAAGATTTTGGTTCTGAATGAATGAATTTAATGATTATAAAAGAAGATGTAATCAATCAAGTTTATGAGTATGATTTAAAACTTAATCATAAACATCCTTATTTCATTGAATTCTTTCAAGACAAAGAGTTTACAAATAAGATGGAACATTTTATTATTTGTTATGCAATTTCAGAGACAGTTTGTAGGTTGGATGGAACTAATGTTACACAACTTAAATATGAAATTAATAAATTACTAAGAAGGAATAATAATTAATGGATAATAAATCAGCAATTCAACTTTTTAATACAGGTTTAGCTACAGAAATTTTTGTAAAGTATTTAAAGAGGCAAAATTATGATAATGAAACAATTAATAACTTCATTTTAAAGGCAAAAGATATCTATTCCAAGCTTTCAAGAAATACACAAGACATTGGGATGTTAGTTGGTAAGGTACAATCAGGTAAGACAACTGTTTTTAGCGGTGTGATCGCACGTTATTTCGATATGGGATATGATTTATGTATCATCTTAACTTCGACTGAAAATTTACTTAATGATCAAACCAATGAAAGAATGGAGAAAATTTTCAGATATGAAACTCCATCTAAGATTGATATTTTTCATTGTGATAACTTTATCTTGCGTAATTCAAGTAAACGTATTGAAAAAGTGAATGATGATTTTAAAAACGGGCACAAATATATTGTGACAATTCTAAAGAACAAACAAATAGAAAAAATAACTGAAGTTCTAGCAAACAATAAACTGTGAAAAAATAAAAAGATTTTAATTGTTGATGATGAAGCAGATTTAGCGAGTACCGGATCTTCTGACACTGAAGATGTTCGTTTTGCAAATAATGCAATTAAAAACCTTTTAGCCTCATTAAAAAACTATAACTATTTATCGGTTACTGCGACACCTCAAGCACAGATTTTAATTAGTGATGATGATGTTGTAAAACCAAAGCACGTTTTCACTTACGAACCAGGTGATGGCTACATGGGTTTAAATGAATACTTTAATAAAGATTCTTTCTTTCAATTTATTGATGAAAATGAATGAAAACAAAAAGATATAACAGCATTGCCAGAATCATTAAAAGATGCAGTGATTAATTATTTTATTAACATTAGTAATTTAATTTTAAAAACTGGAAAAATAATAAATACAACAATGTTAGTTCACACTTCAACAGCAATTGAAGATCACTTTAAAATAATGCGTTTTTTAATTAAATACAAAGATAGTATTTTACTATTTTTAAATCAAGATAAATCAAGTTTAGATTATCAAATTTTAATTCAAAAAATAAAAACAATTTTTGATAAGCTCCAACATCAAAATATCACATGAGATGATGACTATATTAAATTATTAAAAATGATAATAACTCACACCAATATAAACATAATAAATTCAGAATCGGATGATAACATTTTAGAAAATATAAATAACATTGTTTTAGGCTCGAGAAAAGTTGAGAGAGGTGTTACCCTTGAAAATCTTTTATTGACTTATATAACCAACTTTACGGATGGTACAACAGCAGTTGATACTGTATTACAAAGAGCAAGATGATTTGGTTACAGAAGAAAGATTGAAGATTGTTTAAATATATATATGATTCCATCATTATTCAAACAATACAAAGAATACATTATTCCAAGCGAAAATGAATTATGGGATAGGTTAAAGAATGCGGAAATTAATGACGATTTCCACACTTTTGAAAAATATATTTCTCTTGGAGGGAAGAATGCTCCTACTCATAAAGTTAAATCTAATAGAGCTGATGGAGAGAAAATTTTATTCTACGATTCTTCTGTTGAGAGAGATCTTGAAGTTGAAAGAAATTCAAAATCTATATACTTGTTATTTAATCAATATGATAGATCATTCTTTAGTTTGAATAATAGACCATACTCAGCAATTTTAAATATTAATTTTTTAGAATTTTGTAATCTAATAAAAGAGCAAAAGATATATGACACTATAGGTATAAACCAGTTTTTTTGAAAAGAAATAAAAGATAAAATTTCAAATCTAAATTTTATGATTTTATTTTTGGATGATGCAGGTAAAAATAACTTCCGTGAAAGAACTGCTATGAATGGTAAATATCAATTGTTTGAGGGGAGTCATGCAGAAAGTGGTTTCCCAGGAGAAAATATGTTATATAAATTCGATGCAATGAAAAATATGGTTGTTGTTTGTTTACACAAAATTAGAGATAAGGATGATAACAAACTCCGTTATTACATCAGTTTACATCTACCAAAAGAGAATGAATTTGTTGGTAAATTCTTTGTTAATAATTAAATTAATTTTTTAAAAAAATTAAATTCATTGATTAAAAAATCAACTTCATATTTTGCATGGTAAAAATTCAAGTTTGAGTGTTCTTGACAACACAAGGAGTAAGCACATTTTTTAGCTTCCTTAAAGTATTTTTTAAAGACAAATGGTAGATTGAAGTTTAAATCATAATCAAGAACTTTTAAAGTTTTGTCATATGCTAATATTGGAAATAAAATTAAATCAATTTTTACTTCTGATATTACCTTTTTAAACACTGGTTGTTGACTATATGAAATGAATTCTAACTGACCATCAAATGTTCTGCAATCAATCATAGAAAATTTATTATTTTTTCTTGATAAAAGATATATATTCTTTTTAAGTTTCAATGTTTTTTTAATAATATCTGTAACTCCTACTTCGAAGTCAGCATTATGAATAATTAAAATATTATTAAAATCACTATTTTCTAATATTTTCTCGAATTGTTTGCAGAGCATTTTACTAAAAATTCTATGATCTTTTTCTGTGAACGATTTAAGTATATTGATAGTCGAATTTTGGATTTTTTTTAGTCTCATGTTTATATATTACAACATATGTAATTTTATATAATAAAAAAATGCCTGCTGGCATTTAATTATTATTTTATCTTTGAGATTTATCGAAATGTTTTCCAAGTGCTTTTGGTGGCAACCCTTTTCAAGAAAATGCACCAAGTACAACAAGAGAAACAATATATGGAATAGCAAATGTAATATATTTAATATATTGACCAGCTTCATTAATTTCAGGAAGGATAGTTGTTGCTTGACTAAAGAATGCAACCATTCCTCCAAATACAAGCGAACATAAACCAATTAAAGGTATTTTTCAACCACCAGCAACAAGGATAGCTAGTGACAAGAAACCAAGACCAGCAACATTACCTTCAAAGTAGGTGGATTGTGGATACATTAATGCCCCACCATAAATGAATAACGCACCTGCTGCACTTGCAAATACCCCAGAAATTAAAACGCCAATTCATTTGTATTTATTAACATTAAGACCTTGTGAATCAACAGCATTTGGATTGTCACCAATTGCTTTGAATCTTAAACCAAATCTTGTTTTTTTGATAATAAGCATTGCAGCAACTATAACAAGTATAACAACTACGAATATTAGGATTGTTTCACCATAAAATCTACTGTTTGATGTTAAGTCGCCTTGTATTTGTCATTGTGGTTGAAATTGCGCCGTTAGTTTTGGTATATCGCCACCACTAATAGCACTTCCAAGTGGAGCTGTAATAAATGTTCCAACACCACCAACAACTAAATTTATAGCAGTCCCAGAAATAACATGATTAGATTTAATCTTAATTACTAAGATTCCAAATAATCATGAAAGTAACACAGATAATACCATTGAGATTAATAATGGGACTACAAATAGTATTCCATCAAAACCAGGTATTTTTTGGAACAACATTCCAAATGTTGTAAATGTGAACGCACCAAATATCATTTGTCCATCGATTGCGATATTAATAATTCCAACTCTTTCACAAAAATATCCGGCCATTGCCCCTAATCCAAGAACAGCAAATAATAACATCGCTGAATTTAATAGTGAACTAACTACTGATCCATCCATATTAATTATCCCCTTTCTTAAATTCTTCTTCAATATCTGGTTTAACCAGACTATCGATATATTGATTTTTATCCATCACATCTTTTTTATTCAATGTAGGGATATTTTCTCAAACTTCTATTCTACTGATTTCTTTTTTAATCTTATTGACAGTTTTATTGAATTTTTCTTCGGTTGTTAAATTAGCCGTATAAGATTCTTTAAGTTTAGCAATATCTTTTTCTGTTCATTCTTTTGCTTTTTGCTTAGATGTTTCAAGTTTAGTTTCATATTTTAATTCAATTTTAGCAAGTTCTTTCGATAATGAGGATTCATAATATTTATCAATTTGTTCTTTTTTAGCTGCATAGTTTTCTCCAAATGAAATTTCTTTATCTAGCATCATTTGGACTTTCTTTTTTGTTCAAGAATTTAATAATTCACGTTTTTCTGTTTCATAATCTTGAGCAATTTCAATTATAGTTTCATTTCAAGCAATTAATTTATCACCTTTTTCACCAATTTGATCGAATATTGCTTTTTTCTCAAAAGTAATAATTGATTTATATTTTGATATCAATGCATCCATATTATTTTCAAATACATCACAAGCTTTATAATATTTTTTATCATATTTAAATGTTTTAATATATTGTCATGGTTTAAATTTAATTGCTACAACACTTAATGCAGCACCTAACATTAATAAACCAATTAATAAGTTTATATAAGTCGCTGGAATAACAATCCCAGGAATTGAATTTTGAAATAAACCAAATAATGCACTAATTGCAAAAATAGCAACTGGATTATTAGCTCCGATTAAAGAAATAGCAATACCATTAAAACCTTCAATAGGAACACTATTTAAAGAAATATCTAATGGAATAGCTGGAACAGCTTTAGTTGTATATAAGACACAAGCTAAGACTCCTGCAATAGCACCACTTATCGCAAAAGCTGAAATTTTAATTTTTTTAACATCATAACCAGCGTATTTTGATGCACTTTCAGATAATCCTATTGATTTTATTTTCTGTCCAAATACTGTAAATTTAAATAGGATTAACATCCCACCACCAATAAAAATTATTAATACTATTATCGGAATAATTCCACCGGTACCAAATTGTGTATCTCATAACCTAAAATTATCTGGGATAATTGCTGAGTTTGTTAATAAATCATCAGCACCACCAGATCTTGCAAAAGTGGCTAATAAGAAGAATGATATGAAGTATATTATTCAGTTCAATAAAATTGAAGATACAACAGAGTTGATTTTTAAGTAAGCATCTAATATACCTGTGAATGTGGCTACTAATGCACCTGTGGTTGCTGCAATCATCAATATGATGAATTGACCTGAACCACTTGGAATTAAACCTTCTGGGATTGCTTGTGTTACAAATACAATCATTGTTCCAGCGGCTAACATTTGACCAGATATACCGATATTGAATAACCCCACTTTAGATGCAAATGCAAATGAAAGTCCAGCAAAACAGAAAACACCAATATTACTAAACAACGCCGGTAAATCTTGGAATCCAACTGTGAATAACCTAGAAAGTATATCAAATGGATTATAACCTAGTGCAGTCGCAACTAATAACGCAACTATCAATGCAGAAGCAATGGAGAAAACAGTTGCTAATATATTTTTTGTAGATTGTTTTCTTTTTTTACCATGAATTATTGAGTCTTTGAATAAACTAAAATTTATAGGTTCATTTGATTGAATTGATTTAAACATAATTATTCCTTTCCTGCCATAATCTCACCTATTCGTTGACGAGACATATTTTTAATTGAGTCAACAACTGCAAATGAACCTTCGCTCATTACAGCAACTGTATCAGCTAAAGAAAGAATTTCATCTAACTCATATGAGATTAATACAACAGCATTTCCTTTTCTTTTTTCCTCTAAGATTTTTTCATGAACATATTTAACTGCTCCTAGGTCTAACCCTCTTGTTGGTTGAACCATTAAGACAATACTATGCTCTTTTGAAAGTTCTCTACCAATAATAAGTTTTTGTTGATTACCACCAGATAAACCTCTAGCAGGTGTTGAACCACGTGTCGTTCCCCTAACATCAAAGTTTCTAATTAGAACTCTGGCATTCTCTTTAATAAATTTATCTTTTAAGAATCCATATCATGAGAATTTATCATTTGATAAGTCATTTGAAACTGTATTCATTGCAATTGATTCATCTAATATAAGACCATGTTCATGTCTACTCTCAGGTATAAAGGAGAGACCTTGTTTAAATCTTTTTTTAATAGGTTTATCAATAACATCCTTACCATGGAAATAAATGTGTCCATCTGATTTTAAGTTCAAACCTGAAATTATTAAAGCTAATTCTGATTGACCATTACCTTCAACACCAGCGATTGCAAATACTTCACCAGCATGAACATCAAAGTTAACCGGCTCAACTTCTTTTAGTTTATTTCTAGAAAGTTTAACTTTAACATCTCTAACCTCTAAAACTCTCTTAGTTTTGTTGTATCCAATGTGTTCATTCTTGGATAGATTAATAGCTTTGCCGACCATTTCTTCAGCCATTTCTTGAATTGATTTATCTTTAACGTTGAAATCTGAAACAAATCTTCCTAATCTAATAATTGAAGCACGATCTGCCACTTCTTTTATTTCTGTAAATTTATGAGTGATTAAGATTATTGTTTTTCCAACAGCTTGAAGATCTTTTAACATTTTTAAAAAGTGTGTAATTTCATTCGGGCTTAAAACAGCGGTCGGTTCATCAAATATAAGAATTTCTGCATCATTGTATAAAAGTTTTAAAATTTCAGTTTTTTGTTGTTGACCAACAGTCAACGAAGAAACTTTTCTATTTATATCTAAATTTAAGTCATATTTTTCAATTAAAGCTTGAATTTTTTCTCTCGCTTCTTTTTCTTTGATAATTGGAATATGTTTTGCAACATCTTCCCGTCCTAAAATTATATTTTCAAAAATTGTATTTGTAGGCACTAATTGAAAATGTTGATGTACCATTCCAAGACCAGCTTTTGATGCATCCATCGCGGTATTAAAATAACAATTTTGTCCATTAATTTTAATTGTCCCAGAATCAGGAGTATACATTCCAAAAAGCACTGACATTAATGTTGATTTACCAGCTCCATTTTCACCAATGATTGCATGAATTTCATTTTTCTTAACTCTAATAGTAACATCGTCATTTGCAACAATTTTTCCATTTAAGAAAGATTTAGTAATGTTAATCATTTCAACTGCATATTTAGTTTTTTTATCAAAAGAACATTGTCCCTTAATTACTGAGTTTGTTTTATCAGTCATTGTGAATTTTTCTTTTTGAGGTTGATTAGCTAATCTAATATAATTCTTAACAATTGGATTTTTAGTTTCAAGCATTTCGTTATCAATTATTTCATCAATTATATTTCCATATTTTAAATTATGAGAATCACTGACACGGCAGATATTTTTAACTTTATGTTGAATGGCATTTTTCCCAATTAAATCATTATAAAATTGTTGTCTTTCTTTATTAGATCTAACAACAAATATTTTAGTTACGTCTGATATGCTAGTATCAATAGATTTTGATTTACCTTGAGCCATATCATCTTCAATTAAAACTCCAGATTCTAATTGTTTTAAATCTTCTAATTTTCCATTATTTCTAATTTTTTCAGATAATTTTTTTTCAGCTTCTTTTAGTTTAATTTTTTCTTCAGTAGAAAGAAGTTGTTCGAATTTATTGTTACTTAAAATTTCTTTATTTTCACGATCAATATCAACCATGCTGGCTTTTTTAGGAGTCACATTTGATTTAAAATGAGAATTCTTTTTTATTCAACTATATCAACAAATATGTTTGCCATTTTCTAGTAAAACTGTTTTGTGTGCATTTTTCCTTGTACAAGCAGAACACTTTGTAGGTTTTATATTAAAGGTAGCAAATTTTCTTCATATAGCTAATTTTTCATGATATGTCAAAGTTGGTTTAGTTTTAACTTTACTTGTAGCCATTCTATTTTCCTCCTGCAGGTGTTGGGATATCTATTCCCATGGATTTTAAATATGTATATAAACCAGTATATGTTGATTGAGAAAAAGATGCATCCATTAAAATAGATGTTACTGAAGAAAGAATAATTTTAAATTTATTTCTATCAGATTGACGGTTTTGTTCAATCATATTTTTTTTGTTTAAATTTTTGTATATTTTTTCATCATTCATTTTTTTGAAAGGGGAATTTAATGAATCGTATGATTGTTGCTCAGAACCATCTTCATTTCTATAAATCATATTCTCTTTTTCATTATATTTTGAATCTAGACTTGGGTCAGTCTTTTTAGCCATTTCGAGAGCCTCTTTGAAAAATTCATTTCCAGCTTCTGAAATACCAACACAACCATTAGCTGCATCACCAATTGCAATTGTACCAAAACCACCAATTTCACCAGCACTCCCAGTTTCAGAAAAACCTTTGTATCTATCAGGATCTTCTGGTGAAACTTCTGGAATAATATTTCCATTGTTGATAATATTTAAAACTGTATCTATTGAACGGGTTAAGTTTTTTAGTGAAGAGAATTGAACTCTCATCCCATTACCAATCGATTTCCCATCAGCAGTTTTGTATTTATATACAGTATTTTGAGCATCGTTTTCCATTGCAGAGTCAGCACCAATTAAAACAGTTTTACTATTTGGTTGAATTAATTTTTGTGCAGTTCATGTTTGAGGACCTGCAACTGGCATTAAAGCATCTGGTTTAAGGTCTACAATCCCTTGTTGAGTCCCCATACCATCACTTGGTCCAAAACCATTTGTAAATTCTGAACCTTTCATTCTAACTTGTTCTACTTCAATTCAATCTTTCCCCGTTGACGTTTTAAATGCAGAAGGAAGGTTTTCATTTGCTCAAGTTACACCACTTTGCAACCCCCCCATAAAAGATGTAACCGTTGGAAATGGTAATCCACCTCAAGTTGCAAATGACAATCCATCATATTTTCCATTTTCATCTTCTTTAAAATGGTCTTGATAAACATTTAAAAAATAAGCAACAGCTACACCGGTCTGAATAGAACCTAAATCAGCTCTATAATTGATTGACCATGTATTAGCTGCTGCTAAAGTATTATGTGCTTTTCCATCAAGTTCGGAATCTAATAACAAGAAACCGGTGTTCTTGTAGAATTGTTCATTTGAATTAATAGCAAGTTCCACAGGAACTTGGTGATTAAAACCTGGAGTCATTACGATTTCTGCGCCTTGTTGTACAGCACCACGATAAGCGTCTAAAAAACCACTCGATGAGTCGTTAGTTGGATTGGCATATAAACCACGATATTTGTCCGCTGCACCGATAGTATAGAAACCACCAACAACAACAGCCGGAACTAATACTACACCTGATACAATTCCACAAACTTTCAAAATACCTGCTTTAAGTAACATTTTTTCCCTTTCAATTATGTTATATATAATATTAACAACACTAACACTTTTGATTGTAGCAAAAAAATAATATTTGAAAACAAATAAATAGAGAAAAATTAATGTATTTTCAATGATATTTTAAAAAGTTAATTTTTATGCTGTGAAAACATACAATGGAAAAAATAATACCGAAGTATTTGGTCATTTAATTATAACCAAATAACATAAAAAATATTTTTTTTTTCAAAAATTAATTATTAACGGTTACCGTAATAGTAAATCCCAGATTCAGTTCTATCAAAATTATGAGGTTTAATTGATCCGTAATTTTTAAGCTCTGGGTCATTTAATAAATACTTTTCTGATCCTTTAGTTTTCATTTTGATAATCATTTTAATGTATCCAAATCTAATATGTTTAATTCAAATTGTTTCAAGCATACTTTGTGTTCTGTATTTAGGACAAATAAATTGTGCCATTATCAACGAAATTACACCTACTGCTAAAAGTATTCCATTAAGTCAATATGTTCCCGTAAATTCAAACGCATTAAATCTCATTGGTTCCATTATAAATCTTGTTATTCCATAAATGATAAAATAGCTACTTCCTATAGTTCCAACTTTAATTTGTTTAATATATGGTAAACATCAGTAAATCACAATTCATGATGACATATTACTTAAAAATTCATAGAAGAATAAAGGAGCATGAAATGAATTAACATTTAATCCATCAGCAAGTTGATATAAATCACCTCCTGGTGTTACTCCTTGAACAACTTGCATTTTATCTGCTATCGCTCCAAGTCAACTAATAGATTCATAACTAACTTCTCCACCAAAAACTTCTCCGTTAAAAAAGTTCCCTCATCTACCAATTGCTTGACCAAATAAAATCATTGGCAACATAACATCAGCTATGATTCACATTGATGGTCTTCTAATATATGTTTTTCCATCGACAACTTCTTGCACGTGATACTTGGGTTTTTGTAAAATAAGCGGGAAATAAATTAATGCAGCAATGACACTAAAAATAACACCACCTTGTATGGCTAATCCGCCAGATCCAAAATTGAAAAAATTTTCCCACTTTAAATCACCAATACATGCTGATCAAAACCGAGCGCCAACAATTGAAGTTGGTATTAAAATTAGTGTGAATCAAAAAACAATATCATAACTAACTTTGTAACGCGTTTGACAAACAGCACAACCGATACAGATTGATACAAAAAAACCAATCATAAAAAAAATTGAATATCACTTAACACCAAAATCACCAAGATAAAACGCTGTTGTAAACGCATCATCAAATGGTATTAAGGTGTTTTGTATATTACTTCCACTAAATAAATTCATAATAGAACAATTATAAATTATTAATTTGAATAATTAATGAATCATTTTTAATTTTTAATTTTTTATCATTTTCTAATCTATATTCACCACAATTTTTATTGTTATTTAAAAATTCAATAATTGATTCAATTTTATTTTTAGATTTATTTTTTTCATCATAAATTTTAAGAAAATCGTAGATCAAATAATACTTAATTTTTTCATCTTGTTTTTGGTAAAAATTTAACTCAAATTTTTTCTTTTCCCATTTCGAAAAAATTGTATTTTTTTTCTTCTCAATTTTTGTATTTTTTTTATTCATTTTATTCACTTGATTAATGAAATTTAAAAGCTTTTCTTGATCTCACATTTGTATGATTTTTCTAGTACGATTTCTTTCATAATAATCTTGAGAATTTGATGAATCAATTGCATATTCAACATCAGCAGTTTTACAATGTCTTTCTAAGGTACTTTTTTGTAAATTAATTAATGGTCTAAAAATCTTCATTTCTCCATGCATCGTTTTCTTTTTTATTCCAAAAAATAAAGTTTTTGAATTACGTTGCATTTGCATGTAAGCTGTTTCTAAGTGATCATTTAAATTATGCGCAATCATTAATTTCATATTTTTTTCTTTTTTGCAAATTTCTAAGAAAAAGTCATATCTAATCTTCCTAGCCATTGATTGAAAATTTGTATCATCACTATATTTTTCATATATTTTTTGAGTAACATCTAGTACATAATATTTTATATTATGTATTTTACAATAATTCACTGCACAAGCAACATCTTTATCAGAATCTGGACGTTTTTTGTAGTTTACAACACAAATTGCTTGTGTTTTTCTACGATACATGTCTAACATTGCCATTGAATCTGGCCCACCAGACACTGCTAATATATACATATTAAGAATTTCTCCTTGTGTAATCTAATAAATTACTAAAATCAGTGCATTTTATATTCATAATCATCTTCCCAATGGTGTTTATTACTTGTGAAAGCTTATCTAAATCATCCTTTGAAAAGTTACCTAAAACGAAATTTGCAAGTGGAATTTGCTTATTTTTAGGGCCAACACCGATCTTTATTCGGTTAAATTTATCAGTATTTAGCCTATTTATTATGTCTTTAACACCGTTTTGTCCACCGGAACTACCTGATGTTCTACATCTAATTTCACCTAAATTTGTATCTACATCATCATAGATGATGATTAAATCTTCAACATCAACATTGTAATAACTCATAAATTGTTGAACAAATTCACCTGATAAGTTCATATATGTCATAGGTTTTGCTAAAACAACTTTCTCACCATTGATCAAAGTTACAGCATAAACACCTTTAAATTGTTCTTTATCAAAACTAACATTTAACTTTTTAGCTATGCTATCAACCGCTTTAAATCCAACATTATGGCGATTATTTCTATATGAATCTCCTGGATTCCCCAATCCTACAATTAATTTAGCCATATCGATCCTTTCCACATATCCACATCCTTAATAATATATAATATAATAAACTTAAAATAATTATATCTTTAAAGTATAATATATAGGTAATTATTATAATAGTACAGGAGATAAACATGAAGGTTAATATACAATCCACAATTTTAAACAAGATACTTAAAATATCATCTAGTTTTGTATCTAGTGGTAACATTAATCCGATTTATGATGGAATATTAGTTAAAGCTAATCAAGAGTCAAATACATTATCTTTTGTAACTTTAAATGATAATTTTAAATTTAATTATATGTTAGATCATGACTTAACAGTAATATCTTCAGGAGTTGTGTTCTTGAAATATAGAAATTTAGAAGCAATTATTTCTAAATTACAATCTTGTGAAATAACTTTAGAAAAAATAGATTCAAATTCACTTAGAATTACAAAACAAAATTTTGAATCAAATATGAACATTATTGATGAAAGTATTTTTATTGACATAGATTTTAAAATTAACCCAAGTTGAGATAGTTTTACATTAAACTCAAATTTATTAAATTTAGTAGAGAAAAAAATATTCCATTGTTGTTTATCTAAAACTGAAAGAGTGTCGCATTTAAATGGTGTTTATTTTGATTCAAATACAAAAGAAAATAGTTTATTAATTTCTTCAACAGATAGTTATAGAGCTGCATTACTTGAAAAAGAATATTCAGGTAATAAATTTCAAATTATTCTAGAACAAGATTTGATTAAATTTTTAAATGTAAATTCATTAGTTAATCAACCTATTGATTTCTATACATCAAACAGTAACTTATATGTAAAAATTGATAATATGACGTTAATATCAAAAATCAATACTTCAACCTTCCCTAAATTTTATAGCACTTTTGAAACGCCTGAAAAAACAACTGACATCGCGATTAATTCAAATGCATTATTTGCATCAATCGAACGTGGTAATTTCATTGTTAATACAAGCAGAAATCCAATGGTGTGAATAAAAACTAAAAATCCACAATTAGAAGTTTCGTTTAAATCACCAGATATTGGAAATTGTTTAGAATTTTTAGATACTGAAAAATTCGAGGGTGAAGATTTTAAAATTGTTTTTAACTCAAAATTATTATTGCCAGTTTTAAAAGCTTTTGAGGGACACTCAATTTCTTTACATTACATTGATCCTAATCGACAAGTTATTATAAAAGATGAAGAAGATTCTTCATATAAACAAATTATTTTACCAATTAGAGTGTCATAATACTGTAAAACTCACAGAAATATATTTATTTTCAATGAAAACAATTTACTAGTATAATATCATTAACCGTCTTGTTTCATGCTTATATAGCCCAAAATACCACATCTATGGTATAATATTAATATATTAATATTAAAAATAAGGACTCAAAATGCAAGAGAATTCAATAGCTAGAATAAGAGAGGTGGAAATCACCACTGAATATATTACTTTAGGTCAATTATTGAAATACACTGGAACTATCACAAATGGTTCTGATGTAAAAATTTTCTTAAGTGAAAATGAAGTTTTTATAAATGATATTTTAGATTTAAGAAGAGGTCGTAAACTTTATCCAAATGATTTAGTGTCAGTACCTTCATTAAATTTAAAATTTATCGTGATTATTAATAAATAATAGGAGATATTATGGAAGATAAAAAAATTGATAAGCCTATAGCTAACAATGATGAATATACTGCTGATAGTATACGAGTTCTTGAAGGTTTAGAAGCTGTTAGAATTAGACCTGGTATGTATATCGGATCTACTGGTGAAAAAGGTCTGCACCATATGATTTGAGAAATCGTTGATAACTCAATCGATGAAGCTATGGCTGGACATGCAACTTATGTAGATGTAAATATTTGTAAAGACGGTTCAATTAAAGTTGAAGATGATGGTCGTGGTATCCCAATTGGGTTACATGAAAAAACTGGAAAATCAACTGTTGAAACTGTTTTAACTGTTTTACATGCTGGTGGTAAGTTTGATAATTCATCATATAAAGTTTCTGGTGGTTTACACGGGGTTGGTGCTTCTGTTGTAAACGCATTAAGTTCATGATTTAAAGTTTGAGTTGTAAAAGGTTCAGATGAACATTATATTGAATTTAGAAACGGTGGAGAAACACAAGAACCACTTAAAAAAATCGGAACTAATCAAAATAAAGAACACGGAACAACAATCCAATTTTTCCCTGACTTTACAATCATGGAAAAAGCTGATTGAGATGAAGAAAAAATAGCAGCACGATTAAAAGAATTAGCTTACTTAAATAAAGGTATTAAAATTAACTTCAAATCTGAAATGACTGGTATCAAACATGAATGATGTTTTGATGGTGGATTAAAAGAATACGTTGTTGATTTAAATAGAGATAAAGAAGCTTTAATTCCAATCATTATTTATGGTGAATTATCAGGTGAAGCAAAAATTCCAAATACTCGTGAAGAAGATGAAGAAAAGAAATATAACATTGCTTGTGAAGTTGCGTTCCAATATAACAAAACTTACAACAATTCTCTTCATTCATTCTGTAACAATATAAACACTGTTGAAGGTGGTACTCATGAAGAAGGTCTTAGACTTGCAATAACTAAAGTAATTAACCGTTTTGCATTAGAATGAAAATTCATGAAAGATGGTGATGACAAAGTTACTAGAGATGACGTTGTTGAAGGTTTAACTGCGATCATTTCTATTAAACACCCTAACCCTCAATATGAAGGGCAAACAAAAGGTAAATTAGGTAACACAGAAGTTAGACAGTTTGTTAACGGAATCGTTACTCAAATTTTCGAAAAATTCATGTTAGAAAATCCAGCTGAAGGAAAGATCATTGTTCAAAAAGCAATGCTTGCTGCTGAAGCTAGAAAAAAATCTCATGAAGCTAGAGAAGCTACAAGAAGAAAGTCACCATTTGAAGGTAATTCACTTCCAGGAAAATTAGCTGACTGTTCAAGTAGAGATCCATCAATTTCTGAGATATTCATAGTCGAAGGGGATTCAGCGGGTGGTAGTGCAAAAACTGGTCGTGAAAGAGAGTTCCAAGCTATCTTACCACTTAAAGGTAAAATCATTAACGTTGAAAAAGCAAAAACAGACAAAATATTCCAAAATGACGAGATTATTTATTTGATCACTGCAATTGGTGCTGGAGTTGGTCCAGAATTCAATATTGAAAAATTAAGATATAGTAAAGTTATTATTATGACCGATGCTGATGTGGATGGAAGTCATATTAGAATTTTAATGCTTACATTCTTCTACAGATATATGTCTCAATTAATTACTAGTGGAAATGTGTATATTGCACAACCTCCATTATATAAAGCAACTTGAGGAAAAAATATGCGTTATGCATATTCAGAAGATGAATTAAATACTTTCAAACAAGAAGCTGGAAATGCTAAATTTAATATCCAAAGATATAAGGGGTTAGGGGAAATGAATCCTAGTCAATTATGAGAAACAACTATGGATCCTGAAAATAGAATTTTACTTCAAGTTACAATGGAAGATGCAGTATTAGCTGATAGACAATTTTCTATGTTAATGGGTGATGATGTTGCACCTAGAAAAGAATTCATCGCAAAGAACGCTAAGTACGTTAAAAACATTGATGTTTAGGAGATAAAAATGGCAATAGGAAAATCTAAAAAAGGAAGACTAACTTCTGAAGAAATAAAAGATAAATTAGCAAAGACGGTTATTAAAGAACATTCGATTGTTAAAGAACTTGAAACATCATTTATTGACTATGCAATGTCAGTAATTATTTCAAGAGCTTTACCTGATGCTAGAGATGGTTTTAAACCAGTTCATAGAAGAGTTTTATATGCTGCATATGATCTTGGAATGACAAATGATAAACCATATAAAAAATCAGCTCGTCTAGTTGGGGAAGTTATTGGTAAGTATCACCCACATGGTGATAGTGCAGTTTACGAAACAATGGTTCGTATGGCTCAAAACTTCTCATTAAGATATATGTTATTTGATGGGCACGGAAACTTTGGTTCAATCGATGGTGATAGCGCTGCTGCGATGAGATATACTGAGACTAGATTAGCTAAAATCTCTAATGAACTTTTAAAAAATATCGATAAAGATACTGTTGATTTCGCAGCCAACTATGATGGTAGTGAATTTGAACCAACTGTATTACCTTCAATTTTCCCAAACTTATTAGCAAATGGTACTAGCGGTATTGCGGTTGGTATGGCTACAAATATGCCTCCACATAACTTGAATGAAATTTGTGCCGCTGCTAAAGCTTTAGCGAATAATGAAGAGATAACAATTGAAGAACTTTCTGAATACATTAAAGGGCCTGATTTCCCAACTGGTGCTGAAATCGTTGGTGATACTGGAATTAAGAATTATTTTGCTACTGGAAAAGGTAGTGTAACTATCCGTTCTAAATATGAAATTGAAGAAATGGATAATGGTAAAAAACAAATCATTATTAATGAAATTCCATACATGGTAAATAAAGCAAATTTAATTAATAGAATTGTTGAATTAGTTTCTGATAAATCTATTGAAGGAATTACTGATTTACGTGATGAAACAAGTAGAGATGAAATTAGAGTTGTTATTGAATTAAGAAGAGATATCATCCCTGAAGTTTTATTAAATAAATTATTCAAAACTACACAACTTCAAACTAACTTTAGTGTTAACAATTTAGCATTAGTAAATGGTGAACCAAAAATCTTAAATATTAAAGAAATTTTATTTGAATATTTAAAACACCAATATGTTATTTTAGTAAGAAGATATAAATATGATCTTAAAAAAGCTGAAGAAAGAGCTCACATTCTTGAAGGTTTAGTAATTGCTGTAAACAATATTGATGAAACAGTTTCAATTATTAAAAACTCTAAAAATGACGAAGAAGCATTACAAAAATTAGTAACTCGTTTTGAGTTAACTGAAACTCAAGCAAAACAAATTTTAGATATGAGATTAAGACAATTAACTGGTCTTCAAATTGAAAAACTAAAAGCTGAATTAGAACAGTTAAGAATTACAATCCAAGATTACAAAGATATCTTAGAAAACAAATCAAGACAAACTGAAATTATTTGTAACCAATTAGATGATTTAGTGAATAAATATGGTGATGAAAGAAGAACTGAAATTCTTTATGGTGTTTCAGCTGATATTGACGACGAAGATTTAATCCCTGTTGAAGATGTTGTTATTACTATGTCAAAAAGAGGGTACCTGAAAAGACTTCCTATCGATACTTATAGAACGCAACACCGTGGTGGAGTCGGAGTACAAGCTTTAAAAGTTAATGAAGATGATGATGTAGAAAAAATTATTGTTACTACAACTCATACAGATTTACTATTCTTTACACAAGTTGGTAAAGTATATAGAATTAGAGCTCACCAAGTTCCAATTGGTAGCCGTCAATCAAAAGGTATCCCTGCATTAAATGTTATTAACATTGAAAAAGGCGAAGAAATCTTATCAATGTTACCAATTGAAAATTACGATGATGGATTCCTATTCTTTGTAACTAAAAAAGGTCTTGCAAAAAGAACTTCAATTAGTGAATTTGAATCAATTAGATGTAATGGTAAAATTGCTATTTCACTTCGTGATGAAGATACATTATTTGCAGTGCATAAATCACTTGGTGATAACGAAGTATTTATTGGAGCAAACAATGGTAAATTAGTTCGTTTCAATGAAGATTTAATTAGAAACATGGGACGTACTGCTGCTGGGGTTAAAGCAATCTCTTTAGCTGATAAAGAATTTGTTGTTGGATCTGGTACTAGCCTTGAAGGTAATTTAGTATTATCTGTTGGTGAAAAAGGTGTTGGTAAATTAACTGCATCTGATAGCTACAGATTAACTAATAGAGGTGCTAAAGGTGTTACTACACTTAAAGTAAATGATAAAACAGGTTCACTAGCTTCAATTAAAATTGTTAACGGTGATGAAGAACTATTAATGATTACCACCACAGGTAAAATTATTAGAATGTCTTTAGAACAAGTTAATACTATTTCTAGAAACACTTCTGGAGTTAAATTAATGAACCTAGAAAACAAAGAAAAAATTCAATCAGTTGCGATATTTAAGACAACTGAAAACAATGATGAAATCGTTGAGGAAGAAAGCAACCCAGCTCAAGATGATAACCAATAGTTTAACAAAGAAAATTGATTTCCAAATATTTGATGATGTCTTAGTAATAATACCTTGTTTCAATGAAGAGCAAAACATCAAAAAAACTGTTGAATCATTATTAGAAGTATATCCATTTAATTATCTTATTGTTAACGATTGTTCAACTGATAATACTTTAAAAATACTTGAAGAAAATAAGTTTAATTACATAAGTAATCCAACAAATTTAAAATTATCTAATACTTTCAGAGAAGGTGTTAAATGAGCTGTTAAAAAAGGTTATAAATATGTAGTTCAATTTGATGGTGATGGGCAACATAATGCTGCGGATATTCCAGAGATGATATCTCTTGCAGCAAAAGGGTATGATATTGTAATTACATCAAGATACTATTCTAACCATAACATCGATAAAAATAAAGTTTATGCACATAAATTATTAAGATGATGTTTTAAATTTAGAACAGGTCAAATAATTACAGACCCAACTTGTGGTTTAAGATTGTATAATTGAAGTGTGATGGAAGAATATGTGAGCAATAAAAAGCTAGAAGTTGAGCCATCTACAATTACATATTTAATTGCTAAGAAAAAATTCAAAATGAAAGAAATAGGTACGACTGTTTTCGTAAGAGAGAATGGTGAAAGTATATTCAACAATAAATCACATATAATTCGTTATATGTCTAAACAATTGTTTTATACTCTATTTATAGAATTATTATTTAACAAAGGAAAGTAGGTAACTATGAAACTTCCTAATAACATAATTATCTTTGATATGGAAGTTACAAACTTCTCGATCAATGCCAATGTTCTTGTTCAATTTAGTGCAAGGAAGTATTGTGGTAATAAACTAATAAGTAAATTAAACATCCTTATTAATAATCCCAATTTAGAACTTTCTGAATCATTTAAACAAAGAACAAGAATTAGTGAAAAACTGATCAAATCAAAAGGTATTAGTTTAAGTGGTGCTATTTACGAAATTCAAAACTTCATTGGTAAGGAAACACTAGTTGCATATAAAGGTAATTTATATTACTTTGAAATGTTATCTTATCTTTTGAATAAGAAACTAGAAAATGAATTAATTGATATAGTTAAACTTATAGGTAAAGTTCACAGAATTGAAAAATTTGATGATGTATCATTGAGAGATATTGCCAATACAATGAAAATACCATTTGATGAAAAAAAATGACATAATTCATATTATGATGTATCAATTATTGAAAAAATATGATTTAAACTTAAAAAGAAATTAGAGCAGGAGAATTAAAATGCAAAAAATCACAAAAGCTGTAATCCCAGCCGCTGGGTATGGTACCCGTTTTTTACCAGCGTCTAAAACTATTCCAAAAGAAATGTTTCCGATTATTGATAAACCAACAATTCATATGATTGTTGAAGAAGCTTATAAAAGTGGGATCACTGATTTACTTTTTATAATTTCAAGAAATAAACATACACTTATGAATTATTTTGATTACAACAAAGAACTTAATGACATTCTATTGGAAAAAAATAAAATGAGAGAACTTAAGTTAATAAATGAACCAGCTGATCTTATGAATATTCAGTTTGTCATTCAAAAAGAGCAATTAGGTCTTGGACATGCTATCTTAACTGCTGAAAAATTTGCCAATAATGAGCCATTCGCAGTGTTATTAGGTGATGACATAGTAGTAACTACCCCAGAGCAAAAACCAGCTCTACAAGAGTGTATTGATGCATATGAAAAGTATGAAACATCTGTCATTGGTGTTCAAGAGGTTGATAGATCTGATGTGGATAAATATGGAATCATTAAACCTTCGAAGAAATTAGAAGAAAACATCATAGAAATTGATGACTTAGTAGAAAAACCAAATGTAGATGATGCTCCAAGTAATTTTGCTATTTCTGGAAGATATATTTTAACACCTGAAATCTTTGATGTTTTAAAAACGACTAAAAAAGATGTTAGAAATGAAATTGAATTAACTGATGCGCTTAGAACCTTAAATAAGGAAAAGAAAATGGTTGCCACACCATTTTCTGGTAGAAGGTTTGATATTGGTCAAAAGAAAGGCTATGTTGAAGCTACAATTTACTTAGCTCTGCGTGATCCTGATATGGGCGAAGAAATCAAGCAATTCATTAAAAATAATATTTAATATAACTAAATATAAAATTATTAGTATCACCATTAGGTGGTACTTTTTATCTGCAACACTGATAGCATTATTCTAATAGTATAAAAAAATATCCCCATTACTGAGGATATTTATTTCGATATATTCTATCAGTTAAAACTAGTAAGTTCCTTCGATAGTTTTGTTTCTTCTAATGTATAAGTATTTAGTTCCTTTACTACATTTGTAAGCGTCTAATGCTTTGTGAGATGCAGATGGATCTTTTCTTATTTCACCATATAAACTTAATGAGTCCATACATGGGAAGATTGAGTAGCTAATACCAAATTGTCTAATCATAACTTCTTTGTTAACAACACCAACGATTGAACAGTTAGGACGGTATTGTGCGATAGTTTCTAATAATTTACCAGATTCTGAACATACAACAGCATATTTGAATTCACCACTAGCTGTTTTCTTTGCTAATTCATAAGCGATTTGGTTTCTTTCATCTTTAATAGAGTTTTCATAGAAATTTTTAATATCTTCTAAGTATTGAGCACTCTTATATTTTTCACCTTCAGCTCTCATGTTAATTGTAGACATTACAGTAACAGATTCGATTGGGAAGTTTCCAGATGCAGATTCACCTGATAACATAGTTGAATCAGCTCCTAATTCAGTTGCTCAGTAAACATCACTAACTTCAGCTCTTGTAGGTTGAGGTACTCTTTCCATAGAGTCTAACATTTGTGTAGCAACGATAACATATTTACCAGCTTTACGACATTTGCTAATGATTCTTTTTTGGTTGTATGGAACTTCATAGTAAGGAATTTCTAAACCTAAGTCTCCTCTAGCTACCATTACACCGTCAGATGCTTCAATAATTTCATCGATGTTATCGATACCAGTTTGTGATTCGATTTTAGCAACGATGTGGATATGTTCAGCTTTTCTAGCAACTAAGATATCTCTAATTTCTTTTACATTAGCTGCACTGTTAACGAATGAAGCTGCAATGTGAGTAATCCCTTGGTCAATCCCTCAGTTGATATCATTAATATCTTTTTCAGCTAAGAAAGGTAATGAGAAGTCTACACCAGGTAAGTTAATTCTTTTGTTATTTTTTAAAACGTGAGTGTTAATAACTTTTGCTTTAATGATACCTTTGTTTCTGTCTAAGTCAGTAATTTTAGTGATTAATTTACCATCATCAAATAAAATACGGTCTCCGATTTCAACATCCTTATCCATTCTATAAGATACAGATATTTCAGTTGCAGTACCTAAGTGGTTTGCGAATGCATCCGGAGTTGTAAGAACTGTAATTTCTGAACCTGAAACGATTTCTTGCGCTCCATCAGTCATTTTACCAACTCTAATTTCTGGTCCTTTAGTATCTAATAAAATTGAAATAGGAATTCTAGTTTCTTTTTCAATTTCTTTTGCTACTACGAATTTAGCTAAATGCTCTTCGAAGTCACCATGGCTAAAGTTAGCTCTAATACATGTCATACCTTCACTAACTAATTCACGCATAACGTTAATGTTAGATGAAGCCGGACCGATTGTTCCGATTAATTTTGTTCTTTTGTCGATTAATTTCATTTTTTTCTCCTATTTTTGAATCAATTTTATAAATGATGCAACTTCTAATGAAGCTCCACCTACTAATGCACCATCAATGTCATTTTGTTCTAATAACTTATTGATGTTGTCTCCGTTAACAGATCCACCATATTGAATTAATAATTTTTCGCTTGTTAATTCTCTAATATATTTACACATTTCTTGTGCATATTCAAACGTTGCTGTTTTACCAGTTCCGATTGCTCATACTGGTTCATAAGCTACAACTATTTCTTCATGGTTTAATGAAGATAGTGATTCAGTTATTTGTTTTTTAATAACTTCTTTTGATTTACCAGCTTCGTATTCGTCAAGTAATTCACCAACACAGATGATTGGAACTAATCCATTTGCAATTGCAGCTTTTGCTTTTGCATTAATGATTTCGTTTGTTTCACCGTGGTATTGTCTTCTTTCACTGTGACCAATAATTACATATTTAACTGAATTGCTAGCTAACATTTTAGCTGAACATTCTCCAGTATATGCTCCAGATTCATGTTGTGAAACATCTTGTGCCACAACTTGTAATCCATTGGCTGCTAATTCAACAGCTGTTGCAATGTTCACAGATGGAACAGCAACACCATAAATTAAATTGTCTTTTAATTCAACTGCAGTTTTATTAAACTCTGCAAAAAATTGTTTTGTTTCATTGGCATCTTTATTCATTTTTCAATTACCAATAATTATTTTATTTCTCATGAGACCTCATTAAAATATTATATATACATAGTAAATACTATCATATTATAGAAAACTAGGAATATTATTTCCTATTTAACCCAATTATTACATTGAAAATCTATATTTTATTCTCATTTATATAATTAGCAGTGACAATGAGAGATTGACAAATTTCACCGATAAGGCATTTATATATAATTAAAAAGAAAATACCTATATAATTAAAATATGAAAGGTCAGGGTTTTTTATGAAAAAAAATAAAAAAACACAATCTGGGATTCCTAGTGAAACGCCAAGTATTGCAGCACAACCATTAAATAAAAAAATTGGTTTCTTCTCTGCAATGCTTATCGTTATGGGTTCTTCTATTGGGGCTGGGATATTCTTTAAGGCTAAAGGTGTATTAGAATATTCTCAAGGTTCATTAGTATTTGCAATTCTTGCATGACTTATAGCTGCGTTTGCTGTTATCTCGATGGCACTTGCTTTAGTTGAAATCGCAAGTGCGAGGAATGATAATTTATCATTAATCGGATGATGTAAGGTTTTTAACTCACGTGCTGTTTATAAAGCATCTAAAAACTTTATGTTTTACATTTATCTTCCGTTAACTTACTTCTTCATGCCGCTTTATGCGATCATGTCGATTCAAGATGCGGTAGGTGCATTTACTGGAGGGGGTACCACAGACATCTATGGTGCTAATTCATTTGGTACTGGTGGCGACTGAGCTATCTGAACTATAATCTCTCTTGCAATATGTGCATTCTTTGTATTTGTTTCTGGGCGTTCTTCTAGAGCGGGAAACATTATGAATATGGGAATCATGTCAGTTAAATTCTTACCATTAGCAATCGTAATGATTCTAGGGTTTGTAGTTGCTGGTGATCAAGGAGCAGCAGTTAGTGCTGGCCCAGTAATCCCTGATAACATTCAAGGTATTACTTCAGGTTCAAATCCAACAAACTTTGGATTTATGTCACCTGGTATAGGAATATTTATTGCAATTGGAGCTATCTTCTTTGCATATGATGGTTTCTATGCTACAGCTGGTTTACAATCAGAAATGAAAGAACCAAAAAGAACACCAACTGCAATCGTGTTTGGTTTAGGTTTAGTTACTTTCATTTACTTAATGATTGCAATTTCAATGTCAGTTACTGGTAACGGTGGTTTATTTGGAATTGGAGAATGATTAGCCGCTAAAGAAGTTGGTTGATTATTTGGTGTAATTAACTTAGCTATTGGTATTGGTATTTTTGGAATTATTAATGCCTTTGCAATGTGAGGTCCAAGATTTACTGAAGATCTAATTAGAGAAGGAGAATTACCTTTATCTGAGAGATATTTAAATAAATTAAACCCTAACAAACCTATGGTTGGTATTTACTATTCAATAGTAGTATCTGTACCAGTAATTATTCTATTCACACTTATTGGTTCATTAGGATATGTTGCATCTCCTTCTTATCAAGATGCTGGTGTTTCACTATATGGTTCTGGAATGGATAAATTATATACATTCTCTGACTTAATGGCTACTTGAACAGCGGTATTTGCATTTATGTTCATCATGTTGCCAATTACCGGTGGACTTAGAAACAGAAAACAAAACTTTGTTAAAGTCGAAAAATCTAAGCATTTCGTATGAACTGCATGAGTTTCATCAATTATTATTGGATTCGTATTATTGATGATTTTCCTTGATGTAATAGTTAATGTATTTATGCTTTCTCATCTAATGGTAGATGGTTGATCTGATGGAGTTGGAGCATTCATATATACTCACGGACCATCAGGACAAGAGTTTACGATAATCTCAACTGTTGATCCGAATTCTGTGATTAAACAAATAGCTGAGGCTAACAATTGAAATGTTGCAGACTTCTCAGAAACAGGAACTCTTTCAAACTTTGAATACTTCCTTGGTGAACAAGAAGGTATCATTAGTAGAATAATGTTATTTGTTGTTCTTTGTTTATTTGCTGCATTAATGGTTATCCCAACTATTATTGAAGATAAATTCAGAATCAAAAAACATGGTTCATTAGAAAACTATGAAAAATTATTCGCTAATACTAGATTAGCTTAAAATTTTAAAAAATATATAAGGAATATGGTGAAAGCCATATTTTTTATTTTAAACATTAATTAAGATTATATGATTTGGTATAATTATACAAACGAGGTAAAAAATGCAAGATTTAAAATTTGTACATATGACGAGAGAAGGCAACCCAAGGGAAGAAAAATCTATTGAAGCAAAAGCTGAAGAATTTTTAGCTAATATACCAGAAGAAAAAACACCAATCAACCCATTGAATGTAAATGTCAATAGTGAGTCACTATTAGAGAAATATGAAAATATTTTTATGCAAGATGATATATTCAAAAACACAGTTGCCAGAAATCATAATAATAAACCAAAAACAAACGATCAAAGAGAAATTTTACAAGCAAATCTTAATCATTTAAATGAGGTAAATATTACTCCAATTGAAATTAAAAAAGAGCCTACAAATGTTGAAGAAACCATTAAGGAAATTTCTTCTACTTTAAATCTTCAATCTCAACCAGAACCAAAGTTATTAAAACTATATGATCAACTATTTAAATTCTTGTCAGATTATATTACTGATAATGAACCAACTGATATTGATTTTGATAATTTAAATAAAAATGAAATTGAAAAAATATACGAAGGTCTTTTAATTAGAGAAACTGAATTGAAAGACTTTACAGAAATTCTTGAAAAATGAGCAATTGAATTTGGGATGCGTAAAAAATCTAATGAACCTAGAGTGTACAAAACATTAAATATTGGGAAAATTAATAATAAAAATTTATAATATATTTGTAAACGGCTAATTGCTGCAATTTTTGTAGAGGAAAGTCCATGCTCGCACAACCTGTGATGGTTGTAGTGATTGTTGTATGTATAATTAATAAAGCATAGCATTTGATTAATGACGTCCGATAGATTATCCCTCGTGGATATGATGTCTGTAAAAGTGCCACAGAGACGAGCTATTAAGCAATTAATAGGATGAAACGTTGGTAAACACCGCAAGCGAGAAACCTAAATTTTGGTCAGGGAACGATATTGTACTTAACCGAAGGTACATATTGAGGTTAGCAATAACTTAGATAAATAATTAGCGCTCGTAAGAGTACAAAACATGGCTTATAGTTTACAATCAATCCGGAGCAATCCGGATTTTTTAATATAAACAATGCCTGAAATGAAAATATCCCATAAGAAAGTAATGATATTTACTATTATCTATTTAATTGTGTACAATCACATAAAAGAGGTACACAATGACAAAATGTAAAATTGAAAATTATTCTAATGATCAATTAGAAATCATTTACAAAAAGGCTTTAGCAACTGTTTGAAGCTATACTGAAAATGAAGAACTTACTGACGAAGAAATTGACGCAAAAGAAGATTTCTATGCAATGTTAGAAGAAGTTATTTCTGGTGTTGAAGCTTATGTTGGTAGTAAACTTACTGGCGGATGAAAACTAGAAATGGTTAATTCATGCGGAATTTTAGACTCATTACTTAATGATGATTCTGAAAACTAGTCACTAAAGATTTAATAAATATACAAAATCCCCATAATTGATTAACTTCATGTTATCAACTATAGGGATTTTTTAAATACATATAATAATTATTTTATATTTGATTCTGCATTTTGTTTTTCTAATTTAGCAGTCTTATCATTTTTAACTTTTTTATAAATGATATATGACATTAAAACTATTAAGATAACATTACATACTAAAACTGGTAATGCTGCAATTAATGGGTCAGACCCAGTAGTAGCGATTAGGTAACCATTGATCAACATTAATATTGCATATAAGCTTCATAAACATGAAGCTACAAATGAACCACAGAATGTTGGTAAAGATAAACTTGCAGTTTCATTTGTTTTATAAACTTTATAAACTTGTGGTAAATACATTACCGAAGTTATTGTTGTTGATGCCATTCCTATACAAAGAACAACTATATCCATAATACTCATATCCATCGAATACTCCTTTTAAACAATATCTTTATTATATATTAATGAAAATAGGTAATTAATGTAATTTTAGATACTTGGGTTAAAAATCAAGACAAAAGCAAGTTTTTTAATTGAATATATAGAAATATGCTTAATTATTTCAAAAGTTTAGAGTATAATAAAAAGGTTATATCTTTCAGTTTTTCCTTAAATTAACAATTTATGGAGGCATATTATGCAAAAAACAACTATGGTAACAAAGGAAGCAGCTAGCGCTAGCCGTAAATGATTCATCATTGACGCAACCGATTTAGTTCTAGGAAAACTTTCTGTTAAAGTTGCCGATACCTTAAGAGGTAAAAACAAACCAATCTGAACACCGCACATCGACTGTGGTGATCACGTTATTATTATCAACGCTAGTAAAGTTATACTAACAGGTAATAAAGCTAAGAATGAATTCTGACATACTCACTCACATTATATGGGTGGTCTTAGAAGAAGAAGTGGTAAAGAAATGATCGAAAAATACAGCGAAGAGTTAATCACTAACGCTGTTAGAAGAATGTTACCAAAAAACAAACTTTCACGTCAAATGATTACTAAACTTCACATTTATTCAAATGCTAATCACAAACATGAGGCTCAAATGCCTGTAGAATTGAAAGTAAATTAGGAGGGGACAATGGCAAACGTAGAATATAAAGGTCTTGGAAGAAGAAAATCTTCCGTTGCTAAAGTTAGAATGATCCCTGGTAGTGGTAAAACTACTATTAATGGTCAAACTCCTGAAGCTTTCTTTCCGAACTCATTGGTTATTCAATACATGAACCAACCATTAGAGATCACTTCAACAACTGGAACTTTCGACATTCAAGTTAAAGTTCTTGGTGGTGGATTTACAGGTCAAGCTGGTGCGATTAGATTGGGAATTGCGAGAGCATTATTAAACGCTAGTGATGAATACAGAAAGCCGTTAAAAGCTGCTGGATTATTAACTAGAGATGCACGTGTTAAAGAACGTAAAAAATTCGGTCTTTATGGTGCAAGAAGAAGCCCACAATTTACAAAACGTTAGTACCGTTTTACTGAAAATAAAAAAGGACACAGCAATGTGTCTTTTTTTATTTATTATTTTGCCACAAACAATTTATAGTGCTACAATGTTTGATATGTTAGTAGACTTAAATTGAGATACTTATCTCGAACTTAATAATCAAATTGATAATAGTAATTTTAAAAAAGAATTCTTTTCCCCTATAGCAATAGCACAATGAGTTTACTATGACATTAAATGTAAATACAGAATAGTTGATAATGGCATTATAATGTACATGAGATATGGTGAATCATTTAGAAGTGAAGAAGATGCAACATGAAGGGCATCAACGTGCTTTTATAATGATAATTCAAATATTGATTTAATGAAATCTCAAATTAAAGAAGATTTAATTTCTTTAAATGGAAATGATAATATTACATTTTCAAATGTTACTAACCAAATGATTCTTGATTTCAAGCTTGATCAATTTGAAATTGTAAAAATGAATTATATTTCAAACTATATTTATGAAATTGAAAAAATGAAAACATTTGGTGGCAAAAAACTACAAAAGAAAAGAAATCATCTCAATGCTTTTATAAAAGACAATCATAATATTAGAATTGAGGATCTTAGAAAAGTTAACATGGAAGATATTTTCATATTCATAGATTATCATATGAAAAAGTATCATGAAGATTATAGACAATATGAAATCGATGTCTACAAACAATATCTACTTTTTGAGTTTATTAAAACTGATAAATACTTCGGAACAGTGGTTTATATTGATGATAAAATTGTTGCATTAACATTTTGTTATTTAAGGAAAAATATTTGTGAGATAGTTATTGAAAAAGCTGAGCGTGATATTAGGGGTCTATACCAATTTATTATTACTGAAAATTTAAAGTATCATAATGTATCAGTAGAGTATATGGATAGAGAAGATGATGCTGGTATCGAAGAGCTAGCGAAGTCGAAGAAATCGTATTATCCAGTTGAAATGGTTGAAAGATACCATGTTAAAAACATAAAAAATTGATAGGAGTATTTATGCAAATTAAAAAAGGAATGTCAGATTACAAACAAGAAGTGACTAATCTATATGAACAAGCTTTCAAAGAAAGTAAATGTGAAACATACAATAGTTTAGGAATATTAGATTTGAATATTTGTTATGGACTATTTGACGGTGAAAAATTAGTTTCCTTTGTTGGAGTGAAAACAAAGAAAGCACTTGATAATGATAAAGAAATATCACTTGCAAACATTTGTGCTGTTATGACTGATGAAGGGTATAAAGGACAAAAGAAAGCTATTGGTCTTTTGGAACATGTAATCAATGAAATTAAAGATGAGTATGATAGCGTTGTTTTACAAACTATCAACTGAGATATCTATAAACAATTAGAACTTGTAGATTGTACTAAAAAGTTAGTATATGAATATATTCCTGGAATGTATCCAGTTCCAATGCTAATTGTTTGATATGAACCAGAAGTTAATCTAATTAGAGAGATAGAATCTTCATGTAATGACAACTGCATCGGAATTGTTAGAACTAATGACGAAATTGAAAAAACAATTGCAATGTATAAGTGTGAAGGGCTTAAATTTATGTCTAACCCCGGTGCTTATGTTTGATATGATGAAAATGCAAATATAATTGAAATGCAATATTCTAACCTTTCAAACTTAATATGATTACTTCATTATATTCAACCAAAATCAGAGTTATTATTCTTTGCTAATGAAGATTTAGAGAAGATTCCCGCGATTAAAAATACTAATAGGGAAGTTGTTATCACTAAAACATTTAAAGAATCAAAAAATAAATTCATTAATATTAAATTAAACGATTATTTAATCTAATAACACTCAAGAAACATTAATAATTACCTATTTATCACTAAAAATACAACTTTTATCGTATTTTTTTAATATAAGTATTGAAAAAAATGCATTCATAGGTATAATTATAATGTTACTTACAGTCGTATAGCTCAGTTGGTTAGAGCACTCCCCTGATAAGGGAGAGGTCGATGGTTCGAGTCCATTTACGACTACCAGGGGGCCTTAGCTCAGCTGATAGAGCGCCTGATTTGCATTCAGGAGGTCGTGGGTTTGATCCCCATAGGCTCCACCATTTTAAAGCATATAAACCATTCAACATTATTGAATGGTTTTTTTGTACATATAATGCTCCTTTAATAATCTAAAAAAACAAATCATATATAATTATGTTATGAATAAAATATTTGTTATAAGTGATACGCATGGTTTAAATGAAGATTTTTTTAAAGTTATTGAAACATCTGAATTTGATGCAAATAATAATTCTCATACATTAGTACTTAATGGCGACATCATTGATCAATTCTTAGATATTGATTTAATGGATAGTTTATTAATAAAAATTTTTAGCTGAATAGACACTCATGATAATATTGTTTTCTTATCTGGGAATCATGAAAGAAATTTCATTTCTAAAACCAAAATTCATAAAGAAAGGCTTCTAAATTTACCAGTTATATTTATGACTGATAATATATTTATATGTCATGGTTGGTTTAACCCAATGTGAAAGGTTTCTGAGCATAATAACAAGGTTGATTATAGATTAAAAACAAAACAAGTTCCATTAGTTGGTTACGGTGATGTAATTAATGGATCACCGGCTGCAATTTTTACTAGAGAAAAGTTAAAAACTGATTTCTTTGGATATAAGTCATTCGAAGAGTATGAAATTAAATTAATGCAAATGTATCCTAACCATATATTTATATTTGGCCATTTCTTTAATTTCATGTGAAACTATGAACCAACAAAAGGGATGCACTATTTTGAATATCGAGATGAATTAGATAAATTTAATAATAATAAACAAAGTGCCATACAAGATATTTCAAGTAATTATGATTATAGTAAACCATTTATTAGTAAACACCAAAAAATATATGGATTAGATTTATATACAAAATGTTATATGATTGGATTGAAACATCATATAAATATTTTTAGTTTTAAATCGTATGGAAATAATCATATAATATATGAAAATGATGATAGATCTCTTGAAGAGATATTAAAGGATGGATAATAATGAAATTTAAACTATTAATGGACGCAACAAAAGAAATTTGGGGTAAGTATAATGAACATCAATTTGTTAGAGGAATAGAAACTGGCCTCTTAGATAAAGATGTATTTAAATACTATATCATTCAGGATTATTTATACCTTCAAGAATATGCGAAGGTTTTTGCGATAGGAATCGCCAAGGCAAAAAGTTTGGATACTATTCAATTATTTTCAAAGTATATAAATATATTGACCGATGGTGAAATGGATATCCACAAAGGATATATGGGTAAGTTTCAAGTTACCCAAGAAGAAGTTGATGCTACTAAAATGTCGCTTGACAACTTATCATATACATCATATATGTTAAGAATTGCATATGAAGGTACAGAGGTTGAAATTCTTGCTGCAATCCTAGCTTGTGCATATAGCTATGAAATTATCGCTAAAAAAATTATAGAAAATAATCCAACTTCTATTAATCATGAGTTCTATGGTGATTGAATAAAGGGATATAGCTCTGAAGCATATAGTAAAGGAAACGAAGTGCTTATTACACTTTTTGAATCATTAATTTCAGATTACTCCGAAAAAGAAATGAAGCATATTATAGATATCTTTGTTAATTGTTCAATTTACGAATACAACTTCTGGGAAATGTCATTTAATAAATTAAAATAATAAAAAACTTCATATTGCATGAAGTTTTTTTATAGCTATAAATACAAAATATTATCTTTTAATAATTGTTCCATCATAACCAACAGATCATTCATCTCCATATGATTTTGAACCATCGATTGAAATTGAATCAATGCTAGCACAATTATAAAAAGCTTCTGCTCCAATTTTATCAACACCACTTGGGATAATGATATCACCAGAAAGTCTGTAACAATTACCAAATGCACCAGCTCCAATTTCTTTAATTGAATTTGGTAGGGCTGATATTTTTGTCAAGAATCCACATCCATTAAATGCATAATTAGAAATTCTAACTATTTTAGAATTAGCATCAAAACTAACTTCTTTTATTTTTGAGTTAAAGAATGCGTATTCATCAATAGATTCAAGGGAAGCGCCAAATTTAATTGAATCAATTGTTGTTCCTTCGAAAGCTCTTTCGCCAACACTAACTATTGAAGCTTGCGTTTCTTCAGAAAGAATAACTGTTTGTCCAATTAGTGAACTTGCGCCAATCTCTTTAACTTTTCCATTAATTGTTATAGACTTAATATCTTCATATTTTTTGAATGCATCTTCAGCTATTTTAACTACATCTATATCAAGGAGTTTTTCTGGGATGATAATGTTTCCATCATTTCAACTTGCTTGTTCTGTATAGTTATCAGCAAGGCCATAAATTGTCCCATTAGCTGGATTGAACTTAAATAATTCATGATCAACATTTGCGAAGTCCACTTGCACATTTTGATATAGTGGTTTTCTTAATGTATTTCCATCTTCATTGTAACAATTGCTTGCAACTAACACAAAAAGAGTTTTGCCATCTTCGTTACTACCACTTTCCATTGTATATTTAGTTCCAATAGGGAAAGTATCTAGTGCACCTTTTTTTACTAATGTAGATAATACATATTCATCGATTGTATCATTTTCACCAATTTCATCTATTTTTTTGCCATATAAGAATTCTTTTCATTGTACATGATCCATTCTAGAATCATATGTTCCACTTACAAAGGCATCTACCCCGATGGTACCATATGTAGATTGACCACGATCTCTTACTATGTATGAACCATCAAAACCATCAACTCATCCGGTTAATTCATCATCTCATAATAATGGAACAGATATTTTACCCTTTACACCATTGAACACTCTATCACCAAATGCTTCTACACCATCAGCGACTACTAAGTCAATAGTAAGATTACTACAACCACTGAATGCATCTTCGCCAATCATAGTTATATTATTAAAGTCTTCAAAAATTATTGATTCAATGTTTTTATTATCTTTAAATGCCTCAGCATCAATCGTTTGAATTTCTTTTGGTATTTCTATTTCTGGTATTAAATTTTCATACCCTCAAGCAAATCCCTTGACATTCTGGTCTTCAATATCTAAAATAGGGGAATAAGAAAGAGAAATAGGGAATTCCTTAGAACCTTCTTGGGATTCACCAGTTTCATCTAAATATTTATCGGATGTTAAGATAAATTCTAAAGTTCCAGCAGTTAAAACATCACTGCTTTTCTTATTTGTTATATCTCCCATTGTTATAGTTGCATCATTTGGTAAATTTACAACATCAAAATATTGTGCAAAAGCTGGCGAGTCTTTGTCAATGACCCCATTATTATAAGATAATGATTCTTTTAAACTATTGGCAGTGAATACTGAAGGGTGGTTGACATTTGCTTCTATAGCTGTTTGTTCAACCTTTAAGAAATCTAATTCAAAGTCAAAAACAACATCATCAACTAATACATCATTTCTTCATGATTTTGAAAATGTAAAAGTAGTTTTAGCGCTAATTATTTTATCTGATAATTCATATATTATTTCAACATTATTTAATTGAGCTGTGGCTCCCTCAAAAAGATCTTCAATAATGGTATATTTTTGTAATTTTTCAATATCAATTTCTTTAGCAGATCCATTCTTAAGAATATCTTTTTTAAAGTTATGGATATTACTGATTTCTGGTAAGTCAACTCCAGGTTGTACATTTGTTTCTTTTAACCTCATTGATAATGCAATTAAAAAGTTTTTATCAGTAACTATGTCACCATCATCATCAAATGAATGAGAAAGATTAATGCTCAATACATAATCATCATTTTCTCTTTTGAAGCCATTAAATTTATATGTGATAAAAACACCATCTGGAAGATCACCATCTTCAGGTAGGTCTGCAAATTGCACAAATTCTTTTAAATTATGATAGTCAATTGCATCCCCTTCTTTCGGATTTCCAAGAGATTCTGTTACTTCTTCAAGTGTAAGTTTTCTTGAAGCTCCCTTTTCAGTTGCTACAGCACTGGTTGAAGAACTCGGTGTAATATCAATTGTGAATATTTTTGTTTGCGGCACATCTTTAACAAGGAATCCGTCTTTATCATAATAATTTTGATAATCAAAAGAAAGTCTGCCGGTAGTCTGAGTTATTTTATCAAGTGAGTTAAATTTGAATTCAGTTTCATTTTCTTCCCCTTCGGGAATATAATTTTGAATATCAATATATCTCATAAGTTGAGTTAAATTAATTTTATTTTCTGTACCCTCTACAATCAAAGTTTTTCTTGTTTTACCAATAGTTTGAATACCTTCTACATTAGATTTCTTCGTAAAAGTTACTTCGGGACATTTTTTAACTTTAAACTTAATTTCATAACCCTTTGAACCAGGGTCAACAATATAACCATCTTCATCATAAGATTGATCTGCACTTAATTTAACAGTTAAAACTGGCTCCTCATAAATATGTTGTGAAGAATACCCTTCATAAGTGAAAATTGTTCCACTTGGGAACGACTTAATATTGGCATACATTTCAAGTATATTGTTGCTAATGGGCTGCCCAGGCTCTATTTTTTCAGAAGTTAATAAACTTAAATGTTCATAAACATTTAAAGTGTTATCATAACCTGTACCACCATTTTTAACATTTGATATTTCAACTCTTTTACAAATAAAAGTAAATTTAAAAGACTTTTTCTCATTAACTACAAATCCACTATCATCAAATGTTTTATTTGCAGTGATTCCAATTTCAACCTTATCTCGAATATAGTCTTTGTTTAAAGCACTTGGATCATATGTAAATTTTACATCACTTGGAAAGTTATTAACATTTACATACTTTTTCAAATTTTCTACATTAATGTTCATGTCATCAATAGCAATGTTTGGAGTAATGTATTCTAATGCTTGGCTAAGATTCATAGTTTTGTCATATTCACTATTGTTTGTAATATATGATATTTCATATGGTTTACAAGAGATAGTTATAAAGAAACTTTTTTCCTTCTGTACTAATTCACCATCATCATTATTAGTTTTATCGGCTTTGATTTCAAGATTCACTTTTTCGTTTGCATAATTGGTAGTAACTTTACCAAGTGTGAAAACAACATTATTTGGGAAGTTTACCACATCAGCATACACTTCTAATTCTTTTTGGTTTATTCTTCCGCCACTTTGACCACTTGTTAAAGCGGACTGAACTTGAGCTAAATTCCTACTTAGGATAGTTGGTTCTTTAATATCTTTTGGCAATAAGTCAGAAGATAGACCTTTAATAAATTCTAATTGGAATTCAAAAGTCATTGTATTATGGACAATAGTGTTATTGCTCAACATATAACTATCAGTTAAAAAACTAAAGTTTAAAAAATATTTACCTGAAGTATCTTCTTTTTCCAATGGTTTAACTTCTATTCACTCAAGCTTGGCATCTGCAGGAAAATTTGAAGTAATTATATATTGTTGAAGATTTTCAATATCAAGATCTTGAGAGTCTCAATCTTTAATAATACTATTTGTGATTTTGCTATATGATTGTTTTTTATCATAATCATCTTTAACTGAAATTGATGTAATTGTTTCGCCCTTTGCTTCGGCTGTATCCTGAAGAAAGTATCAAGCGGCAACCCCCCCACCTGCAGCAATCAATACACCTGCTAATACTCCAATCAAAATTTTATGTTTTTTATTAGTCATAACCTTCTCCCTAAAATTATCGCTTGCTGTGAAAGTCACACATATTTGCTATATAGATATATATATATTATATTATTTTTTTAGTTACATCTAACAAGAAATCATTTTTCAAGAGAAAAAGTGGGCAAAAGTATATACCGAATAATTAATTTATAAGTTTCTTAATAAATAATTAACTATAAAACAAATAGTTCCATTTTCATTTAAGCATAATACCATACTAGCAATGTGAGGAAACAGGGATTTGTGTGATTTTTTAGATGCCTATGTATTTAAAATAGCGTGTCTCAGTTGAAAATAATTCCAGAATATAAATACTATATGCAGTGTGAACCAACTATTGAAATTGGTTTTTATACCATCGATGAATTCATTAATAAGGTTGGCAGTAGATAAGAAATAATTCATTTCCATTTACATTATGAATATAATTATCTATTCCAAACAAATAGACATGCATGAAAATAGTTTCTTAAAATTGTCTATGTAATATTTTTCAATAATTTGATGATTTCAGTTTCAAAATCTTCTGGTTTATCTGCGGGGTCAAATCTTTTAATATTTAGGCCATCAGAACTTATTAAAAATTTAGTAAAATTTCATTTAATTTTCACTCCCCTTTTTTCATTGTCATTCTCTTTTAAAAATTTATACAATTTATGCTCATTTTTACCATTGACTTCTATCTTTGTGAATCTATCAAATTTTGTCTTGAAATTTAGTGTGCAAAATTGTTCAATTTCGGCATCGCTACCAGGGGCCTGTTTAAAAAATTGATTGCATGGAAAATCAAGAATCTCAAAGCCTTTATCATGGTATTTTGCAAATAATTCTTGGAGAGCAGAGTACTGCTTTGTATAACCACATTTTGTAGCCGTATTTACAATTAATAAAACCTTATTTTTATACTTTGAAAAATCAACAATATCCCCTTTGTTATCTTCTATTTTAAAATCATATATATTCATAATGCTACCTAATTATTTTTACTCAAATAATTATCTAATAAATCAGAGCTAGTTAGTGATTGCATTAGCTTCTCATCAATAGCCGTTTTTATTAGCCTTTCATTAATAGTTATATACCTTTCTGAGAAGAAAGATACAGATCAATTATTTTCCTCATATTTATAGTGGAAATTAATTGGATCATTTGCAATTGAACTTCTTACATGAAAACCAAGTAATGGAACAATTAAATACTTGCTAATTATGAAACCAAATTTCTTATCTGAATTTGGTTTATTTCAAGTGATTTTTTTAAATTCATTTTCATCTGTAGGTAATGATTGAAGTAGCAAATTATATAATGCAGGCTCAGCATGTAATCTATCTAAAACAGCATGTTGCGCATCAATATATTCTATGATTGTTTCACTATCAATTAAATCAAAAAAGTTTTTAACTTTTTCCTCATTATTCATAAACCTTAAAAGTACTCTTGCAGTATGTGAGAGATATCCTTCAAAAAAGCAATTGCAAGTTTTCTCTTTATATTTAATTGTTCATTTTGTAGCCATAAATTCTCCTAATGTAATCTATTATTATACCATTTAATAATAAGAATTTTCAAAAATATATTGTGCTTGACATAATGGTGCCACAAATGAAGTATATGATATTTGCAAATGGAGGAAATTATGAAAAAAATTAATTTACTAAAAACTATAGGAGCATTCGGAGCGATGGCAACTCTTTCTGCAGTGGCGATTCCGCTAGCTGTAAGTTGTTCAGAAACGAAAAGTGGTTCAAAGGATGAAACGAAAAAATTTGAATACGCACCATCAGAATATCTTAAGGACAAAATTACTAGTGAAAAATTTGAAATTATGAAAACAAATTTTACTAATAATCTTTTAAAAACAAAAGAAATTTTGGAAGAAAATGGAATTCAAATGGAAGGTGGTATATCTATGCCAGTTGAAAATGTTTCAATTACTGGATGATTCAATATTTCAGAAGATAATATTTTAATATACACTACAATTAGTGTTGATGCAAAAGGTTCTGAGGTTGGTCTAAAAATAACTATGAAAAATATCGCTAATTATAAACTAAAAGCAAACTCAAATAATTTGTTTAATTATTATGAAAGAAGTGAAACAAAAATGGAAGCTTCTGTCCCAGGGATTCCGCAGCCTGAACCAGAAGAGATGACTAGTGATATAGAATTCAATGAACTTCAATCAAGAATGACACAATATTTCGACGAAATGAAATAAAACACTATTTAAATTTAAAAATAATTTTATTAATATTTTTAACTTTGGAGAATCTTTCTTCATACTCAGTTGCAATATTGCCAATATTATCGGAATGATTTATATCTCGGTATAAATCATTTGTTGTATATATAAGCTCGACTAAAGGTGATTCTTGGATAACCTCTAATGAATATGCATATAGTGATTCATTATCTGTTTTCATTTCAATTAAACCATTTTGTTTTAAAATTGATTTATACAGCTCAAGAAATCTGTGGTTAGTTAATCTGTTTTTTGCATGTCTGGCTTTTGGTCATGGATCTGAAAAGTTTAAGAATAATTTATCAATTGAATTAGGTTCAAAATATTGCAATAATTTCGATGCATCTAAATTTAATATTCTTAAGTTCGATATTTTCTTTTCTAGTGAAAGAAATTTCTTAACTGCTTTTGAACATATTACAGTATTTTTTTCAAGTCCAAGATAATTGATATTTGGGTTTAATGCTGCATTCCCAATAATAAATTGTCCCTTCCCCATTCCTATTTCTAAATAAGTTGGGTTTGAATTGCCAAATACTTTGGCAAAAACAATCTTTTCATCTCCTTCATTTCATTCTTTATATATTTCTCTGTTTTGTTCTAAAATAATTTTAGCTTTTGGGTCATTACGTAATCTCATAGTAAATATTATATTGAATAAATACCTAAAGCAAGATTTTTTTGATAAATCAGCTATTTTTTGATTATAATAAATATGCATACTTCATAATGAAGCTATATTTGATGTTGTGGGTAGTTTTTCTACTTAATGAACATTGTAATTATTTACGGTATAAGTATATTGTATGCATAGTTACTTCCCGGGGGAACCTGGGTTTTTTTATACCCTATTTTAGAAACTATGCAATAAATTCATAACCATTATTATTTTTTTATTTTTATTATGAAGCTTAAGTAATTAGTGGTAAGTTTATAAGTTATTCACATAAAACACTTGAAATATCGGTTAAAATATGTTTTTTTAGCCTCTTTTCACACAATAAAGAATAAAAAAGACTAGTTATCTAATATATACTATATAATAATTTACTATTATGGCGTTTGTAGATCAGTGTAAAATTTTATTTAAAGCAGGTAACGGAGGAAATGGGATTGTCTCTTGAAGAAGAGAAGCTCATGTTCCAATGGGGGGACCTGCTGGTGGTGACGGAGGGAATGGTGGAAGCATCATTCTAGTTGGTGATCACAACGAGAACTCTTTACAGTACTTAAAATTCAAAAAACACATCTCTGCAGGTCATGGAGAAAATGGTCAAATCAAAACTATGATCGGTAAAAATGGTGACGATGTATATGTAAGAGTTCCAGTAGGAACTGTTGTATATGATGTTGAAACAGATAAACAAATTGTAGATATAAGTGAAAGTGGTCAACGCTTTGTAATATGTAAAGGCGGATTAAAAGGTCATGGCAACTTCCACTTTAAATCTGGTTTAAATAAAGCTCCTAGTATGTACGAGTGAGGTGATATTGGAGAGGTTAAAGAATGTAGATTAGTTCTTAAACATATCGCCGATATTGGTATTGTTGGATTACCTAATGCTGGTAAGTCTACTTTGATTAGTCAAATATCTGCTGCAAAACCAAAAACAGCTAATTACCAATTCACAACTTTAACTCCAATACTTGGGACAATTTTTATTGATAATGAAAAAGTAATATTCGCTGATATCCCGGGTTTGATCGAAGGTGCAAGTGAAGGTCATGGTTTGGGACATGACTTCTTAAGACACATTGAAAGAACATCTGTGCTTATTCATTTGGTATCTATGGATGATGAAGATGCGCTAGATCCATTTGAAAGTTATGAAACAATTATGAAGGAACTTGGTGCATATTCAAAAGAATTAATAAAAAAACCTATGCTAATTGTCGCAAATAAAATGGATGCTCCAAATTCAAAAGAAAAATTAGAAGAATTTAAAAAACATTTCAAAGATGTGAAGATTTTAGAAGCGAGTACAGGACTTGGTGAAAACATGCAAGTGATTGTTGATGAAGCATATAAACTTTTAAAAGAAATTCGTGAAAAAAGAAAAATTGAAGATCCAGTTCATATTATCGAATTTGAAAAAAGATACAAACCAGATGAATTGCTAGACAGAACTTTACATATCTCTGAGCCTCTACCGAATATTTGACAAGTAGAATCTGAATTCTTAAAATATTGAGTTCATAGAATACCAACTAATACACAAGATAATGTTATTAGATTAAATCAAAAACTAAAAACGGTTGGTGTTGAAGCTAAGCTTAAAGAGTTAGGTGCTAAACAAGGCGACATTATTAGAATTTATAGTGTTGAGTTACAATACGAGGAATAAAATGGAATCTATCTTATTACATAAAGATTTAGTTATTTCGAATTTAAAAAAATATTTATCAGATCTAAATATCACAAATGTTGTTATTGGTATTAGTGGAGGAATTGATTCTGCTGTTAGCCTTGCAATGCTTTGTGAAGTTTTAGAACCGCAAAATATTTTTGCATATTTTATAGATCTTGAATCAAAAGAGTCAGATAGATTAGATGCGGGAGAAATTGCAAAATCATGTAGTGTAAATTTAAACTATGTAAATTTAAATAATGTTTTAGAAACATTCAAACAAACAACAGGACAAACTTCTGCACATGCAAATGGAAATGTAAAGTCAAGATTAAGAATGACCTTTTTATATGACTCTGCATTCACTAATAAAGCATTGGTTATCGGGAACTCTAATTTAGATGAACTATACATTGGATATTACACAAAGTTTGGCGACAACGGAACTGATTTTTGCATGTTAAATGGATTCTTAAAGAGGGATGTGTTTGCCTTAGCTGAGCACTATAAATTACCAAACTTATTACAAACTAAAAAGCCGTCAGCTGGACTTCAAAACAATCAATCAGATGAAGAAGATTTAGGTCTAAAGTATTCTGAAATTGATGCTTATCTTGCTGGTGAAAAAATCTCCGAAGAAAGTGAAACTAAAATAATTAATTTGTACAATAAAAATAAACATAAATTATTTTATAATTATGATATGAATGCCAACGGCAAATACAAAGGAATACTTAATGAAAAACAAAAATAAAATTAAATATTCAAGGTACCTGGGAATACATTCACTTTTATTTCTATTAGGAATCACCTTATTGACACTTTCTATAACATTTTATGTACTGAATTTCCAAGATTCTTTATACTCAAAAGATGCTTATATTTTTTGAATAGGTTGAGTCCTAATCGTCACCATCATAGTCGGTGCTACAATGTTGTTCCTGAGTGGATTGTTAATAGCAAAATCAATATTCTATATAAAGCGTGGATACAATGTTAAAAATAAATCAGTATATGGAAATAAAGGAGAGAAAATATAATGAGTTTAATTGATATAAATATTCTTAAGAAAGAATTATCTGAATGTGATAATGAGAAAAAAATAATTGAGTGTAAAAATATTTTCACAAAGAAGTATATAGCACCACTTTACGCAAAGCTAAAAGTTGCTGAAGATAAGAAGGAATTTGGGTTACAAATTAATGCGATAAAAGATGAAGTTGAAACACTAATTCAAAATACAATTGATAATCTACTAACGACAAAAGATCCTAACATGAATTTGAAACATAATTTATCATTTGAAGTTAACACATTTAATAGTGGAACTCACCATATAATCAACTCTACAATTCAGGATATAATTGTTTATTTGCAAAACTTTAATTTTCAATTAGTTTCAGGGAATGAAGTTGTAAAAGATAAATATAATTTTGATGCTTTAAATATTGGCAAAAATCACCCTGCACGTGAGATGCATGATTCTTTATATATTGATACTAATTTGCTTTTAAGGACTCATTGTACTTCCACAAGTGCCATTGTAATGAAAAAAGAAAAATCAAGTAAAGATATTCGTGTATTTTCTTATGGTAATGTGTATCGTCGTGATGAAGATGATGCAACTCATTCGCATCAATTTACACAAGTTGATTTTGTGTGAGTTAAAAAAGGTCTAAATCTATCTAATTTAAAGTTTATTATTGATGGATTAATTAAGCATTTATTTGGCAAACAATTGGATGTTAGATATAGACTAAGTTACTTCCCATTTACTGAACCTAGTTTTGAAGTTGATGTTGAATGTTGAAGATGTAAAAATAACGGGTGTTCTATTTGCAAACAATCTGGCTGAATAGAAATTCTTGGAGCTGGGATGCTAAATCAAAATGTTATGAAGTTTGCAGGCATTATGGATATTCAAACTGGTATCGCTGCAGGCATTGGCGTTGAAAGAATTGCGATGCTAAAATACGGTGTTTCTGATATCAGGGATTTCTATAATAACGACTTCGAAATTAATAAACAATACAAAAGGTAATAAAAAATGTTAGTAAGTAAAAAATTATTAAGCAGCTTCAATCCAATTTTCAAAAAGATAAGTAATGCTGAATTCACAAATACATGTAATAAAGTTGGGATAGAAGTTGAGAATATATTCTCACACTATCCGATGGAAAATTTACAAATAGCATATATTGAAGAAGTTGAAAAACATCCCAATGCTGATAAGTTAAATGTTGCAAAAGTAAAACTTACAAAAGACACTATAGTTACAGTCGTTTGTGGAGCAGAGAACATTAAAGCGAATATGTATGCAATTTATGCTCCAGTTGGCACATCTTTTCTTGATGGAAGAGTGATTGAAGAGAGACCAATTAGAGGTGTTGAATCATGTGGAATGCTTTGTGGTTACCAAGAATTAACAACAATAGGAATTGAAAATATGCATGTTGAAGATTCTGATGGAATAGTTTTACTAGACAAAGCAAAACTTGGCGATACTGCAATTTATAAATATATTAGCAATGATGATGTAATTTATGATCTTTCCATCCCTAGTAATAGAAGTGATTTAAACGCAATTGTATTACTAGTTAATGAACTCTGTTTCGGACTAGAAATTGAAAATACAGTTGATCTTGAATTATCGAAAGAATACAAAAAACCAATAATGGAAATTAAACTCAATAAAAATATTGCGTCTGATTTTGGCATTATCCATGTTTCGAAATTACCTAAATATGAACCAAATTGACATGAAAAACAAGTTCTTATGAGCTCTGGTTATAAAGTTCATAATAATTTCTTAGATTTGATAAGTTTGTACACTATTTGTTTCGGTAACCCAATTCATGTTTATGATGCAGATTCATTTGAATTAAAAAAACTGGCAATCAAAGCAGTCTCAAAAGAAACAGAATTCTTAGCATTGGACGGTAAGACATATTTGGTACCAGAAAGATCAATTGGAATTTACAATGGAAATGAGCTTATAAATGTTGCTGGTATTATTGGAAGTGAATCAACTAAATTTGATAATTCAAAAGGTATCTATATTGAAGTTGCAAACTTCAATTCAGAATTAATTAAAAGAACGGCACTTGCACTTAAAACGCAGACTAAAGCTCAAGCATTCTTTTCAAAGCCATATTCACCATGAATTACTCAGCATACATTCAATAGTATTTGTGATTATTTAAAGTCAAAAAATATAAAATTTAAATATGCCTATAATTTTTCAAAAGTTAAAGGTGATGTTATTACATACAAAACTCAAGATATGCTTGACTTCATCGGTATTAAAAAAATTAATTTCAAAAAGAATCCTTATCTTGAAAAAGATAAATATTATGTTCACCCATCTAGAATTGATATAAATAATGAATTTGATGTTTTTGAAGAAGCATTAAAAATTGTTGATATTAATAAACTAGAAGCTAAATCTCCAGAATTTAGCATGAAAGAAACGAATTCAATTCTGACAAATTCAAGAACTTTAAAGTTAAAGGATTTTTTAGTTCACAATGGGTTGCTAGAAGTTAAAACATATAACCTTGCATCAAATGAGAATTTTAATTCATTTAATTTTTTTGATCACAATCATTATATTAAAATTGCGAATCCGATTTCCAAAAGAAGAGAAGTCTTAAGATACAGTTTATTCGATGAGATGCTAAAAGTTATTCAATATAACATCTACAGAAAGAGAGAATCATATAATATTTTTGAAACTCAACCTATATGTGTTTCTGATAAAGAATTTATCAACAATTTATCAATTGTATTCAACAAACCGTTCTATTCAGACAACATCACTAAATCTATGATTAATTTAAATCTTTTGTCCATTAAATCATTTATCAAAAATCTAGCCTTAAGCATTAATCAAGAAATCAGTTTTAAAATTATCGAAAAAGATATTCCGGAAGTGTATAGTAATCAAATTATTGCCATCGTTAAAAATGAAGAAATTATTGGTTATATTGCTAGAGTTAGAACCACCACTCTTAAAAAGTATGATATCCAAAAAGATGTCTACATTGCAACAATAAATACGGACGTTTTAGTCAATGAAAATAATGATATGAAATTGAAACCAATTAGTGAGTTCCCAATCGTTCAAAGAGACCACAATGTTGAATTCAAAATTACTGATAATATCCAGACTAAAATTAGCGAAGTTTTAGCACTTGAAAATGTAGTTCATTGTAGTGTTAAAGATGTATTTAATAAAGAAGATACTTGTGTTTATACATTTGTAATTAAAATTTCAAGTAATAAAGAAACACTCTCTTCGCATCAAATAGATAAGATAATGGAGCAAATTTCTAATACCTTTAAAAAATAAATAGTTATAATAATTGCATGAGTAATCACAAGCAATTTGAAAAAAGAACTGAAAAATGAAGAGAATATAGAGATGAAATAGAGAAAATTTCTCTAAAGCTTTCAAGTCCTTTAACTAATGATAAAAAACTTGTAAAACTAATGAGCTCAATCAACAGTATCGATGAATCTATATTAACAAATATTAGTACTAATATCGATCTTTCTCAAACTCAAAATTTCAAAATGAATATCTCAAAAAGATATGATTCTTTATCTCTTGAAATAGCTGGATTAAATAATGATTTATTAAAGAAAATTGAAAAAGAATTTAATGAAGCTGAAAAATTGAAAAAAAATTATTTTTTACTTAATTCCGATGGAAACCTTTCTGACGAAGTTTTATCAAGATTCCGAACACAAGATTTAGAACTTGCTAACATTAAAAATCAATCTAAATTAATCAAGGAAAGAATTGTTAATTTTCCAGAGACATCTGCCAAGGATTTAGAAGTTCTGAATACTGTTTTAGAAGGTGTGAAATCTAAACTACAAAATGATGTTTATGACAATAGAGTTTCCACAAAGAAAATTAGTCCATCAAGAGATTTAAAATATTTCTACTATTTAACATTATTATTATTCATTGTTAGTATTATTGTCGTTCTAACGATGCTGGTTATTACATATATTTAGGAGAAAATATGATATACAATATTGCAATTGACGGGCCTGCCGGTTCTGGTAAATCAACCATAGCTAAACTATTAGCTGAAGAACTTAATTTTAATTATTTAAATTCTGGATCTTTATATAGATGCATAGCTTTGTTTATTATTGAGAATAAACTCACTAATCAAATTCCAAGTATTTTTAATAAAGAGTTCTTTAACATGATAAACATCGATTGATCAATTGATGTTATTTTGTTAAATGGAAAAGATGTAACTAATACAATTAGAAGTCCAGAATGTTCAAGCCTTGCTAGTGTTATTGCCATCTATCAGGATGTTAGAAATTTTGTTAATAAGAACATCCAAAAAATTTCTAATGAGAAGAATATAATTGTAGATGGTAGGGACATCGGAACGTTAGTATTACCTAATGCTAATCTAAAAATATTTTTAGATGCTAGTATTGAAGTTAGAGCTAATAGAGTTTTTAAACATAATCAAGATCTTGGAATCCACTCGAAAACAATAAATGAAATATCAAAAGATATAAAAGAACGCGATGATAGAGACTACAATAGAGAAATTGCGCCATTAGCTAAAGCGGATGATGCAATTATTATAGATTGTTCTAATTTAACAATTAAAGAAGTTATTGAAACTGTAAAAGCACATATTTAGGAGAATAAGAAATGACATCAACACTAAAAAAAATAAAACCAAAGGTAAATTTAAAACCACTTAAATCATGAATTTATTTAGATTCAGACCCGCTATTAAAACAAAAGTCAGAACATGTTGCTGAAATAACTGATAATGATGAAAAAATAATTCATCAAATGATGGCTTATGTAGATGCTTCTTATGATGGCACAGCAGAAGAAAATGGTATTAGACCTGGAATTGCAATTGCTGCTCCTCAAATGGGTTTATTAAAAAAAATAATTTATATTCACTTTGAGGACGGAACAAAAGAATATAAATATTTATTGGCTAATCCAGAAATCAAAGCAAAAAGTCAATTATATTCATTTATTGAAAATGGTGAAGGCTGCTTAAGTGTTCCTAAAGATGTTAAAGGTAATATTCCAAGAAACTACAAAATAATTGTTAAGGCTTTCGATTTGTTGAACGGTAAAGAAATAGAAATTTCAGCAGTAGAGTTATTATCAATATGTTTACAACATGAGATAGATCATTTAGATGGAATTTTATACACCGATAGAATTGACCCTAAAAATCCAATGCATATAGACCCTAAATGACTAGTGGTAAGATAATATGGATATCACTAAATATAGAGAATATTTAAAAACTAATAAATCTATATACGATTCGCAAGAGATTGTAGATTTCTTAAATCATTCAACATATGAATCTATAAAAAAATGTATGGAAATAAATACAACATATTTCACACAAGAAGAAATGACTAAAAAGCTAAGTGAGTTATTTGGCTATGAAATTCATCCAAGTATAAGAGTATTCCCGCCGTTCAATACAGATTTTGGTAAAAATATCATTTTATCTAACAATATCTTTATTAATTCAGGTTGCAAATTCCAAGACCAAGGTGGAATTATAATAGGTGAAGGAACACTTATAGGACACAATGTTGTTCTAGCTACTGTTAATCATCACAAAAATCCATCTAGAAGGCACGAATTAATATTTGATGGGATAATCATCGGAAATAATGTTTGGATAGGTTCAAACGCGATAATTCTACCTGGCGTAAAAATAGGTAATAATGCAATCATAGCAGCTGGATCAGTTGTCAACAAAGATGTTGCTGAGAATTCAATTTATGCGGGTAATCCTGCTAAGTTTATAAAACCAATTCACGAATAAAAAATGTTCACCTAATATCTAGATGAACATTTTCCTAAAATGAAATCTAAAGTGCAACACTTAACTAAAGTATAACACTTAAGATAAATATGGATAGAAAATATCCAGGCTTTTTAACGAGCTTGGGTATTTTTTTATAATTTTCTAATATTTAAAGTGTAGTTTTATATT
>JBOFTB010000155.1:0-2024 GCA_051651845.1 Mycoplasma sp. | reverse complement strand
ATAAATTTATTTAAATTGATATCAGCAAAGAATAATCAATTAAAAAGTTTCTCCAATAAAAATTAAATAATATCTCAAAAAAATTATCCTAAAAAAAAATAATATATTTATAATTTTAGAAATCGAATACGCTTTTATATGTTTAGTTTCGCCATATCAATAAAACATTTTTCTGTTTTTTCTTTCCGTTTAGTTAATTCCTATATTTATATTGGTTTTTATCTGAATATTAAGATAGAATAATTTTTTGTCTTTAAATTCTTTTGCTTATTCGCGGAAACTCTTTCTTCCTTCCATTTCTTCTAATATATATTATTGAATATGAATGAAATACAAATAGAATTATGTTGATTAATATTTTGAGCATATTATTAATATATTATTTTATAATGAATAAAAAAATATAATATTTTGATAAAAAAAATAATATATCAAACATATTAATTGAACAGTAGACTGTTTCACTTTAAGGGAAGAAATTGCAAAACCTGGAATTAAATATAATATAATTTTTATAAAAAAAAAAATATAATAATTTTTTAATAAAAACATATTAATTGAACATTAGATGGCTTCACTTAAAGGGAAGAAATTCCAAAACTTGGAATTAAATATAATATAATTTTTATAAAAAAAAAATATAATAATTTTTTAATAAAAACATATTAATTGGACATTAGATGGCTTCACTTAAAGGGAAGAAATTCCAAAACTTGGAATAAATATAATATAATTTTTATAAAAAAAAAAATATAATAATTTTTTAATAAAAATATATTAATTGGACATTAGATGGCTTCACTTAAAGGGAAGAAATTCCAAAACCTGGAATTAAATATAATATAATTTTTATAAAAAAAAAATATAATAATTTTTATAAAAAAAAAAATATAATAATTTTTAAAAAAAAAAATATAATAATTTTTTAATAAAAACATATTAATTGAACATTAGATGGTTTCACTTAAAGGGAAGAAATTGCAAAACCTGGAATTCAATATAATATAATTTTTTTAAAAAAAAATATAATAATGTTTTTAAAAAAAAATATAATTTTTTAATTAAAACATATTAATTGAACATTGGATGATTTCTCATAAAGAGAAGAAATTGCAAAACCAGGAATTAAATATAATATAATTTTTTTAAAAAAAAATATAATTTTTTGATAAATATATAATATATCAAACATATTAATTGAACATTGGATGATTTCTCATAAAGAGAAGAAATGCAAAACCTGGAATTAAATATTATAAATATACAAAAAAGATAACAATATAAAATTATGTGGAAAAGAAATTTGGTATACCTATATTATAAACCTGCAATGTTCGCACATTTTGATTTAATTATTATTATTATAATATTAATATTTTAAATTAATGATAATAAATTTCTATATTTAAAATAATTATTTAATATATTATAATATCGGATATTTATGGAAAAAAAATATATATTATTGTTAAATTAATTATCCTTTTGTGTAAATTTATTATGGTTGATAATATATATAATAATATTAAAAAAATAAAATAATTTATTTACAAAATAATTATTGAAAAAATTGGAATTAAATTAAGATTATATCCCATTCATTGCATACAAATTTTTTTAAAACAATATATTTTTTTTAAAAAAAAAATATTTTTTTGATAAATAGGAGATATTACTTAATATATTAATTGAACTAACTATTATAAAATAAAATTATTTTGTAAAATATGAATATGTTATCGGAAATTATTAATAAAATTTGATTTATATATTATGATAATATTTGTATATTATTTAAGTGATTTTTTTTTTATAGGGAGTTTTCTTTTTATAATATAATAGAAGTAAATTTAAGCATAAACAAATCTTAACTAGTTTAAGGATATTTTTATTTTTATTTTTATATTTCTAAAATTATAAATATATTATTTTTTTTTAGGATAATTTTTTTGAGATATTATTTAATTTTTATTGGAGAAACTTTTTAATTGATTATTCTTTGCTGATATCAATTTAAATAAATT
>JBOFTB010000154.1:0-1408 GCA_051651845.1 Mycoplasma sp. | reverse complement strand
ATTTGAGTTTCTTTAAGCTTTTTGATACTAAATGGATTGGCTATTATTGTTCTTTTATTGTATTTGGCATAACTGATTGCTAATCCATTTTAATATGAAGCTTTTTTTTATCTGACTTGCTTTATTGCAACGGAAACATTTAATTGTAGGGAGTTTTATTGAGCTTACACCAATCATCACCATAAATTAATATTTCTCCTCCTCCACCATTTTATACTACCTTCTACATCTTAATGAGCATATAATATCATTATCTTAATATATATATGTAAATTTAGTTAACTAATGATAATTCTTTTAATTTTTCCAAAAATAAAATTAAAATAATCTATTTATTATGGTCTTATATCCCATCCTCATAAACTATCATCACTTGAATCACTATCTTCTGGGTTTTTAGATCATGTTTTTTGGATTTTAAGCATTGCCATTGTATCATTCATATTTTTGATTTCATTCTCCTCAAACTTTTGTATTTCATCATTTACCCATTTATCAGGTCATTTCCAACAAATGATCTTTTTATCTTTACTTGCGCTCATTATTACTCTATTTCTTTCATTATAATACATTTGAGTAATTGCTCCGTCATGTGCTTGCCATCCGTAAATTGATTGCCCTGTTTTTAAACTCCAGATTGTAATTTTACCAAATTGATCTCCTGTTATTAGTTCATTATTCTCTGAATTATATCTGATTATTCTAATTTCGACATTCCCTCCAAAATATGTCAATTCTTTCATAAACTTTTCCTTCCCTGGTAAACCTAAATCTATAACAGAGATATCACCTTTATTAGTTGCAGTAAAAATATAGTACTTAATTAGGTCAATATGAAATCCTCTAATCACATGATTAGTATGAGTTTGTACATTGATAACAAATAACGGTGTAATAGAATCAGTTAAGAATACAGACACGACTCCAGTTTCGTTAGTAAGGAATAATCTATCGTATTTTTTATCAAAATATCAAAATGTATACCCTGCTATACTTTCAGCTATTTCACTAATAGTATTTTGGTTATTCATATCAACCATCATCAACTTTTTATCAGTTGAACAAGAATAGACGAGTGATTTAGATTGATTTAATGCTCAACCCATAACACGATCTTTATGTGGCTTACAAGTTAATAATTCATCATATTGCATAAATTTACTATCAACACTTGTTTTAAATAATACAATTCAACCACTATCTAAGCCAACTTGCAAAATGAAGTGCTCTTCGTCAAAATTAACAACACCAGTCTGCTCAGGGAAGCTTTTTGCCCATTTTTTTTCATAAAAGTATTCATGATTTTTCCCTTCTCATACTTGAAAAGCAAATACAGCTCCAACTGATATATGTGCATCTGTTTTCTTCTCCCAAGGTCAATTTACATTAGTTATGTAAGCATCAACTC
>JBOFTB010000153.1:0-1001 GCA_051651845.1 Mycoplasma sp. | reverse complement strand
GATAGATAATACAATTTATTATTATATTAATAATTAATAAGATAATAACTTGATTGCTATTAATATATTATGTGAAATATTTGAATTATCAACTACGAGATCGATTATTATAATTTAATAAAAACAATATTAATTAATTCTTCTTTTAGCATTTTTTAAAAATTAAATTGTTATAGACTATTTATTGTTGTTGGAAATCATGTGGCTTTATTACATCATCAATTTTAAGTATCATTTTACATACTTGGGTCGCTAATTGATATTGTTGTTTCTTTGAATTAAATCCTTCGTATACATGTTGTAGTTTCATATTTAGTGTACCATTTCTTGTGCAATCGACTCCTAAATAGGGATTATTGTCTTTCTTTTGTGAACCTTTTAAATTAGCTCAGTATTCAATTCCATTATATCCACTATTCTCAGCTAATGCTATTGGTATTTGATCAAGTGCTTCAGCAAAAGCTCTAATAGCATATTGATCAATAGATGAAGTTCCATCAGCTTTTGATGCTACAGCTAATGAGCATGATATTTCAGCTGCACCTCCTCCATAAACTATTCTTGGATCACGAATCATATTACGTACAACGCATAAGGCGTCATGAAGGCATCTTTTTGCTTCATCAACAATCATACGTGAACCTCCTTTGACTAAAATGGTAACTGCTTTATTAACTTGGCAATCTTCTATTACAATCATCTTTTCATTTTCAGTACCGAAAGCTGTCTCTTTAACAACTCTAGCTCTTCCTAATTTTTCTGGTTTAATATCACTAAATCTTGGTATTATTCTTCCTCCAGTTGCAAGAGCGATTAATTCAATTTCTGTACCACCAACCCAACGGACAGATGGTAACTCATTTTGCATTAATAAATGATTTGCTTCGTCATCAAAACCCCATTGGCAGATAACAAAATTGGCTCCACTATTTTTGACATACTCAACCATTTCTTTAAAATAGTTTTGTTCTTGTTCATATAACTTTTTATATGATTCAGCG
>JBOFTB010000152.1:0-1053 GCA_051651845.1 Mycoplasma sp. | reverse complement strand
GTAATTGTTTATTACAATATAAGATACTATTATTAATTAACTAATTCCTTCGTTTATGAACTCATCTATTCATTTCGCTCATTTTATTAAGGAATAAGTAAAGTTAAAGTATTAAATAATATTTTTATATTAATAACTTTGTAAAATATTATTTAACAAATTTTGAGGATAATTAATTTATAAATTCTTATATATTTTAAACGTATTTTATTTTTATATTATATAATAACATTCACAAATAATTATTTGACATATTGAAACTATTTTAATTTGAATTTTTATTTATTAAATTACATATTTAACTCAAATCTAACTTATTTAAAAATATTAATTAATGCATTTTTACATATTTTTTTCAATTATATATATCCCTTTATATAAACCAAATATTAATACTTTTAAAAATAATTTATTTCTGATGTAAGCATTAATTATTCTATCAAAATAATTGATAAAATTAGTTAAATAAGAAATGTATAAAAGAAAATAATATAATAATTATGTAAACAACTTAATTAAATATAACTCTTCATAAGTGATAAGTTCATTTAATATGTTTAATATAATACAATAAATATCAATAATTATTGAAAGACTATTATCAAACTTAATTAACTTCCTCGAAATAAATTAATTAATTATAAATTGTTAACTTATTATACTTTGTTCTTTACTTATTTATCTTGTTTTTCTTATTTTTATTATATAAGCATCTTTTCCATGCGTATCAAAGAATTATTATTAATGAATATGAATATCAAGGAGAAGTATCATTATATAAATAAAATGAATAAATATACTTCAATTTAAGTATTCATATGAAGTGTAATATCAAGACTATGATTATTGATTATTACAGTATTTATAATAAACATTTATTAGATAATAAATATATTGTAAGTATGTGATATTATTTATACTAATATTTCTTATCAATACGTTAATAATTAATAATTAACCAATAAACAACATTAGAGTATATTAATTATTAAATAATAAATTATACTCTTTCTTTGAGAGCATTTACTTCATTAATAATAACATTATTTAATT
>JBOFTB010000151.1:0-1206 GCA_051651845.1 Mycoplasma sp. | reverse complement strand
CTGAAATAAATGTCCATTCATTAATAACAATCGATGTTGCACTTTCATACATAGTAGCATCTGCGAAATTTATACATATTTTGCCAAGATCGGTTATAGATAATCTGTATGTATTTTCTTTCAGTAATATTGTTGATGCACCTTGACTTGTTTGCTTTACAATTGCGGATATCGTTAAAGCATCAACTGTATTAAATGTCTTACCTGTTGTTTTTATCAATCCTTTATTTGTAAAATCATAAGACCCGCTTCCAATTTTTGAATCAGTTGTCCATATTGGGAATGGTAAATTTGCCTCAGAATTATTTTCGTAATCTGACATGTCAAATATATAATCTTGCTTGTTATTATACTTAAAACTTGGATTGTAGTTTCCCTCATATAATCTGTAATTTTTCATATATATTGATTCTGATTCTGTTGGACATATATCACTTCCACTGGTTGTAATGAACGGCATACATGATATATATTTAGATGGGTCTAATATTCCAGACGTTATAGTTAGAACATGATAAAAATCAAACCAAACTCCTTTTTCTGTTGAATCATTAAATGAACTACGTCCGCCTATCGTTGTATATGGATGACATGAAGATGCGCAAGCTCCGTCGTGTCTAACATGTCTGTGAAATTCCCACGTTCCACTTAATTTTCCTGGTATATATATCTGTGCTGATAGGGTATATGTCTTACCTATTTCAAGTGGCTTAGAACATAATTTTGCATTTGATGGAATTATTCCGCTAAATGCCGTCTTTGCTTGATTTGTAATTTTCCAACATTTCTTTCCTACAACAACTGGATCATTTATTACCTCATATTTACCGCCACCTTTAGTAGACCATGTTATCAAACCTTCTCTATCATCATCAAAGTCAGCCATCATTGAAAGATTCTCTATGCCACATACACCAACATCATCATTAAACGTATAATGCAATATTTTTGCTTTTGACAAATTGTTTATTTCAACTGACGATAATGCTCTTCTATAAATAATTATATCATTCAATTTCGCATTAAATGATTTTGTGCCTATTTTTATAGATGAAACATTCTTTGTTTTTACAACCTTCTCAAATACACTTTCTTCGATTCCATTAAGAAATAGCGTGGTCTTACCATTTGCACATGTTATTGCAATATGATACCATACATCATTTTTCCATATTTCATTCTTTGTATTAATTGTAGTTGTACCTG
>JBOFTB010000150.1:0-47910 GCA_051651845.1 Mycoplasma sp. | reverse complement strand
GATGTATATGGGGTGACACCTGCCCAATGCTGTAAGGTTAAAGAAGAGTGTTAGCAGCAATGCGAAGCTCTCGACTGAAGCCCCAGTGAATGGCGGCCGTAACTATAACGGTCCTAAGGTAGCGAAATTCCTTGTCGGGTAAATTCCGTCCCGCTTGAATGGTGTAACCATCTCTTGACTGTCTCGAACATAGACTCGGTGAAATCCTGGTGAGGGTGCAGACGCCCTCTTGGCGTGATTGGACGGAAAGACCCCATGAAGCTTTACTGTAGCTTAATATTGGGAATTTATGCATCTTGTAGAGCATAGGTAGGAGACTTTGAAGTAGATTCGCTAGGATCTATGGAGTCGTCACTGGAATACTACCCTTGATGTATGGATTCTCTAACTTGCAGCCATGAATCTGGCTGGAGGACAGTGTTAGGTGGGCAGTTTGACTGGGGCGGTCGCCTCCTAAAAAGTAACGGAGGCGCGCAACGGTACCCTCAGCACGGTTGGAAATCGTGTATAGAGTGTAATGGTATAAGGGTGCTTGACTGCGAGACTTACAAGTCGAGCAGGTAGGAAACTAGGTCATAGTGATCCGGTGGTTCAGAATGGAATGGCCATCGCTCAACGGATAAAAGCTACTCTGGGGATAACAGGCTGATAGTGCCCAAGAGTTCATATCGACGGCACTGTTTGGCACCTCGATGTCGACTCATCTTATCCTGGAGCTGAAGCAGGTTCCAAGGGTTCGGCTGTTCGCCGATTAAAAAGATACGTGAGTTGGGTTCAAACCGTCGTGAGACAGGTTGGTCCCTATCTGTCATGCCCGTAGGAAGATTGAGAAGATTTGCTCCTAGTACGAGAGGACCGGAGTGAAGATACCTCTTGTGGTCCTGTTGTCGCGCCAGCGGCACAGCAGGGTAGCAACGTATCGAATGGATAAACGCTGAAAGCATCTAAGTGTGAAACCAACTTCAAGATTAATCTTCCCTCCCTTTTGGGGTAAGAATCGTTGTAGACTACGACGTTGATAGGTCAGGTGTGTAAGTACGGCGACGTATTTAGCTAACTGATACTAATAATTCGAGGACTTATGTAAGTTCTAAGGGATTGTTAAAAACTAAAAAGATATATGATAATATTCGATTTTAAAGATTTATTAAGTGCGGTGACGATACTGCAATGGAAATACCTGTTCCCATACCGAACACAGAAGTCAAGCATTGCGAGGTCGAAGGTAGGCGAGGAGCTGAGAATAGAAAATCGCCGCGCATTAAAAACCATCCAATAGGATGGTTTTTTTGTCTAAACAAGACAATAAATACAATGAAATGATCATATAATCAGACAAACTACACCATGATAGTGTAATAATAGCTGTAATATGATCATTTTTTTAATATTGTTCAAATGAAATCAACGAAAAATTATGTTAAACGTTATATTTTTAAAAAATTATTTTGATAATAAACTCTAAATTAATAGTATAATTACCTATTAAGTGTAAAATATAATTAACTTAGAAGAGGAGAAAACTATGGAAAACACAGAAAAAAGTTTCACTTTTACAAATTCTAATAAGGAAATTAAAGTGAATTCTGACCCAATTTTTAAACCGTTAATATCATATTTATATTATGTATTGATTAGAGTGGTTAAATCAATGTCAACAATCATTATTATAAGTCTTACAATGATCGTAGCTCTATTATTATCAATCGCACCATCATGATTTGAAGGTACTGATAAAGTGATAGTGATGAGATTTATTCCAATATTACTTTCTATAATGTTAATCATATTTGCTTCAACATTTGGTGTTAGCAAGTCTATGCAATTATTTCATGAATTTCAAACTGAAGGAACTGAATTAATTGTTGTTTCTAAACCTATATCAAGAACACATATTTTGATATCTAAGTTTGGGTTTCTATTTATTTTAGGTTTAATATATACAGCATTAATTACAATTATGTGTACTATTGGTTTTTCTGTAGTTGGTTTTGATGAATATGCAGCAAGTGGAATTACAGCTGCTGGAATTTTTGGTGCAACTACTATCGCTTATATGATCATGGGACTAATTTCAATTGCAATTTGTATTTCCACTGATAATAGCGCTAAGTTAGCTAAAACATTACCATCTATTGTGTTATCTGTAAGTGCAATGGCTTGTACAATTGTGCCTCAACTTGTAACAACTTTAAATCAAAATCCATCTGATGCTCAAATCAAGAGATTATTTATAAAAATTAATGAAGATATTAGTACTAGTGGTTTAACAATTAAAGGTGAACCAGTTACAGCACTTGCTACAAATTCATTTCAAAAACCATTTGTATATGATGCAAAAGGTAAATTTATATATATTGGTGAATCAATAAATGTTCACACTGGAACTTCAATTAAACCAGCTGCAACTATTAAAACATCTGATTTCTCTATAAAGAAAGAAGAAAAACCCTCTCAAGAAATTCAAGATATTTACTCTTATGTAATTGATGTAGCTATGACTGAATTTAAAACTAATGGATTAGAATCAACTGGTCAAGGCTGAACTGCATTTAATTATTTGAATCCAGTATCTGCGTTTATGTCTATTTCTGGAACTGATATTTCTTCTTTTACTGGGTTTAGATCACTTCCATATAACTATAATTTAAGTGAATTTTCAAGTGCCGGAATTACAAATAATGAAACATATGAATTCCCAAATACTATTAAAGTTGGTAAAGCTGTACAACTTGATGCCCCTTGAGCAATAGCCGTCCTTTGAGGTTCTGTATTTATAGGCCTTGGAATCTTTACTGTAATTGCTTACAACAGAAAGGACTTCAAATAATATGACTAAACAAAAAGAGATTGAAATATTAAAAAGTCTAGATTTATTACTTGAAAATGGGTTAATAAATGAGTCTGAATATTATGCAAAAAGAGACTCATTTGAACAACTTATTGATACAATAAATTCTAATAAAAAAGCTCAAAATATCGAAAATTTAAAGCCTTTTATTGAAATAAAAGGGCTAACAAAACACTATAAAGGAAGGCCAAAACCAGCTATTGACAACTTAAATTTTAACATTTATCCAGGTCAATTTCATGCATTTATTGGAGCTAATGGAGCAGGTAAAACCACTGCTATAAAATCAATTATTGGTGCATATTCAAAGCATAATATTAAGGGTGAAATACTAATTGATGGATTACAACATTATGATGTTTTAGCCAAAGCCAAAATAGGTTATATTCCTGAATATGCGCAATTCCCTAAAAAAATAAAAACAAAAGAATATTTAAGATTGATGAGTATGCTTTCTGGATATTCTAAAAAAGATGCAAATAAGTTAGTTGATGAATTATTATCAAAAATGAATATGACCCAGTTTGCAAATAAGAATCCTGATAGTTTTTCATCTGGTCAAAAGAAAAAAATACTATTAGCACAAGCGTTAATTCACAATCCTTCCATCTTAATAATGGATGAACCAGCTGCTAACTTAGACCCTAGTGCAAGAAACGAATTATATGGTCTTTTAACAACTTTACAACATGAAGGTAAAGCTGTATTTTTATCAAGTCATATATTAGATGAAATTGGAAAGTATGCAACATATGCCACAATTCTCGACGGTGGAAAAATAGTTTTTGATGGGAGTTTAAGAAGAAACTCAGATCTTTCAATGTTATATAAACAATTTGTAAAAGAAGGGTCAGTAGATAATAAGGGATAGAATGAAAAAAGATGCAAAATTAATTAATTTGAATATAAAACAAGATTTTAAAAATCAAAAAATATTCTTTGGAGAATATAATGGATTCCAAAGATATGACATATATAATAATAATTTTTCAAAAGTAATTGAACGGGCTATGCGTCAAGCATTTTGAACACCAGAAGAAATATCATTAATGCATGATAGAGAAAACTTTAAAAATCTACCTGAACATATTCAAGAAATCTTAATTCATAATATATTATTCCAAACTCTTATGGACAGTGGACAAAATAGGGGTCTTGATAAAGTTATGGCTGAAATTGTGACTGCTAGTGAATGAGAAGCTTTATTCAAAACTCAAGCTTTTTTTGAACTAATTCATTCATTAAGTTATTCTCATATCATACGAGAAATGTTCTCTTCAAATGCGACTGAAGTATTTGATAGAGTTTATAATATAGAACAAATTAAAAATAGAATCAATAAAGAAATAGAAGCTTATGATGATGTTGAAAAGTTGATGAATAATAATGAATTAAAAGATACTATTGAAAATAGGGAAAAAGTATTAAAACTATTAATCCATATATTCTTTTTAGAAGGACTGAAATTTTATATTTCATTCATGGTTACTTATATGATCAATGCCTCTTACAAAGATGCTATTCCTGGTATAACTAAAATTATTAAATTAATAAATTTTGATGAAGATATGCATGTAGCGGTCATAAGTGGATTAATAAATATCTTAAAAAATAGTCAAGAAAATGGATTTACAGAATTATTTAATTCAGGGTGATTCGAGGAAACAACTTACACTATTGTTGATGATATAATAAAAGATGAATTACAATGAGGTAAATTTCTTTTAGAATTTGGCCCAGTGCCAGGTTTAACCAATGAAGTATTCGAAGAATTCATGTGCACATATGCAAATGAAAGATTACATATAATCGGACTTGAACCAAAATATAATGTGAACAAATCATCTGAGATTATTGACTGATTTAAAATGTATAAAGATATCAATAAAGACAATACCGCTCAACAAGAAGCGCAAGCATTAAATTATAACATTGGAACAATGACTGATGACACTAAAGATGTGAACTTAGAAGAAGTACTAAATATGCTTAATAAAGCACAAAAAACAGAATAGGTAAATATGAAAAATAATAAGAAGTTTTTAAGTGAAATAGAATCCGCATTTAATGAAGAAAAACCGATTCAGTTAAATAGTAATCAAGAACTATCAAAAGACGAGTTGATAGTTATAAAAAGGAACGGAACTCATGCTCCATATGATGTATCTAAAATGCGTCGTGTTTGTATGTGAGCTTGTGATAATAATGAGAACTTCGCAGAAATACTTTTAAGTTCAACTAGAATTAAACTTTATCAAAAAATAAAGATAGCAGATGTATATGACGAACTTATAAAGTCTGCTGCAAATAAAATTAGTAGACTTTACCCAGAGTTTGAAATGATCGCATCAAAATTATTGTTATTAAAAATTTATAAAGATGCTTGAAATATTAAAAAAACAAGATACCCAAACTTTCTAGATGTTGTTGAAGAAGGGCTGAAACGTAAAAAATATAATCACGATGTTTTTACTTCTTATTCCCAAGAAGAATTAGAAATAATTGGTAGTTACATAGTTCAAGAAAGAGACTTTCTTTTTACATATAAATCTTTATATACATTCAGTGAGAAATATTGCATGTATAGTACAAAGAAAAACAAATTAGAATTACCTCAACATGCATACATTAGAATTGCTATGTGTTTATATAAAGATGAACCAAAAAACCAAAGATTAGAATTGATTAAAGAATTATATGATATTTTAAGTAAGCATGAAGCTACAATGGCAACACCCATAATGCTTAATGGTGGAGCAATCAATCAACAACTTTCATCATGTGTATTATCAAAAGTTGATGATTGTTCGACTTCAATCATGGACACTGCGAAACAAGTGGCTATCTACTCAAAAAACAAAGGTGGAAACGCAGTTGATTTTTCTTCTATTAGATCATCTGGGAGTTACATTCATGGTAATGATGGATTTAGTTCTGGACCTGTTCCTTTTATAAAAATTTTTGAAGCAACAATTAAAGCTTTCAATCAAGGTTCAACAAGGCCAGGAGCTTGTGCAATTTATTTTCCTTGATGACATTACAACTTCAAAGAATTAGTTGTATTAAAAAACAACACCGGAACAGAGGAAAATAGAGCACGTCAATTAAAGTATTCTGTAAAGATTAATAACATTTTAATTCAAAGGTATTTATCAAATCAAAATATTACTTTATTTGACCCAAAAGATACTCCTGAATTATTAGAAACTTTTGGGCAAAAATTTGAAGAAAAATATATTGAATATGAAACAAAATCTAATATTAAAAAACAAATTATACCAGCCCGTGATTTAATGGCACTACTTTTTAAAGAAAGAGCAGAAACGGGAAACGTATATTTATTTCATGAAGAGAATGTTAATGAAGCTTCATTGTTAAATAGGTATGTAAATAGCTCTAATTTATGTTGTGAAATAGTCTTACCATCAAGGGCTTCAAAATTTAAAAAAGACTATGTTTATCTTGATGATAAAAAGAAATTAATTATTAATGAATATGAAGCTGGAGAAATTGCTTTGTGTAATTTAGCTTCAATTAATATTTTGAACTATATGAATGCTGACAAGGAAACCAAACGAAGGATTGTAAAAAATGTAGTGAGAGCCTTGGATAATTCGATTGACCAAGCAACATATCCTATCAAAGAAGCTGAGCTAACTAACAAACAATATCGTTACTTAGGTATTGGTGTTTTAAACATGGCTAACTATCTAGCTACAATGGGGATAGCGATTGATGAACAAGAAGCTCTCGAAGAAACACACCGAATATTTGATGAATTAAGTTATGAAATTATTTTAGCAAGTCATGAGCTTGCTAAACTTAAAGGTTCATTTACAAGTTTTAGAGAAACTGAATGAGCTAATGGTATTTTACCTATTTTTAAAGCAAATGAAAAATCGATGAAACTTACCAAGTATCAACCAGATATGAATAAGTGGAAAGAATTGGCTGAAAAGATTAAAGGCGGAGGAATTAGAAATGCTCAATTAATGGCAATTGCTCCAACAGCCACTAGTGGTAAAGCAATTAACGCTACTGAGTCAATTGAGCCAATTCAAAACTTCTTCTACAAAGAAGATGGGAAAATTAATTTACCAACACTTGTGCCAAATATAAGAAAAAATTGAAAATATTACAAGATAGCACCCGATTGCGACCAATACATGTTAATTAAAGCAGCAGCGATCCGTCAAATGTACTTAGATCAAGCGCAATCAATAAATGTATATTTTAAAAAAGTTACATCATTACAAGAATTTAGTTTGTTCCACATTTGAGCTTTCTCATTAGGGATAAAAACATTTTATTATTGCAAAACTTTAAAAGAAGAACTAGAAGAAATTTGCGAAAGTTGTTCATAAGGCTTATCGCTTTATATTATATATATGGAAACTTTCAAATTGATGGGCTAATTATTGTATAATAAAAGTATATTTATAATTTCATAATGAGAGGTTACAATGCAGAGTGATAAAAAATTAACATCCTTAAGAGGGATGTATCCAATGACTAATGAAGAAACTCTTACGCAAACTAATGCGGTTAAAAAGAAAAAGTTTAAAGCAAATCCAGGTGCTTCCATTAGAAGTGCAGCTAACAATGCAGTAACACCGTCTGATTTTGAATCTAACGTTCAAGCTAATTTAGAATTCAACAGATTGGCTAGAATTGAAGCTGAAAATATTGCTAAGAATATTAGTTATGAAAAAAATAAAAAAATTAAATCTAAAGATAGAAGAAAAAGTTCGGATAACGTTGATTTAGATTACAACGAAGATGGTCAAGATTGATTCAGAGCCGAAATATTTGCAGAAACAATTTCTCATTTTAAAAACCTTCCAAATTACGAAAGTTCTAGAGCTTCGAAAATGAAACAAGAATTTGATGAAACTAATAGTAATGCACAATATAATTTCGAAGAAAATATAAATACTTCAACAGTTCAATCTTCCAAACTTGCTGAAATTGAAAATTCTATTCTCGTTGAAAAAGGTTTCATTCCTTCGCCAGAAGAAATGCAAAGACAAAGAGAACGTCAAGCAGAATTAGATAAAAAAATTAAAGAACTTCAACAAGGAACAACTTGAGGTAGAGTTGAGAATTTTGTCGAAGAGTTCAATGAAAATTCTATCATTGATCAAGAAGTTAACCCTGAACTTGCAATTAGTGCTGATTTAAATAAAGAGTTTTACATACCTTCTAATGATTTAGATAATGCAGCTAATGAACAGAGACAAATTAAAGAAGAGTTAAAATCTGAGCAAAAACCTTCCCAACAACTTGAAAGACAATTTATTAGAGAGGACGCTTTAAACTTCGAAGTTAAATTTAAAAATATTAATCAACAACTAGAAGAAATTAATGCTGCTAAAAATCAAACATTTGAAAAAGTTTTAAATGAATTAAAACAAGAAGTGGCAAGAGTAAATAATCAACCACATGCTCATGATAGTCTTAGAATGAAAATGAATCAACCTTTGAACCATCAACAAATAGCTTCTCAAGAAGTTGTGAGACCAAATACAAATAATATGTTTTCGACAGTTAAACCAACTATCGGCGATAATGTAGATGTAATACGTCCGAAAATTAAATTCGGATCTTCTAAATAATTTTTAAAAATAGTAACCATTATTAATGGTTATTTTTTTATGCCATTTATTCAATAAATGAATTATCTCAAAAACTAGGTATATAATTAAATATGAAATAAGGAGTTACATATGTCAATAATTGTAATCGCATTAGGTGGAAACGCCTTAGGAAATAATCCAACAGAGCAAAAAGAATTAGTTAAAATTCCAGCTCAAAAAATCGCTTCTTTAATTAAAGAGGGTCACCAAGTTGTTGTAGGTCATGGTAATGGGCCACAAATCGGAATGATTTTTAATTCATTTAGTAATGAATCAGTAATTAAAGAAAATAAATTCACTATCCCATTCCCAGAAGCAGGTGGTATGAGTCAAGGTTATATTGGATACCATTTACAAAATGCTCTATATAACGAATTAGAAAAAATTGGTCTTAATAATGAAGTAAGTTATTTATTAACTCAAACTTTAGTTGATAAAAACGACAAAGCATTTTTAAATCCAACTAAACCAGTTGGTCCTTTCTTTAAAACCAAAGAAGAAGCTGAACTTGCTAACCCAAATTCAACAATCGTTGAAGATGCTGGTAGAGGATTTAGAAAAGTAGTGGCAAGTCCATTGCCAACTGGATTCTTAGGAATGAACTCTATTGCTAACGCAGTTAAAAATAATACAACAGTTATTGTTGGTGGAGGTGGTGGAATTCCTACTATTAAAACTGAAAATGGTTATGAAGGTGTTGATGGAGTTATTGATAAAGACTTTGCATTATCATTAATGGCAGCTAACCTTAAAGCAGATCAATTAATCATTCTAACTGCAGTTTCTAAAGTTGCTATTAACTGAGGAAAAGAAAACCAAGAATGAATATCTGAAATGACAGTTGCAGAAGCTCATAAACACATTGCAGACAAACAATTCGCCCCAGGTAGTATGTTACCAAAGGTAGAAGCAGCTATTGAGTTTGTTAAAGCTAATCCAAATGGTAAAGCTATAATTGCTGACCTTAGAGAAGTTGAAGAAGCTATCAAAGGTACAACAGGAACAATCATTAAAGCTTAGGTTTTATAAATACAAAAGAAAACATCAAGATTATCTCTTGATGTTTTTTTATATAATTGTATTAATGCGTGAAATCATTGGTGGCACATCAACTGTCAATTCAATCATATTTACATATCAATTAAATTTTTCCATTACTAATTGAGCTGTCTCATAATATTCTTTGTTGTTGCCGATTTCTAGATTAGGTTCTTCACCAGTTGTTCAATTTATTACTCCGCCATTTAAGCTAAAAGATTGTTTCGTTTCACCAATATCATCGAAATCTAGGATTATTTTAACTTTTTCTTTTTGTTTTATATCATTGAAATATGCACCTGTATAAACAATCTCAATATTAAGAGTTAATTTTTCTTCATCAGCTATAAACGAAAAATTATTTCTTAAAAAAATTAGACCTATTTTTTCTAAATTATTTTGCTTATTAACTACAGCGTTATTCAATCTATTAGCAAATTCGTTGAATTTACTTCCTTCATATCCACCAAGTAGATTTCAAAGGGTGCCGCCTTTTGTAGATTTATTTACTATGTTATTATTAGTTATATTTTCTCCGTTGCCACTATTTGAACATGATATAACAACCGGAATAGTTATTGTAGATATCACCCCTAATCCAATGAAACAACTCATTGCTTTCAATTTATTTATTTTTTTCATTTTCCCTCTAATTCTATTTACCTATATTTATACAATAATTTATATAGTTTTTAATGATTCAAAAAAGATTCCTAGGTTATCATATATAAAAGTCATAACAGTTTTTATCAATTCTCTTAAATCATCTATATCTTCAATCCTATGATCTACAAGTTTCCCTTGATCTGATGAATGCATTTTTTGGAAAGTTATCATATTACTCTTTTTAAATACTTTATGTTTTTGTGGATCTAAACATAATTTACAAACAACTTGATATTTATTGAAGTCAACAGTCTTAATGAACTTAGTAGAACCACAATAGAAACAATTGTTAAAACAAATATTTAAGCCACTCAGTTCATATATTTTAACTAATAGGTATAAGATAGTTATATAGTCATTAATGTCTTGCATCATTGATAAAATAACATCTTGGTAAAGATTAAATCAACGCTTGTGATTTAAATCAATTTGAGCAAATGCTTCATTGATAACAAATAAAGCATAGTTTGCTTTTTTGCTTTCTTCTAAATAACTAAGTGTAGTTACTTTCTTTAATTTTGATAATTTATTTTCACTGTGGAATATTTCAAACTCCAAAAAATTACCAACGTTTAAATGGTAATTATTTTTAGATATTATTTTACGCGAACCTAAGCTTATACATGTGAACTTAATTCCGTATTCATTAATTAAATCAATGATTTCGTCGAAGTCATTGTGAGGGGTTTTTCTAAGTAAGTAACCCTTAGTTACCAGTAGCATTTTTCTTATAACCCATTAGTTTAACTAAGTTATTATCATTTCTTCAATCATTCTTAACTTTAACAAATAATTTAAGATTAATTTTACAATCATATATTGCCAATAAAGCTTCTCTTGATTTAATTCCAATTTGTTTAATCATTGAACCTTGTTTACCAATTACAATTGATTTTTGAGATTCTTTTTCAACATAGATATCAGCGTCAATATTAAGGAAGTTTGTTTCTTGATCATATTTATATTCGTTAACCATGATGTTAATTCCATATGGTATTTCTTTATCTAATAATTCTAAACAAGATTGTCTAACAATTTCTCTTGCAACAAAATCATCACTTGGAAGTTTAAATAAGTTTTCATCTATTTCATCATATGTACAGTAATTTGATAGAATGGAAATCAATTGATCGATTCCAAGTTTTTCAGTCGCTGACATTTCAAGAACATGATCAAATTTTGCAAATTCACTCACTTTGTCAATCAATGGTTGGTAAGTTTTCTTTTTAGCTTTATCAACTTTATTGATTAATAAAATCTTTCCATCGAAATCAAAATTATTAATGTGCTTTAAAAGTTTTTCATCTTCATCATCAAGACCTCTAAAAGCATCAACAATAAAACAAGCAACATTAGCATTCCCTAAAATGAATTTAACTTCACTATTTAAAAATTGGTCTAATTTATTATTTGGGTTATGATAACCAGGGGTATCAACAAAGATTAATTCCTTAGGTTCATTTTTTGATTTTAATCTACCACAAATAAAGTTTCTAGTAGTTTGAGGTTTGTAAGTTACGATTGCTTGCGCTTGATCTTGAATTGCATTGAAAGTCGTTGACTTTCCAACGTTTGGTTTGCCCAGTATTGCAACCACGGTTTTTTTAATAGTTTCCATCGATAATCTCCATAATTCTTGGTATAAAAATAATTAGTGCTACTACAACTGCACATACGGATGTTACCAATGTCGCTGCAGCTGCTGTATCTTTAATCTTTTGTGCATTAATATTATATTCAAAAGAAACCAAATCAACTAAGTTTTCAATTGCTGTATTGATTAATTCAACTGCAATAACTAACCCAATTGAAATGATTACACCAATTCAACCGGATCATGAAATTTTTAAACCAACAGATAATGCGATTGTAGCGGTTGCGACAATCATGTGTACAATCATCGACTTTTCTTCTTTGACAGCTGAGAAAATACCTTTAAATGCATATAGGAATTTTCTAAATCAATATCTCTTACCAGTTTTAGTCATTCGAGTCCCTTTCAAATTTACATTCTTTTAATATTTGATCTTGTAAAGCAAACATTATTTCTTCATCTTCTTTAATGATGTGGTCATATCCGAATAAATGCAATAGACCATGAATGAATAAAAAAGCAGCTTCTCGTTTGATGCTATGATTATAAGCTTTTGCTTGTTTCAAAGTAACATCTCAACAAAGATAGATCTCACCAAGGATTGGTGATTTGAAACCTGCTTCATCAAAACAAAAAGTAATAACATCAGTTGCTGAATCTTTATTTCTATATGTTTTGTTTATTTCAATGATTTCCTCAAGACTAACTACATTAACAACTAAATCACGAGAATCAGTTGTTTGTAATGTCTTTCTAGTTTGCTTATTAATAGTATCGAATATAGAATCCAAATCTATCTTAATTTCACTTGAATCAATGCAATAATTTATTTCAATCATAGTTTTATTATACTCAAAACAATAATATATATTACTTTAATATATAATAATAAATATGAATAACGAATTAAACAAAAAAATAATGGTTTCTGGAATCCAACCAACAAATGATTTAACACTAGGTAATTATCTTGGCGCAATTGAAAACTTTGTGCAATATCAAGATCAATACCAAATGTATGTATTTGTTGCGGATCTCCATGCAATCACTACTAACCAAGACATTGATATTGCTAAGAATAAAATCAATGTTGTAAAAACTTACTTAGCTGCAAATCTAAATCCAGAGAAAGTTGTAATATTTAATCAATCAGATGTTATTGAACATACACTTTTAGGGCACATCATGTTGTGTCATACAACAATTGGGGAATTATCTAGAATGACTCAATTTAAAGATAAATCAAATACATCTAAGTCCGCTAATGGAACAGAATTTATTCCAACTGGACTTTTAACTTACCCAGCATTAATGGCCGCTGACATCTTGTTATATGATGCGAATGTAGTGATGGTGGGTCAAGATCAAAAACAACATATTGAATTAACTAGAAATTTAGCTACAAGAATTAATAACTTATATAAGAAAGAAAACTTTATAGTACCTGAATTTTATGCTTCTAAAGTATCTGCTAAAATAATGGACTTACAAGATCCAACTAAGAAGATGTCTAAATCTTCTGCAAATCATAAAGGTGTAATATTCTTATCGGACCCAATTGAAGTAACTTCTAAAAAGATTATGACTGCATTAACAGATAATCTTAATAGTGTTAAATTCGACGTTGATAACCAACCTGGTATTTCGAACTTAATTGCTATCTATGCTTGTTTAACTAAAAAAGAAATAGCAGATATTGAAACTGAGTTTGCAAATATTGAAAACTATGGAGTCTTCAAAAGAGAAGTTGCACGAGTAGTTTGTGAGTTCATTACTAATTTACAAAATAGGATTGCTAACATATCAAATGAAGATGTTGAAAAAATATTATTGGACGGTGCTGCAAAAGCTAGAATCAAAGCATCACAAAAAGTTAGTGATGTAATGAAATCAATGAGGTTAAAATAATGTCGAAAGCAAATAAATTCTATAATTCTGATAAACATTTAATTTGTATAGACTTAGATGGGACTTTATTAAATTCTGAGCAAGAAATAAGCGAACATTCAGTTAAACAAATTAAGGCAATTTCAAAACTTGGACATTGTATATGTTTAGTTACAGGGAGACCTTATAGAGGGTCAATTGAGTTTTATGAAAAACTTGGATTAAATACAATTATGGTAAATCAAAATGGTTCCTTATTTTCGAACCCTAAAGATAAACAATACCAACCAATTGCAATTGGGTTCAGTAATAAAATTTTAAAAGAAATTCTAAGTAATGAAACATTGTTAAAATATATCAATAATGCTACTATTGAAGGATTAAAGAAAATCTGACTATGAAAATCTGCAATCAATAATAAATACTCAGTTGAAAAAATGATGGAAATATTTCATATTAATGACTCTGACCTAGAAGTTATTGATGAAAATTTAGGATGCATAGATTCTGATATATCTTCAATTTTATTGCATGTAGATAATCTTGATCATTTAAATAGTATTATCTATGAAATTAAAAACATTTCCCCTTCATTAGTTGTTAGAACTTGAAGTTTGTATCATTCTGATGGTATTATAATTGAAATCAATTCGGAGTTTGCATCTAAAAAAATGGCTATTAAATACTTGAGTTCTTATTATGGAATTCCAACTGAAAATTGTATAGCTTTTGGAGATGGTGATAATGATGTTGGTATGCTTGAGTTTGCAGCTTGGGGATTCGCAATGAAAAATGCAAGTCCAGCTCCAACATTGGTTGCTAGATACCTAACAAAACACACCAACAATGATGATGGTGTGGTTCGTGAACTTATTCGATTTTTTGAAAGAAACTAATCTAATGCAGTAGTTAAATTATTAGACTTTACAATTACGATTTCTTTTTTCTCAGGGTCGTAATTTATTTTGTATGAGTGATTTTTCTTTAATGTATTACTCACAATTAAAGTTGCTAATTTATTCTCAATGTGATTTTGGATATATCTTTTTAGTGGTCTTGCTCCAAACTGAGGATCAAATCCAGCTTTTAATATTTGTTTTTTTAATTCATCAGAGAATTGAATTTTAATATCTTGATCAGCTAATCTTTCAGAAAGTTGGTTTAAGAATTTACTAATAATTTTTAATACATCTTGTTCTTTTAATGGGTTGAAGATAATGATATCATCAATTCTATTGATAAATTCTGGCTTCATTTCTCTTTTAAGATCTTCTAAAGCTTCAGCCTTTTTATTATCTAAAATATGCATTGCTCCAATGTTACTTGTCATAATGATTATAGTATTTTTGAAGTTAACTTGACGCCCTTGAGAATCTTTAATTTGCCCGTCATCAAGAACTTGCAATAAAATATTTAAAACATCAGGGTGAGCTTTTTCAATTTCATCCAATAAAACAACACAATATGGTTTTCTTCTAACAGCTTCAGTCAAAGCTCCAGCTTGTTCATATCCAACATATCCTGGAGGGGCACCTACCATTTTAGATACAGAGTGCTTTTCCATATATTCACTCATATCTAGTCTAACCATTGATTTTTCAGAATCAAATAATAATCTAGCTAAAGCTTTTGCAACCTCAGTTTTACCAACACCTGTTGGCCCTAAGAATAAGAATGAACCAATTGGCCTATTAGGGTCATTAATTCCGGCTCTACTTCTTAAGATAGCGTTCGATATTTTTTTCAATGTTTCATCTTGACCAGAAACAGTTTGTTGTAATTGTTGAGGTAAAGATAATAATTTTTCTTTTTCATCTTTTAAGATTTTATTAATTGGAATACCTGTACTTTTAGAAATAACTTCTCCAATTTCATGAGCAGTCACAGCATCAGTAACTAAACCATTTTTTTTGATTTGGCCTTCAACTCTTTCAAGTTCTTTTTGAAGTGCAGGGATAGTTACATAAAGTAATTTAGATGCTTTGGCAAATTCACCTTGAATTTGGAATTTTTCAATTTGTTGACGAGAAGAATCAATTTCTTCTTTTAATTTAATAACTTTATTTAATTCTTTTTTCTCTTCAATTCAATTTGCATTTAATTTAACTTCTTCTGCTTTTGCATCTTCAAGTTTGATATTAACTTCAGCTAAACGTTTTTGAGATCTGATATCACTTTCCTTTTCAAGTGCAGCTTTTTCAGTTTCAATATGCATGATTTGTCTTCTAATTGTATCTAATTGAGTTGGGATTGAGTGCATTTCAGTTTGTACTTTAGCAGCAGCTTCATCAATTAAGTCAATTGCTTTATCTGGTAGGAATCTTTCTGGAATATATCTGTCACTTAAATCAACAGCTGCAACCAATGCATCGTCATGGATTTTAACTTGGTGATATAATTCTCATTTTTCTTTAAGACCACGCATGATTGTTAATGATTCTTGTTTAGAAGGTTCATCAACAATGATTTTACTCATACGTCTTTCAAGGGCAGAGTCCTTTTCGATATATTGTCTATATTCTTCTAAAGTTGTTGCACCAATAATTTTAACTTCACCACGAGCCATCATAGGTTTTAAAATGTTAGCAGCATCCATTGCAGAACCGCCACTAGATTTACCAGCCCCAACAATTTGATGTATTTCATCGATGAATAAAATAATTTTACCATCAGAACCTTTAACTTGTTTGATTACGTCATGTAATCTTTGTTCGAATTGTCCTTGGAAACTAGCTCCAGAAATTAATGAAGATAATGATAATTCTCAAATAACCTTATCTTGTAAGTTATCTGGAACATCCTTAGCTACAATTCTTTGTGCTAAACCTTCAACGATAGCTGTTTTACCAACACCAGGTTCACCAATCAAGATAGGGTTGTTTTTTGTCTTTCTAGAAATTACTTCAATAATTCTTCTAATTTCAGATTCACGACCAATAATTGGATCGACCTTACCATCCATTACATCTTTATTTAAGTTTCTACCAAACTGCTCTAAAGCAGGTTCAGCACCAGGTCCACTCTTTTGTTTTAATTCCATAATACACTCCAATAATATCTATTATAATTATATTATAACAAACACTATCTATCTAAACTAACATAAAGAAAATCAATTTAACAAAAAAATGATAAAATTTATCTTGATATTATATAATAAATACATAGATAGAGGAATTATGGCAGTAGAACAAAAATTAAAGATTGAAAAAAATGTAATCATTAATAGACCAACTAACGTTTATTTATTAGGACACATTTTTAGAAAAAGAAAGTCATGATCACCGATTGAACTATACGGTTTTGCTGGTGCTGAATTTGAAGAATATGAATATCCAGAAAATATTATTCAATTCCATTTAACTGACGTTGGATATAATGCTGAAAAATCTAGAAACGCATATCTTGATACTAACCTTATGATTAGACCTGAGAAAATGATATTTGAAAAAAGAGCTAAAAAACCAACTCGTGAAGTTACTAATGAAAACGAAGTTATGGAAATGGCTGAAGCAATTCTTAAAAGTGCATAAATAAAAAATTGGAGAAATCCAATTTTTTTATACAAAAATTATTTTTTATTGAATCTATTAATGGGTAGAACTAAGGAGGATTTTAAAAAATGATGAATGACAATTTTAGAAAAGAAGTTGAAATGATAGTGCAAGATAAATTTTTGGGACTATTTGAAATGATAGAGACACTCTCTGATTCAACAAAGAATTCACATAACTCACTTTTAGGACTTATAATGTCTTTAATTGAATCTGTGAATCAACATAATAATTATTTAATTAAAAATGAGAGAGTACTAAAAGAGATTACGAAATCTAAAAATACATCAGAAAACAGATATTTAAACTAAAAAAAAGCACTCAACGAGTGCTTTTATTTTAATGGAGCAGGTGATGGGAATCGAACCCACGTTTCAACCTTGGCAAGGTTATGTTCTACCATTGAACTACACCTGCAACAAAATTATTATACAAAAAAAATAATAACTTTTTGCAAAAAAATCAATTTTTTCATATTTTTTTATCATTAAAAGTGCATAAAAATGCTAAAAATTTCAAATATTAAATTTTATTATTATATAATTTATAAAGTACTTTGAAATCCAACAAATAAATTAGGTAAAAAATGAAAAAAATAACTACTTCACAATTCAAACAAATGCTGATTAGCGGTGCTAACGGTATTGCGAATGAATATAGGTATATCAATGAATTAAATGTTTTCCCAGTTCCAGATGGTGACACTGGTACTAATATGAAAATTACTGTTACTAATGCCGCTGTTGAAATTGAAGAATTTGTATCTGCTGATTTTTCATTGCTTGGTAGAGCGTTTTCAAGATCTTTATTAATGAATGCAAGAGGAAACTCTGGTGTTATTTTTAGTCAAATTATGAAAGGTTTCTTTTTATCATTTAAAGAAAATCAAAATGAACTTACTGTTGAAGAATTAGCAAGATGTTTTGATGATGCAAAAAAGATTGCGTATCAAGCAGTTTCAAATCCAGTTGAAGGTACAATTCTTACTGTTATTAGAGTTGTATCAGAAAGAATTTGAGCGGAACTTGAATCACTTAAAAATATTGAAGAATTTTTTAAATTTGTTATTGAGGAAGCAAAAATAGCACTTGATGACACACCTAATTTATTAGAAGAATTGAAAAGAGTTGGAGTTGTTGACTCTGGTGGTTATGGATTATGATGTTTCTTAAAAGGTATGTATTTAAGTATTATTGGAAAAGGTATAACTGCTAATGATGCAAAGAATAATGCAGAACCATCATCATTTACATTAGATATTGATTTTGATGAGCATGATAATGAAGAAGGATTCGGATATTGTTCAGAGATCATTATGAAAATTGGAGCTAAAGTTGATCCAAATGAAAAAGAGAAAAAAGCATTTAATATAGAAAAATTTAAAAGTGAATTATTGGTTTTTGGAAATTCATTAGTTTGTGTGCAAGATGAAGATATTGTAAAAGTTCATGTACATACATTCCAACCAGGTAAATTCTTGACAGTGGCTCAAAAATATGGGGAATTTTTAAAACTTAAATTTGAAAATATGACCGAGCAATATTATGCAAGAATCCAAAAAGAAGGTGTTGAAATTATTGACACCAAAAAACCAAAACCTAAATCTATTAAATTGAGAGATGAAATATCTATCGTTATGACTGTTCCATCAGCTAACATTAAAACAATTTATAAAGAAGATTATGGTATTGAATATACATTGAATACAAGTGACATTGGTAACCCATCAATTCAAGATATCATCATGTTAGTTCAAAACACTAAGAGTAATAAGGTTTTTGTAATCACTGATGATTCAAACATTGTATTAGCAGCCAATCAGGCCTCTGAAATTGTTAAAGATACAGTTGATGTTAGAGTTATTAAGGGCACGAATGCTTTTGAAGCATTAATTGCAGCTTTAGAATTCAATCCACTAGTTTCTATGGACATGAATGAAAAACAAATGAGATCAGCGGTTTCGTGTTGTAATAGTGCTGTTATTTCTAAAGCTATTAAAGATGTTCAATACTCTCATATTTCAATTAAAAAAGAAGATTTTATTTCTATTATGAACAAGAAAATTGAATTTGCAAATAGTGAGAGATTAGCAGTTGTTAAAAAAACAATTGATTTACTAATGAGAAAAGCATCTTCACCAGATATCCTTATATTGATTTATGGTTCGAAAGAGGATGAAGCAATCCTTGAAGATATAGAACAATATGCAGCTACTGAACATGGTTTAATTTGTGATTTTAAAAATGGTGGACAAAAAATTTATAACTACATTATTGGATTACAATAATTTATATTAAATTAATTTATATTTTAAATAAATATGTGTATTATAAATATATACATATTTTTTTATATTATTAGGAGTAATTATGATTATTGAACAGGTTAAAAAACAAATAGATGCTTGGTTAGAAAAAAACGGAATTTCTAATTCTGTATATGCAATAGATAAATCTAAAAACATTAAATTTGGTGACTTTAATACTAATGTTGCGATGTTAAATGCCAAATCTTTTAACACTAATCCAATGGAATTGGCTGAAAGGATACTAGAAGAAATAGAGTTCACGGGATTCAAAGAAGTAACTGTTACAAAACCTGGTTTCATTAACTTCATAATGAATGAAGAAACAATTACAAATCAAATTATTGAAATTTTAAAAGAAGAAGATAATTTTGGGAAATTTGATAAAAAAGAAGGGACATTTAGCGTTGAGTATGTTTCTGCTAATCCAACAGGATTCTTACACATCGGACATGCTAGAAATGGTGTTCTAGGAAACTGTATTTTAAATTTACTGAAATGATATGGATATAACGTTGTTAGTGAATATGTTGTTAATGATGCTGGTAATCAAATGAATAACTTAGCGACTGCTGTTTTTATTAGATATTTACAAGAGTTTGGGCAAGATATTCAACTTCCAGAAGATTCTTACCATGGAGAAGAAATAATTGATGTTGCAAAGAAATTAGTAGAAGCACATGGCGATAAATTTATAAATAATAAAGTTAATGAAAACGGAAGAATTGATAATCCAGAAGTTGAACATGAAATCAGATGATTCGCAAGAGATTTATTATTACAAATTATTAAAGACGATTTAGCTAGTTTAGGAATCGAAATTGAACATTACTTTAGTGAATACCAAAGCCACCAAAATGGAATGATCCCAAAGATGATGGATCATTTAATTGAAATTGGTGCGGCTTATAAAAAAGACGATGCAATTTGATTAGAAACAACAAAGTATGGAGATGATAAAGATCGTGTTTTAATAAAATCTGATGGTGTACCAACTTATTTTGCACCAGATATTGTATACCATGATTACAAATGAAAAACAAATGGTACAAATTACCTAATCAACATTTGAGGAGCTGATCATTATAGTTATGTAAAAAGAATGCAAGTAGCTATGCAATGTCTTGGATATAACCCGAAAGATTTAATCATTGTATGTATGCAAATGGTTAAACTTGTAAAAGACGGCGAACCATTCAAAATGTCTAAAAGAACCGGACAATCACTAACACTTAAAGATTTAGTTCAAGCATTAGGGAAAGATGCTTCACGTTGATACTTATTAAGTCAATCAGCTGATAAACACTTAGTAATTGACGTTGGTCAAGCGACTAATAAAGATAACAAAAACCCAATCTACTATGTTCAATATGCACATGCTAGAGCAAATCAATTGATAAATAAACAAAATATGGATATGCCATCTAACTTTAATGGATTAAATTCTGAAATGGAAAGAGAAATAATTGCAGAACTTGAGTTCTTCAAATACACGATTGAAAACTGTGCTAAAACATATGAACCATACAAGATGACTGTTTACCTATTTAACTTAGCTAAATTATTCCACTCTTATTATTCGAATACAAAAGTTTTTGACACTAATAATCCAGTGGGAAATCAACAGTATTTTTTAATAAAAGCTATTAAGCAAGTTATCCATAATGGATTAAAAATATTGGGTATTGACCCAGTGGAAAAAATGTAACTTCAAATTATTATAAATTTTTATAGTTTTTTATGAATATTTCTTAATTTAAGTTATAATTATTTGTGTAATATAAAGTAATTAAGTTAGCGCTAACTACTATATTACTTATAAAAGGTACGGATTGAAAGGATTAATATGAATTTTATTGACAATCAGTTAAATTATTTTGCAAAGAAAAATGAAAACAGTGTTTTAATTAGCAACGAAGAACTTTACGCTTATTTATTATCTAGAGAAGCTTCAGGAGAAGTTATTAGTTATGAAGAAATTAAATGAATCATTTCATTAGTTCAACAAAACACAATTATCCAATCTTCATTCTCAATGAGACGTGAAGGTATGTGAAACGAAAGAGAAAGATGATTATGTTCTATTCAAGAAGGTCACTTATTACTTGACTGAAAAAGAATGGAAGAAGTAATGAAAGACAAACTTGAATTACTATTCAATGAAAACATCTACCACCAAGAATTAAAACCAACTTGAAAATTAAACTCTTTCATCGGATTATTACTTAACACTGGTGAAACTTATGAAGATAACACATATTTACTTCATGATTTATTCATTAGAAGAAATAAAGACGAAGATTTTATGGAAATTAGAAAACTTCTTCAAGATTACGTTGTTGCAGTTAAAAAACACGTAGGAACTTACAAAGCTACAATCAATGGTCAATTTATCGATTATAGAGAATTTGATCAAGTTATGGATGAAGCTTCTTCAAATACTATTTCAAACGCAGTTAAAGAGTCTACACCTATCGAAGGGTAGTTCTCTACGATCCTTATCTAAAAAAAATATGAATCTACATTTAATGTAGATTCTTTTTTTAATATATGGTAAAATAATAAATGTTTATTAAAATGAAAAACTAGATAATAAAAATAATGACAACAGATAAAATAAAAAAAATTAAGAGATGAACAACAGCCACATTAACAACTTTGCTAACAGCAGGGTCTTTTGCATCTATTGGTTATAGTGTTTATCACCAAGTTGAAAATATGAAAATGTCTAATGACTTTGATTCTGGTAGATCACTACAATTAGAACTTAGGATAACTCAAACTGATGAAAAAGGTGACCCTATTCTTGATGATGTAACAAATGAACCTCTTTCAATTTACACTCCTGAAAAAGAAAAAGAATATTTAAAAATAACTACTAATTCATTAATTAAAAAGTTACAAGAAAAAAAATTGAATAACATTCGTGTTAGTCAAGGGTATGGCTTCGTTAAAAATATACAATTCCCAAACCATAAAGAAAAAATTGCAATCTTATATGCTGACTTTGAATACTCAGAATCTGCTTTTGAGTTAAATGATATTAAAGAAGAAGTTAATGAGATTATTAACAACAAAAAAATCTTTTCTTCTGTATCTTCAACAATTAATTATGAAATTGAATCAGTCCAAGGGAGCTACTATACTTCCGACTACAATATACCGAGTTTACCAACAGGTAGAAACGATATCGGTATTAATGGTTCTGGTATTTTTATTGATGAAACAACAAGCACTGGTTATGAAAAAGATTTAAATTTACACCACTCTAAGTATTCTGATGAACAAATTGGAATTTATAGTCATGATGGACTTGAAGGTGAATATGCTTCAATTAAAACTGAAGAAAAATTCAACGCATGAACATTTGCATTAAACAAACAAATATATGATTCATTACCAACTGGTGATTCTGGCGGTGACTCTGAAGGTGAATCATCATTCAGAAATATTGATAATGAATTACTTCAAACTATTTTAAATAATGAATATTCAAATGCTTCTTGATACAATTCTTCTCTATTGAATGATATAACTCAAAAGAATTATCAAACACCTAATACTTGATTACTTTGAAAAGATAAACAAGGATTAATTAATTACATTAACTCATTAATTTCTATTTGATATTACAATGTCTATGCTAACAAAATTCCAACAACTATTTCAGAAAGTTTGAACCATGAACAAGTGGATACACTTTTTAAAGTTGATGATGAGTATGGATATTGAAACTATGTTGATAAAGATACTAGAGATAAAATAAATGTTTTAATAAAAGATTTATCAACAGATGAAAAATGTTTCATTGCAATGGTTGGGCAACTTTCTGGTGCTACAAATTCTCCAAATGAATGAAGACCTACTTATGTAACTGATGAAGATTTGATTCCATTAATATACAGTTTTCAAAATAGTAAAAGATGAAATTCTAACTATGTTGATCCAAATGAAGACATCAATGCTAGTATATCAACTAAAGCCGGTTGAGGTTGATTAGAATCTGGTGATTCAAGTTTAAGTTGATTGTTAAATGACTATTTAGATTCAAAAATTGATTATAAAAATTATACTGATTATTTATTTAATGAAGATGATGGTGATGATGTTAAAGAAACAGATACTTTCACAACAAATACTTTCTTAATTAAAGAAATTACAGAATCAAATAAACAAGAGTTTGTGGATAAATTAAATAATGATTTTAAATTTGAAATTATAAATTCTAATGCTAAAAATTTATCTGAAAACATTATTCAATTAAAAGAAGAAATGAAGATCCTTGGTACAAACGTTCCAACTGATAAAGAATCTGATGAATGAAAAGAATGAAGTAAAAAAGTAAAAGAATTTGCTATACTAAATTTTTCTGGTTCCTCAATTTATGGACAACAATATGAAACAAGATCAATTTATACTGGATCATGATTAACTTTAAATCCATTAAATTTATTAATGATAATAATCGGAATTATTATTTTCTTAGTTGGTATTTTCATATCAATCAGATATAGAGTACCTGGCCTTCTTGCTTTCGCTGCAGCATTCACTGTATTAACAGCTGGTGGAGCATTATTCTTAGCATTTGGTTTCTCATTATCATTCTATGCCGTAATAGCATTAGCGATCGCTTCATTCTTATGTTTACTTTCACCTATTTTCTTCTTTAGAAATTTAGAAAAAGAACTTAAAGAAAAATCTACTATGGGTGGTTCTGTAGTTAAATCAATTAAAAAATATTGAAAAATGTCTCTTGATGTACATATAATTAGTATTCTAATTTCTCTAAGTTTCTTATTCTTTGGTATTGGTGGTAATATAAACTTTGGTGCAATGTTAATAATATCCGTATTCTTATCATTCTTATTGAGTGGAATTATATTCTATATATTATTATTGATTTATACTCAATTCAACCATATTACAAATCAAAAATTCTTCCTACAAAAAAGTGCATTTATAAATTTAATGTCTGAAGAAGTTGTTAAAAAATCTAAGTTTGATTTATTCTTTGAACCTATGATTAGTAAAGTAAATTTATTTGGAAAATGATCTAATATTACTGTAATGGTGTTATCTGGATTAGCATTAATTGGGGTTATCTTATTATTTACATTTGGAAATGTTAATTCAATTGACTTCAATCATTCTAATATCCTAGTAATTAAAAATATTCAATTATTTGATATTTCTGTTGCTGATGTTAATGGTATTTTAAATTTATCTGTAATTAATTCTTATATTTATAATAATGAATTATTTATATTCACTAGAAGTTCAATGGACATTGCTGAAATCAATACAAAACTAGCAGATTTATTTAAAGGCGATGAAACTCTTATAGAACTTTTAAATTCAAATACATTCTTCACGACACTGTCAACTAATGTTGCTAACGATGTTGCCTTAAATACCTTTATTTGTTTATTAGCTGGAATCGGTTTCTCTGCTGTATGAGCATTATTATCGTTAAATATCGTAAGTATTTTACCGTTAATTGCTTCTCAGTTAAGTATTGTATTCATTGTCTTTGGATTTATATCACTTGTACAAATCCCAATGAATTTAGATATAGTCCCAGTTATACTTGCACTATTCATGCTGACTTCTATAATTTCAACTTCAACTTTAAGTTCAATTAAAAGAAGTTGAGATAGAACAATTGAAATCAAACCAAATGATCTTAAAACATTAGTTAATAGCATTGTCTCAAAAATAAATGTTAACTTTATATACTTTGGTTCATTCATAATGTTATTCTCATGAATTGGACTTGGATTCTCTTCCGCTGATTTAATTCCTTCATTATTAACTTTATTATTTGGTTCATTATTTGTATTGGTATTCTCAAATAGAATATTAGTTAATGTTTGATTCCAATGTATTATGTTGAGAGATAAATTCAATAAAGAATTATCACATTCTGAAAAAATCAAACCACTAAAAGTTGTATATGATGATGTTGATGAACAATTAATCTCAGGTATAAATAATTAAGGAGATTTTATGAGTAAAATTATTGAACAATTAAAAGAAACAATTCTTGCAGTAGAAGATTTTCCAATTGTTGGTGTGACATTTAGAGATGTAACACCTTTATTTAAAAAACCAGAATTAGTAAATGGAGTTATTGAGTTGTTAGCGAACGAACTTTCCAAGCATAACATCGAAGCAATTGTTGGTGTTGAATCAAGGGGATACTTATTTGGTGTCCCACTAGCTCTTAAAATGAATTTACCATTTGTATTAGTTAGAAAACCAAATAAGTTACCAAGACCAACTTACAAACAACAATTCGACCTTGAATATGGATCAAGCACTGTTGAGGTTCAAATAGGTGATATTAAACCTGGGTCTAATGTTTGTATTGTTGATGACTTACTAGCAACTGGCGGTACAATTAATGCAGTTGAAAAATTAGTTAAAATGTCTGGTGCTAATGCATCGCACTCAGTATTCTTAATTGAACTTGAGAAAATGAACGGTAAGAAAAACGTTCAATCAGAAGTAATTAGTCTTTTGAAATATTAATTATTTTTTATTATTAATGTTATCTGCGCACATTCTAGCTGTTGCATAACACATAGTTAAATTGAATCCATTAGACTTTAAGTTTAAGTCTAATATCTCACCGATAAAATATAAATCCCGATAGTTTTTCGATTCGAAGCTATTGGGATTTATTTCTTTTAAGCTAACTCCACCACCAGTGCTAATAGCAACTTGTATTTTATCTGTCTTATTAATTGTAAAAGTATTGTTGGTCAAACAATCTATAATATCAGATCTTTGCTTGTTTGATAAATTCCCAAGATCTAAATCATGATTTAGATTATGTTTTTCGAAAATGTTGAAAAGCATTTTTTTACTGAAATTCCTAAAGCAATCAAAAAATCTTGATTTTGCATTAAGTTCAGCATTGATTCTTTCGGGTTCCATAAATGAAATATTGATTTTAACTGATTTATTTTCTAATAAATATTTTGATATAAATCCACTGATTCTTCTAACAACTGGACCGCCTATTCCAAAGTGTGTAACCATTAGATTTCCAGTTTCTTGCGTGATGACCTTATTGTTATTATCTAAAACCTTAATTGTTGTATCAGTGACACTTGTTCCTTGTAAACCATAAAAAATATCTTCATTCATAACTATTCCAACCCCGATTGGATAAGTTTTTTCAATTCTGTGATTTAACTTAGAGGCTATCTTATACCCAGAACCAAAAATATCACTTTTAATAAAACTTAATCCACCAGATGCCATTACAACTTTTTTAGCATAATAAGTATTACCATTAGAATCAAAGACTTGATAATGATCACCTTCTTTTCTGATGTCGCTTACGTTTACATTAAATTTCATTTCTAAATTTTTCTTTGATTCTAATTTTTCACATAATATAGTTCTAAATTTTTCATTGCTATCAATTAAATGAATTCTATTGTTTGTTTTTTCAAAATATTTAATTTTCAATGAATCACATCATTCTAAGATGTTAGTTGAATTATATTTTGTGATAGTTGGATATAGGAATTTTTTATTACCAATAACGTTTTCTAAGAATTCTTTATTCGGTAGAGTGTTGGTTATATTTGAATAACCTTTTCCTGTTAATAGGAATTTTTTTAAAATGGATTTATTGTTTTCCAACATTAAAATTGATAAGTTTTCATCGAGGTAGTATGTTAACACACTGCCGCTATATCCACCACCAATTATTATTACATCATGTATAGTTTTGTTCATATGTATATATGATATATTAAAATACATAAATCTTTCTTTTTATTATTTTGTTATAATTTACTTATGAGTCAAAATATAATTAATTTTTTAGAAGCTGTTATAAATAAAAAGTTCACAGCAAAACACCAAGGATATGATCCAAATCAAGTGGATGAAACACTAGATCTTATTGTTAATAATGTTAACAACTTGTTAGATGATTGAAATAAGCTTTGTGATAAATATGAAGCACTTGAACAAAAATATCAAATATCCTTAGAAGAAAAGCAAGTATTGAAAAAAGAAAAAGCAATGTTAGAAGGTAAGATCGCTTCTTATGAATCTGCTGGAGTTTCATCAGCAATGATGAATGAAAGAATTACCAAATTAGAGTTAGAAAGAAAATACTCTGAAAATGAACCTGAAAAAATTAAAGAAATCAAATAATTCTACATTAGATGAAATAGTTCATGGTATTGATGTAATTTCAATAAAACGAATAGAATTTAAAAATACTGAATTAATTAAAAAATTTTTGCATAAATCAGAAATAGAAATATTCAATAAAATATCGAATGAAGTTGAAGCTATACATTTCTTAGCATCAAGATGAGCAATTAAAGAAGCAATCTTCAAGTGTCTTAATACAAAGTGCCCAATGAATAAAATACAACTTTCTAAAGTTGGTAGTCAATACTTTTATATTCATAATAGCTATAATTTCAAAATAAGTATTTCATACCATGATGAATTAGTTTTTGCGTCTGTTATTGGATGAAAAAAATAAAAATCAATATTGTTATAATTATGTAATAAAATATAAAATATGATAACCGAATTAAAAAAAGAAATCTCAGATTTATTAAATAAAAAAAATCACCAAAAAAGCGATATTGAAAAAGTAATTAAGGCAGCTGACTTTGCAATTAAGCATCATGCAGAACAAAAAAGAAAGAGTGGAGAACCATTTGTAATTCATCCACTTACAGTTGCTATTATATTAATTAATTGAAACTTAGATATCCCAACAATATGTGCTGGTATACTTCATGACGTGGTAGAAGATACTGAAGTTAAAATTGAAGAAATTCAAGATCTCTTCGGTGTTGAAGTAGCTAACTTGGTTGAAGCTGTTACAAAAGTTTCTACATTTTCATCTAAAAATAGAGCTGGAAATAAATATTCTGAAGATAAAGATGTAAATGATTATTTATTAAAAGTTTTCTTTGGAATGTCCAAAGACCTTAGGGTGATGCTAATCAAGTTAGCTGATAGATATCATAATATGTCTACAATTAAATTTTTAAAACCTGAAAAGCAAAGAAAAATCGCTTTAGAAACAATGCAAATCTATGCAAACATAGCGGGTAGATTAGGTATGTTAAAAATCAAGACTGAGCTATGTGATATGTGTTTTCAAATTTTAGAACCACAACAATATAAAAAAATAAAATCTATAATCGATGGTAAAGTTAATATTTATGGCAAAGTTTTTGATGATGCTATTGAGAGGATAGAATCATGTTTAGATAATAACCATGTTTCTTATAAAATTGAGCATAGAATTAAATCGGTTTATTCAACTAATGAAAAACTTAAAAATTCAGATTCAATGCATGATTTATTTGCAATTAGAATAGTTGTAGAACAACCACTAGATTGTTACTTATGTTTGGGGATAGTTCATAGTAACTTCTTTAACACCAATAATTCCTTTCATGATTATATATCTTCCCCAAAAGCTAACTTATACCAATCACTTCACACAATTATTGTTTATAAAGGTTTACATATCGAAGTTCAAATTAGAACAAAAGAAATGAATTTAAATGCAAGTTATGGCGTGGCTGCCCACTGAAGATATAAAGAAAAAAGTGGGAAAGATTTTTATTTAGAATCAATGATTGCTACAATTTCTGAAAGTCAAACTAACGATGAAATAGAACCACTTACAATAATCAAGAAAATTTCTAAACAAAGATTTATAAATGTTTTAAACAAAAATACCATGAGTTGAAAAACAATTCCTGAAGGTATCTCAGTTTTAGATTATGTATATATTTTAGATAAACAGAAATTCCCTTTCTCTGAAGAAGTAATTTTAAATGATAACAAAGCTAATATGTATGACATTATCCACTCTGGAGATCTTTTAGAAGTTAAGTATAGTAACAATAAAACTATTAAACCGGGGTGAGTTTATTTCACGAAAGATAATAGTATTAAAAAATATATTCATGAAGTTTTACAAACTATTAACTTTAATGTTGAAAGTTCAGTTGATGAATTCATTGCTAAACTTGTAAAGGAGTGTGGGTACTATTGTACTAAAGAATTTATTTTAGAATTTATTGAAAAACAATTCAACTTCACATCAATAAAAGATTTCCTTGATGCGATGAAGTATATTAAAATATCGAATCAAGATTTAATCAAACTATTTGGAAATAACTGAAAAGAAAGAAGATTGATGATTCATAGAATCCAATCTTTAACTTGGAAATGATTAGTTGCTAAATCGTTGTTTAGAGTTTCTTCTAACTTTGTATTCTCAAAAATTGTAATTACTAAATGTTGTTCAAAGATTCCACCACTAAATGTAGTTGGAGTATTTAATGGCGACACTTTAGAAGTTCACAAACTGGACTGCCCGAGACTTAATAGCAAAGATAAACTGGTAGTTATGAATTGGGACAAAGAAAAAGTCAAGAAATCCACAAGATCATTCAGAGCTAAGTTAGTTATGGATGGTCCGTTTACCAGTGATTGTTCTTCTGCAATTGTAGCAACAATGACTCGTTATAAAGCCGTAATATCAACTTATGTTATGAATAAAGATAAAAAATCTTCGCATTTTATTCTTGACTTAATTCTATATGTTAAGAATTATTCTAATATTGAAAAAATAGCAAATGATTTACAGAACAAGGGTTTAATTTATTCTTGAAAATTGATATAATTATTACTAATGAAAAGAGGGGCTTCAATGGCACAATTTACAAAACCAAGAGGGACGGTTGATCTAATAAATAATGCCGCTTCTCAATTTATAAACTTAGAATCTATCCTTAGATTTGTGGCTACACAATATAACTTAAAAGAAATAAGAACACCAATTTTTGAATCAAGAGATTTATTCACTAAAAGTGTTGGTGAAACTTCAGATATTGTTAATAAGGAATTCTATGATTTCCTTGATAAAGGTGGAAGACCTATTGCATTAAGACCTGAAGGTACTGCTGGTACAATTAGAGCTTTAGTTGAAAATAAATTACTTTTAAATCAAACTACTCCTTATAAATGTTTTTATATTGGACCTATGTTTAGATATGAAAGACCTCAATCTGGAAGACAGCGTCAATTCCATCAATTTGGAGTTGAGATTGTTGGAAACCTTTCAATTATCGATGAGATAGAATGTATTTCATTGGCTATCTCAATTATTAATGCTTGTAGAATTACTAACTACACTTTAGAAATTAATAATATTGGTAGTTTAACTTCTAGATCAAAATGAATTGAGTCACTTAAAAAATATTTTGCAGATTTCAAAGATCAACTAACTGAAGATTCAATTAGAAGATTAGAAACTAATCCATTAAGAATCCTAGACGATAAAATCGATGGAGAAAAAGATTTTGTTAAGAATGCACCAAGATTGGATGAATTCTTAACTGACGATGAAAAAGAATACTTCAAATCAATTACTAAATATTTAGATTTAATGGGAATTGAATACAAAGTTAACAATAACCTAGTACGTGGTCTTGACTACTATTGTGGTCTTGTATTTGAGTTTATTTCTAAATCTGAAAAATTGAAAGGTCAATCGACTATCCTTGGTGGTGGAAGATATGATAACTTAGTTAAAGACACTGGAGGAATTGATGTTCCTGGTGTTGGTTTCGCTATTGGAATTGAAAGATTATTAATTGCAATTAATGATGAGTGCCCAAATATCTTTAAGGAAGATAAATTAGATATTGTTATGGCTCCTTTAAGTCAAAAAGCTGTTAGTACTTCACTACTGATAAACATGGTACTTAGAAATGCTGGATTTAAAGTTGACATGCATGCGAGTGCCGTTAAACTTGATAAGCACTTCAAATTCGCAGACTTACATAAGCCAAGATTCGTTTTAATCCTTGGAGAATCTGAATTAGCAGAAAAAAAGATAATCATAAAAGATCAACTAACTAAAACTGAAGATGTAGTTATGATTGATGATTTAATTGAACATTTAAGAGGTATTAAGAATGCATAGAATATATTGTGGTCATGTTTCACAAGAACATGTTGGTAAAGAAATAAAAATCAATGGATGAGTTAAAAAAAATAGAAAACTTGGTGGTTTGATATTTTTAGATATCTCTGATAGATTCGGCGTTGTTCAAGTTGTTGTTGATAATGAAAATAAATTCTTTGATGAGACACTAACCGTTTCAAAAGAATCAGTTGTAGAAATTATTGGAACTGTTCATTTAAGAAGTTCCCCTAATCATAATATTCCAACAGGTTTATTTGAAATTAAATTAAATGACCTTAAAGTTTTATCGAAATCTGAAAATACTCCTTTTGTTATTAGAGAGGGAGAAGAGGTTTCGGAGGAAATTAGATTAAAATACCGTTACTTAGATTTAAGGAGAGATTCAGTTAGAGATAGAATTATCTTTAGGTCAAAAGTCTTAAAAGTTGTTAGAGACTACTTTTGTGGTAATGACTTTTTAGAAGTTGAAACCCCAAGTTTATGTAGGCCAACTCCAGAGGGTGCAAAAGATTATCTTGTGCCAACTAGAAACCACGCTGGTGCTTTCTATGCACTTCCACAATCTCCACAAACATTCAAACAATTATTAATGTTATCTGGATTTGAAAAATACTTCCAAGTTGTTAAATGTTTTAGAGATGAACAATTAAGAGCTGATAGACAACCTGAATTTACTCAAATCGATGTTGAGTGTTCATTTGTAAACGAACTTGATATTCAAAACACTATGGAAGATATGTTCAAGAAAGTATTCAAAGAAACATTGAATGTTGACTTAGTAACACCATTTGAAAGAATGGAATATGATTTTGCAATGGAAAATTATGGAAATGATAAACCAGATCTTAGATTTGGAAATTCTATTCAAGATGGTTCCAACTACTTTACTAATACAGGGTTTAAAATTTTTAAATCAATCGTAGAGTCAAATAAGAAAATCAAATATCTTTGTTTTGAGAATAAATTAATTAATAAGAAACAAGTACAAGCACTTGAAAAATTTGCTAAAGATAATTCAGCTAAAGGTTTAGCTTGAGCAACAATTGAAAATGGGAAAGTTATTGAAGGTTCAATCATTAATGTTGTTGAACATGAAATACTATTAGCAATTGCCAAAGATAACAATGCTAATACATGTACATTATTATTTGTGGCTGATGAAAATGAAATTGCAAATAAAGCATTAGGTGCGGTTAGAGTTGAATTTGCTAAGATGTTTGATTTAATTGAAAAAAATAAATTTGCATTTGTTTGAATTATCAATTGACCTCTTTATGAATATGATAAAGAAAATGATAAATATTCAGCAGCACATCATCCATTCACTTCACCAGCAATTGAAAACTATGATGATTTTGATAAGAATCCAGCGAGTGCAAGAGCTAGAAGTTATGATATAGTTCTTAATGGTTATGAAGTTGGTGGTGGTTCAATTAGAATTACAGATCCAAACATCCAATTAAGAATGTTTAAATCATTGAAATTGGATGATGTTGAAATTGAAGATAAATTCGGTTTCCTAATCAATGCCTTTAAATATGGCGTTCCACCACATGGTGGTATTGCTCTTGGGTTAGATAGAATGATAATGCTAATGTTAGATACAAGTAATATTAAAGATGTTATATGTTTCCCTAAAAATTCAAATGGGTTTGATGTTATGTTAAATGCCCCGAGTAAATTAACTGATGCAGAACTTGCAGAGTTAAATATATCTATAAAAGAATAATAAAAATATATAATTAAAAGTAGTTTATGTGTAGGAGTATTTAAATATGTCAAAAAAATTATTAATAATCAATGGAGGAAGTTCTTCAATTAAATTTCAAGTTTTAGAAAATGATTCACTTGAATTAATAGCCAGTGGAATTTGTGAAAGAATTTTTGTAGATGGTGTTTTCACTATTAAGCATTTAGGTAAAAAATCAGAAATTAAAACATCAATGAAAAACCATGATGAAGCAATTGAATTTATGCTTAACTATTTTATTGAAAATAAAATTATCAATGATAAACAAGATATTATCGGTGTTGGGCACAGAGTTGTTCACGGTGGTAAATTAATTACTGATTCTAAAATTATTGATCAAGAAGTAATTTCTCAAATTGATGAAGTTTCTAAATTAGCTCCATTACACAACGGGCCGGAATTAGATGTTATTAAAGTTGCAATGAAAGCATTCTCGAGTGCAGTTCACGCTGCAGTGTTTGATACCTCATTCCACTCAACTATTCCAACAATAAACTCTAAGTATGCTATTCCAGCTGAATGAGAAGAAAAACATGATGTTAAACGTTATGGAATGCATGGTACTAGCCATAAGTTCATTACTTTAGAAATGTCTAAAATATTAAATAAAGAAAATCCTAACTTAATTATTTGTCATATTGGTAATGGCGCATCTATATGTGCTGTTAAAGACGGTAAATCATTTAATACTAGTATGGGATTAACTCCACTTGAAGGACTTGTAATGGGAACTCGTTGTGGTGATATTGATCCAGCTATTGTTTCTTACATGGCTAACCAAACTGGTTTAACTCATAACCAAATTACAGAAAAATTAAATAAAGAATCTGGGTTATTTGCTTTAACTAATGGATTAAGTGATTTTAGAGATATTGCTCAAAAAATTAATGAACCATTAGTGCAAGAAGGTTTTAGTATCTATTGTCAAAAAATTGTTAACTACATCGTTAGATATTTAAACGATTTAGAAAATAAATGTGATGCGATTGTATTTACAGCTGGCGTTGGGGAAAATGCTAGTATTGTTAGACAAAGAGTAGCTGACAGAATGTTTGTTGCTAAAATTGAATTAGACAACGAAAAAAATACTGGTGGTTATGAAGACTACATTAAATTATCAAAATCAAATTCTGACATTGCAGTTTATGCTGTAAGAACTAATGAAGAATTAATGATTGCTAAAGAAGTTAAACGTTTAGGAAACATTTAATTACTATTTATAATATTAACTAATTTATACAAGTCATCAAATGAATTGATGACTGTATTTTTATATGTATCAATATATTTTTGGATATAACTATAAAATTGAGTGAATTGAATTTCACCTTTTTTAAAGGCTTCAATAGCTTTTTCATTGGCGACAGTGATAATTACCCCGAGAGAGTTATTCGTATCATTAATGACATCATATGCTCACTTGATAGGAATTCATTTATCTTTATCGATCTCACTTAAATTTAAAGTTAAGTTTTTAAAATCTAATTGTTTAATATTTGGTTTAGATGATTTGTTAAATTCATTCAGTGCAAGCTCTATTGCCACCTTCATATCAGGTTGTGACATGTTAGCAAAAACAGTATTATCATTAAATTCAACCATTCCATGAATAATTGATTGAGGATGATATAAAGCAAAAATATTTTTTGTTTGAAATAAGTGATAAGCCTCAATGATTTCAAAACACTTATTCATTAGTGTCGCTGAATCATGAGTAATCTTTTCTCCCATTGATCAATTGGGGTGAGTAACAACCTCTGAGTATTTGATATTTTGAAGTTCTTCGTTACTTTTAGTATAGCAACTACCACCGCTACATGTGATATATAAGTTTTTAATTTGATCATGTTTATGAATTAATTCATATAATGCTGAATGTTCACTATCTATTGGGAATATTTTAATATTATTATCTTTCATTTGCTTCGTTATTAAATTTCCACCCATAACTAGAGATTCTTTATTAGCTAAAGCAATATTAATTTTAGCTTCAATTGATTTTAAAGTGTATTCTAAGCCTGCAAAACCAGTTACAGCATTAACTATTAGGTCTGGTTCAGTATTGTTGATTAAATCAACTATAGAGTTAACTGTAGAGTATTCTTTATGATTAGGAGAATAATAATGTTCGATATTATGTTTTTTGATAATATCTTTAGCCAAAGAAATATTATTGAAGTAACTCACTCCAACAATTGTGTGTTTATTTAAAACATCTAATAATGAGGTGCCGATACTACCTGTTATTCCGAATACTAAAATTTTCATATTAGAAGAAATTTGATGTACTTGAGAAAATTGCAATTAATGCAGAAAATCCAAGATATGAACATACAACGAATATCAATGAATCAATTCTATCTAACATCCCTCCGTGGCCAGGAATTAAATTACTAAAGTCTTTAACTCCATAACTTCTTTTAATATAACTAAATGCTAAATCCCCAACAATTGATATACTTGCTAGTACTAATAATATTGCAATTACAGAAGATCATCATGGTATTGAGTTTACAAAAGGAGAAACTCCAATAGTTGGGTCAAATACTATTCCAAAAAAGTTACCTAAGATATTAAATTCCGGTGGTATTTGAGTAAAACAAGCAAGGAAAATGATACTTGTAACCATTGAACCAAATACACCAATAATACCACCACCAATGGTTTTATTTGGAGATATGTGTGGGCTCATTTTTCTCTTTCCAAATAACATCCCACCAAGGTAAGCGTAAACATCGGTCCCTGAAGTGATTGCATATAATATGAACATTGTTGTTCACCCTTTGCATAATGAAAAATATAATCAAGCATTAACAAATAATCCAACTGCATTTATGATTAAAATATGAATGAATATTCTTTTCGTATAGCTCAATCCTTGGAAAAGCAAAATAACTACATTAACTAGTGATACAACAACAAACGCTAAGAATGTAGCTAAAATATAATAAAAGAATGTTGTTGAAGAATCAATATTATAATAACCATATAAATCACCAAAATAAACCATAGTAGGTGCTAATGCAATTACCAATATTGAAAGGAATGACATAGATAAAATTAGTTTATTTTTATAAAAATGTAAATTAGTTACTTCAATCGCTGAAAAAGCAATTATCACAATCATCAATGCAATTTGCATAAAGGCAAATACTTGATTAACGATTAATCCAACTTCACCAGATCATCCTCATTTAGTATCACTCAATACAGAAAATATAAATGAAAATAAAGTGAAAGTCAAAATACCTACAGAAGAAAGTGATCTAGTCTTGAAGGTTTTTTTAGATTTTGAATTAAGTTTATTGATGGATACACCATGTGGAATGTGTATTTCATTCATGTTATATACCCCCGTATCTCCTAGTTCTCTTATCATATTCTACCAAATTTTTTTCAAGAGTTGAAATATCATAATCAGGTCAAAGAGTATTTTCAAAAATAATCTCTGCATAAGCAATTTGTCAAAGCATAAAATTACTTATCCTGTGTTCTCCACTAGTTCTAATTAAGAGGTCAACATTTGGCATGTCTTTAGTTAGTAGTAATTTTTCAAATGATTTAACTGAAATCTTTTTACCATTTAGAATAGCTTCATTGCATGCATTAACAATTTCTTGCATTCCGCCATAGTTAAAAAAAATATTTACAATAACATCCTTATTATTCTTAGTAGCTTCTTGCATTTCATCCATCTTTTTAGATAGTGATGAACTTATATTATTCTTAAAACCCACTACATTCAATTTGATTTTTCTTTTGTTAAATCAATCGATGTTTTTAATGCCGATGTGTTCTTTTAATAACTTCATAATTCCAAAAATTTCAGACTTTGGTCTCTTTCAATTTTCAGTGCTAAATGCAAAAAAGGAAATATATTTGATATTGTGTGAAATACACCCATCAATTATAGTTCCAATTTGTTTTGCGCCCTTTTCGTGACCTATTAATCTATCTAAATTCTGGTTTTTGGCCCAACGACCATTCCCATCCATTATAAATGCGATATGATTAATTTCATTTTTCATATTAGATTTTCATAATATCTTCAGATTTAAGTGTGAAGATTTTTTCTATTTTTTCATTTTGTTCTTTAGTTATTTTATCTAAACAAGTAACGAAGAATTTTTTATCATCATCAGATAAATCGTCTTTCTTAAATTCATCTTGAATTGTTTGTCTGATTTTTCTAATTTTAACTTTAGCATCTTCACTAATCATTTTTGCTTTTTTAACAGTAGTTTTTCTAACATCTTCTGTTAATGCAGGGAAAGTTAATCTGATTTTATCTCCGTCAACTTGTGGATTAATTCCTAAATCAGCGGCATTGATAGCTCCGGCTAGTGCTTTATTTAATGAAACATCATAAGGTTTAATAACTAATACACGAGCTTCTGGACTTGAAATGTTAGCAATATTACTAATTGCAGTCATTTCTCCATATGCATCAACTTTAATATGATCTAAAGCAGAAGCTGTCACTCTACCAGTTCTTAATTTACTATATTCACTGTTTAATCAGTCAGTTACATGTTTAGCTTTTTCAACAAAGCTTTCTTCATAGATTTTTCATTCCATATTAATCTCATTTCTAGTTATTGAATAACTGTTGATTTTATTTTATTATTTAATGCTTTATAGAAACCATTTTCATGATCAGCATTGAAAACTTTAATTTTGATATCATTTTCCATGCATAAAGTTAAAGCGGTTAAATCCATAACTTTTAATTTCTTTTCTAATACTTCTGAATATTTTAATTCATCAAACATTGTGGCATTTGGATTAACCCTAGGGTCATCGCTATAAACACCATCAACACCGTTTTTACCCATTAAAATTCATTTTGCACCAATTTCAGCAGCTCTTAATGCAGCACCTGAATCAGTTGTGAAAAAAGGGTTACCAGTTCCACCTGCAAATATTGCAATATTATTTTTTTGATTTAAAAAGTTTTTAATATCAGTATGATTGATATCATGTGTTAAAGTGCCAACACATAAAGGGCTGTATACTCTAGCGTTGATTCCAATCGCTTTTAATGATTCAGCAATGGTTGTTGCATTAATAACAGTTCCAACCATCCCTAAGTTATCACTAATTGTTCTAGGGATATCTAAGCCAGAATCTTTCCCACCCCTTCAGATGTTTCCAGCACCGATAACAACGCTTACACTATATTCATTCGAAATGTTTTTTAGTTCCTCAGCTAATTGTTTAACTTTAGTTGGATTTAAAATACCATTAGCACCATTGCCAATTGATTCTCCTGAAATTTTAAGTAATATACGTTCCATTAATTATTTGCCCATTTGAGCTGCAACTTCGTCAGCGAAGTTAGTTTCAGTTCTTTCGATACCTTCACCAAGTTCGTATCTAATCATTAATAATAATTCACTACCATTTTCTTTAGCATATTGTGCTACAGTTTTTGAATTGTCTTTTACAAATGGTTGATCAACTAAACAAATATCTTTTAGTAATTTTTTAACTTTACCTTCAACGATGATTTCAGCACGTTTTTCTTTTTCAGTTTTAGCTTTTTCATCTTTAATTTCTTTAAGCTCTTCGATAAATTGGTTTCTTAATACTTCTTTTTCAGATGCTAATCAAGTTTGATCAACACATGATTCGTTTAAGTATTTAGGTGACATAGCAGCAATATGCATTGCAACGTCTTTACCAACTTCTTCTTCTACTTTACCTTTAAATACGATAACTGAAGCAACTTTATTGTTTGAGTGAGTATAAGTGAATACACTGTCACCTTCATTAGCAACAACAACTTCTCCACGACGGAAAGCAATTTTTTCTCCAGTAACTGCAGTTAATTCAACTCCAGCGTCTTTTAATAATTTACCATTGAATGAGTATGACTCAGCATCAATAGTCCCAGCTTCTGAGTTATTTTTTGAAATATCTTCATAGATATCATTTACTAATGTTAAAAATTGTGCATTTTGAGCAGTGAAGTCAGTTTGACTGTTCACTTCAATAACAACAGCTTTGTTTCCAACTGAACCAGCTTTAACAACACCTTCATAAGCAATAGCTCCAGCTTTTTTGTTAGCTTTAGCAATCCCTTTTTCACGTAATCATTTTTGCGCTGCTTCTAAATCATTGTTAGATTCTTCGATAGCTTTAATACAGTCAGCCATCCCTGCTTGAGTAGCGGCTCTTAGTGCTTTAATTAATTCAGCTTTATTCATATATAATATAGTCTCCTTTATATAATATCTTGCATATTATAACAAAATGAAGTGAGTTTTACTCATTAAATTTAGTATATAGACTATTATTATAAATTAATTAAACGTTTGATATTGGTTCATTATCTTTAATTTTCTTCGTGAGTTGTCAAGGTCACTTAAAGTGTAGTAAAATAGCTCTGATCCTTCAAAAAAGTGAGGCTAGTGTTATAAATAATCATTTTGGACAAAATCATAGTGAAGTAAATTTAATTCCATGAGACTTTTGTTTTCTGATTGAACGGGATAATTTAAATGTATTTACCAACATTCCCATTGATCATAGAACTCATAAACCGGTTTGAATTACAAATGAAAGATATAAGTAATGACCAAAAAAATCACTAAAGTATGAAGCTGGATCAGAACTAAAAGCCCCTATTATGGAAAATATTCCAACTATGATAGCTTCCATAATTAGGCCAATCACTGGCAATGTACGGATAAAACCAATCATAACACCAGCGCCAATTCCTAAACCACCACATCAATTTAAGTTACAACGTTTAGATCAAAACTCATAAGTCTTTAAAGCAGATTCTGTTTGATGACCTTCATAAAATCCACAGTTAATTAATCCATAAACATTAAATGATAAATTATTTTCTTTAATAAATACTTCCAATTTTTTTAAAAACTCAAGAGTAGTTGATGGAATGGTGTCAACATATACAGGGTTTGCAAAAACAATATTATCGATAGTTTTTAGTTTTTCAGTAATGTTTCTATAATCGCTTAAAGTTTTAAGTGTGATAATTTCTGTTTTTTCACCAATTAAAAATCTTTTCAACACTCTAGATAAATACATCGAAGTTGTAAATGATTTTCTGGGACTTGTATTAATTATTAAGGTAGCCACTTTTTGACCTCCTGTAACGCTTCTTCTTCATTGTTTACAAAAATTACTGAACTTACTTTTGCATGATAATTAAGTGCGACTTTTTCAATTAGTTCTTTTGCAAACACTCTTTCATCTTCAGTTATATCTTTATTGTTAGTGAAAATCACTTTATATTTAGATTCTGTATCATATCTTTTAGAATGGTGTAATTCATTATTTAATTTTCGAAAGAATGGCAAAACACCAGGGATAGATCTATCAACAAGTCTTTTAACGTTAGAAGAAAATCCACCATATAAATTTTGACAAATAAAAATAGTCTCTTCACTTGTAATTAATTCTTTGCCAATGAATCGTATTTTATCTTTAAATTTACACTCACCAGGTGACTTTAATCAACAATGAAAACATCCAACACATTTAGCCATTGGTTTTGAAATATCTATGATAGAAAGATTGCTTGATTTTAATAAATTAATTTCTTTTGCAATATCCTTATTTAATAAATCATGGATAATATACTTCATATTTCAATTAAAGCACAAATTATTATAAATGCATATCTATTTATTTCAATTATAATAATACATATGGAATGATATTTGATTTTACAACAGATAATAGCCCCAACAATCACTGCACTAGTTGCTATTAGTGGTCTTTTGATTCTAGTTTCTTCGTATTATTTAGTTTTTAAACTTAAAAGATATATTAAAAAAATTGATACTTATAATGATAATAAAGAAAGACTTTTGAAGTCTTATGGTTCATTCACAGTTAAAAGTCATAAATGTCCGATTGTTAACTTTAAAGATATTGAATTAGAAAATAATCAAAAAGCAATTCAAAATATGATCATCAAAGTTAAGGGTTCAGATCTTAAGGATATCATTTTAAAGACTCATCAAAAAGAAATTTCATCAATTAGACAAATTTCAAACCAATCATATCACTCAGTTAAAAGGAATGTTAACTTAATCAAATTCCTTAGGTTATTCCATGTTCAAAATGGTGATGAAGTTGAAATTAGATTCTTTAATGATGAATATCTTTCATTTTATACAATTGAAAAAATGCATGTGTTAATTATGATGATTAAAAAAGAAGATTATAGTGAAACAATGTTACTTGAAGAGTTTCACGAAAAAGCATCTACATACCAAATATACTTCATTAACAAATCTTTCATAGCGACCAATGTGAATAATCCGATTAAAGAATTCGAAGAAAAACTAATCAATTATCATAAAGATTATAAATATGTTTTATCTAAAAAGGTGATTGGATATAACATCTTCCTACAAGAAAACTTTCCAGGCGTAAAGAAATACACAAAACATCTTCCTAAATCATTAGTTAGAGATGAAAGATTCTTATATGAACGTATATTTGATAAACCATTAGTTGATGATAAATCTTTTGTTAAATTACAAAATGAACTAACTGAGATGAAACAATCACAAGGAGGTAAATAATATGGGTGCGAATGATATATTTTTTAGAGTTGTAGTTCCTATTATCACATCCTTAGTTGGTATCTTTGCATTAATCACATTACTATCTTCATACATCTTAATCTTTAGATTGAGAAAGTACATCAAGAAGATGGATACCTATTTTGAAAACATGAATAGGTTAACTAAAACTTTTGGTGATGCTAATATCAAACAATTAAAATCGCCAGTTGTTAACTACCGTGAAATAGAAATTAATAAGAATAGAGAATTGATTGATTCTTTATTAGGTAAAATTAAAAGTTCAGATCTTAAAGATATTATCTTGGGAACTTATGCTAAAGAATTTGCTATAATTAAAAACATTGCATCTCAATGTTACTTCTCACCAAAACATACAAAACAAATAAGTAAGTTCTTAAGGTTATTCCATATCCAAACTCAAGACGGTGTTGAAATTAGATTTTTAGATGATACATTTAACTCATTCTTTAAAATTGACAAAAGTTCAATTGAAGTTAGTGTAATTAAAAAAGAAATATATTCTCAAAATATGACAGCTGATGAATTCTATGAAAACGCTTCAGTTTATACAATCAGCTTCACTAATAAGAAGTACACATTTAAGAATGTCTCTAATCCATTAGAACAATTTGATAAGAAACTTGAAAAAAGAAAAGGCGATTATCAATATGCCACTTCTAAAAAGATGGCTATTTATAATGTTTATTTAAAGAAGAATTTTAAAAACTTATCTAAAATCAAAAAGACATTTGCGATGTCAAGAACTCGCACTGATCGTTATATTTATGAAAGGGCTTCTCAAAAAGTATTCAATAAAGAGAATGAAATGTACTCTGAAAAAGTAAGGATTCTTAAAAAGAAACAAAAGTATTACATAAACTAAAAAATTATAAAAATGTTATAATATATTTATATTTAAGGAGAAATATGAAAAAGAAACCAGCACAAAAACAATTAGTAAAAGTACAAAAACAATTAGTAAATTCTAAATTAGAAGTTGATTCATTGATTGAAAAAAATAAAGAAGTTGTTCTAGCTAAATGAGTTATGCATAACCATTTTGACGAATATGAACAAATACAGGTAAAAGTTAAATTTAGTTGAATATGATTTGCGATTGGGTTGATTTGTTTTATTGTTCCAGGCTTAATTTATCTTGGTTATTACGCTTGAAGAGTATCAAAACAACGAAATGGAGTGGATAATCTTGATAATGTTAAAGATCACAAAGTAGTAGTTACAAGAGAAGGGAACCCAAATTCTCCTTCTTGAAATCTAGGGCTATCAGAAGAAAAAAATTCATTCACTTATATAAATAAAAACTCAACAGTTGATTTAAAAGGAAGAAACGATATTGCTATAACAATTCGTAGAAATGATTCATTTGTATTCTATAAAAAAGGTAAAATAGTAAATCCTGATTTAAACTTACCTTCAAACGTTGAATCATTTGAAATTAAATTCAAAAATATAATAAAAATTTGAAGGTCTAAAAGTGGTATCCACTTTGATTATTTTAGTGAAGAAAATAAAGGTCCAGAAACTTTAATTTTAGAAAATCATTTAATCTTATTTTCTAGAGTTTCATTTGGTGTGATGGAAAAACTTGGTAGCAAAATTTGTGAAAAAAGTACTTTCTTTAATGAATTAGACAAAGCTTAGTTTTGTGTGAATTAATAAATACTAAAAATTCTCACTTGAACAGGAAGATGTTTCAAAATTAAATTTTAAATGCCATGCTTATTGCGAATATAAGTGTGGCACTTTTTATTTATTATAAGCAAAAAAAGTATTTCATTATCAGAGGAGAGGATGCAATGTGGCTATTGCAAATAATTAATAAAATTATGGATTACTTGGAAAGTTAGAAAAATACTCATGTTATTGCTAGAGATTTTTTAAAAGGTCTAAGTATACAATATCAATAGAACTAAAAGAAATCGATCTTCAAAGATACCTATTTCTAATAGTGAATTAAAAATATGAAAAAATAATGACACAACATTGTTTACAGGTTCAAAATATAAACAATTCATTTAATTATTTCTTAAATATGTAATAAAGAAAACTATAGTGATGAAAAAATTAACTCACTTAATATTCAAAATATGAGACAACACTTTTAATATTGTGGAAATTATAAAAACACCTAAACATCTCAATAGATAGACATTTTCTATCGTTGCCTATTTAAGCATTAGCAATGAAATGGTGTTATTCACTAAATGTAATATGCGTTATTAACAATACAAGCACTTTATATAAATAATTAACAATTAAAGTAAAAAAATACCTTACGTAATAAGGCATTTTTTTAAAAAATTATTTTTTAGTAAAGAGGTGGCAATTCCTCTTCATCATCAAGGTTCTCTGTTTTGAAAAATTTTATAATAGTTTTTTTATGTTCTTTATTAAAAATATTGTCATTTACATCTTCGGTATTTTTTAAAGAGTTTCTTTTGTTCTTGATTTTGATTACCAAGTAAGGGATTAAAATCATCAAAAGTCCTGTAGGCATTAAAGATGTTCCCAACTGTAAAATTGTTTGCATTATACCAAGGCCACTCCCTGAAAGCATTCCTGATACCATCATACATAACCCTATCGTAAAAACCATAAAACCAATAATAAATAGTTTTTTCATTAATTTTTTTTGTTTTTTGGAAAAAGAATTTAAAAATTTCTTATTTGACATATTCACCTCATAATAATAAATATTATATCATTTTTATATATATATTATCAATTATGTATTTAAATAAATTTGTTATTTTTCTTTCTGTTAATAAAAATACCATCCATTAATCTATAATTATTTTATTATTTATGAATAATGTCTATCTAGGTGGTACCGTAAACAGTTTTGTGGAAACTCACAATAGGGTGTAAGTCCATCTATATATTTATAGTATATAATCTTGTAGGTTTTTACTCTCCGGAAATAATATAGCTAATTGATTTATAATCATACATCAATTACGAACTGTCTTTGTTCAATAACGCATTGTATTCTGGATTGATATATAAACTATCTTACTCAATGAATCTTCATTATTAAAATTTCCTTTATTTTTAGTGAATTTCCTTATCTTCTGATTTAAATTTTCAATAACATTCGTTGTATAAATTATTTTCTTTAGTTCTGGTGGGAATTCAAAAAATGTGGTTAATTCTTGAAAGTTTTTTCTTCATGATTTAATTGCATATGGATATTTAATTCCTCAATTTTTTTCAAAATTATCTAGTTATTTTTCAGCTTCTACAACATTTTTTGAAGAATAAATCTTTTTCATATCCTTGGTAAATGCTGATATATCAGTTTGATGTTTCTTTATAATTTTTGGTTGGAATTCCAATTTTTTATCTCTTGGTGTATTTATTTCCATATCACCTAAACTACTGGTATCTTTTTCTTTGAGTAACTATTTCTATAATTATCACTTTTGTTTCTAGAGTGTTGATCTCACTTATCATAACCCATATATTCTTCCATCTCACCCTCAAGTGCTCGATTGAAAATAGCATTTGTCATTTGTTTATATGATTTTTCTAAATCTTTGATACCTAGTAGGTCCATCATCTCTTGAACTTTTGCCAATTTTTCTTTCTCAGTAATTTTTTGTAATTTCTTTTCTGCTTGTGTCATTTCTAACCTCTCTTTAATTTTAATTGTTATCGAGAGTTTCCAAAAAAATAATTTACAGTGCCATCTAGGTACTTTTAATTAAAAGTAGAATATATTATTTTTTTAAATGACTATTAACTTCTAAATTTATTTATTATTTGTTTATTGATTAATTCTAATAAATTAGATTGCCTTAGAACATTAAATGTATTTTGAATATCAGAATCTATATAGATACTACCAATTACAGCTTCTAATAAAGTTGATCTTAGTTTCATACTGTTTGCAATTTGTAATCTAGGATCACGATTAACAGTACCACCATGTTCATCATATACATATTTATATAATTCTCATGTATCAGAGATATGAAGTAATACCCCATTATTTTCAAGTTGTTCTTTTAGTTTAGTGATTAAACCACGTTCTTGAATACCTCTATCAAACAACTCCATAGTTATATATGTCTTTAAGATTGAGTCACCCAAAGTTGCTAAACCAGCATTGGCATAGTTATCTTTTGATTTCCCATTAACAGTAGCTACCTTCTTTACATAGAAAGCCTTTTTAAAGTTTGCTATTCGATTAAATTTAATATTTAGCTTCTTTGCTAAATCAATATATTCTTCATTGCTATACATAATTACATTATACATAAAACAAATTAAGAATGGTTTGATTGTGTTAAAGAATTAATATATGTTAGACATTAGTTTTTCTTTGGAAAAAGTTTTTGAAGTTCTAGTATTTTCTTTTGAGCTTCGACATGACCTTGAACCGCTGCTTGTAACAAAGATTCATAACCTTTTTTAACATCCTTTTCAACACCTTCACCATTGATATAGCAAAGACCTAAATTATAGAAGGCACTATCATACCCTTGTCTAGTAGAATCTTTAAAGAATTGAGCTGCCTTAGTTAAATCTTTTTCAACTCCATTACCAAAGTAATAACATACCCCTAAATTATATTGAGCATGTTTATTTCATTGTTCAGCTGCCTTAGTTCATAACTCAATACCTTTTTTAATATCTTGTTCAACTTCAGTTCCAGCAAAGTAAAGACTACCAAGATTACATTGAGCTTCTGATGATCCATTTTCAGCTGCTTTAAGTTTTCATTCAAGACCTTTATTAAAATCCTTGTCTGTTCCAATACCAAGTCCATAGTATACACCTAAACCATATTGTCCTAATGCAAAATCTTGTGAAGCTGATTTAGTCATTAATTCGAAAGCTTTATTAAGATCTTTTTCAACCCCTTCTCCATTTTCATATGCAATCGCTGAGCTGAATTGAGCTTCTGCTAATCCAAGTTCTGCCGCTTTAATAAATCATTGAGTTGCTACTGCAATATCCATTTCAACACCATCACCATTAAAGTATCTAGTACCAAGAATATACTGATCTTGTGCATTACCATTATTAGCACTTAAAATTAATTCTTCTATAGTTTTTTTATTTGTTATCATATCAATACCTCTTATCTTAGATATTATATCAAGTTAATTCGATATTATATTGTTGAGTAATATTATTAAATAGTTTACAATAATATAAACAAATATTTAAATACAAGGAGTTTTAAATGGCAAATTTTAAAAATATGATTAAATCGAAATATGGAATTGGTGCCATCATAGCTTTAACTATGGGTGCTGGATTAACAACTGGTGGAACTGTAATGTTTACTATGACACAAGAAACTAGAGAAAAATATGAAGGATTACAAGAAGCTAGTGGCGGAACAATTGGAACAGGTGTTAATAATTGAATGCAACTTTATGATGAAAATGGTAACCCTGAAAAAGACTACTCTATGTCATTATATAGAAATAACTTCATTAGCTCTCATGGTGGCTACAATAAAGTTGATGCGCTTACAAAAGCAATTAAAAATGGTGATCAATATCTTCCAAAAACATTATTAGAAAATATGCTGCAAAATGATGTTATGAACAACTGAGGAATAGCATTAGTTTCAATTGGTCCAGTTTCTATGGTAGCTTCAGTTCCATTATTCTGATTTGCTAAACACTTTTCGTTATAGTTAATATACTGTGTCAAAATTAATATTGATTTAAATGAATATAGATATATTTATGCTTACTAGCTACGGACACTGTAAATTATTTTGTGGAAACTCTCGATAGCAATTAAAAATTATATTTTTGATTTATTAGAAGTGGATATTATATTAATATATACTTTATAAGTAAGATATAATAGGGATTTACTATGAAAAGATGTTTGAAATGAATAATTTGTGCCTCAACAGCTGCTATTTCACTAGCTGGAATTGGCGTCGGCGTCGGCGTTCACTATGGTCTTCTTAATAACCAATCATTTGATAATGGTGAACTTGAATTAAAACCTGATTATAATAAAAAAAATACTAGAGATCAAGTTATTGATTTATTAGTTAACTTTAAAACTCAAG
>JBOFTB010000149.1:0-4381 GCA_051651845.1 Mycoplasma sp. | reverse complement strand
TCTATTCTTACTATTCTCATCATTTTTATAATCTTGTTTAGATGCGAGATTTCTTAGTAGTAAAGTCTTTAATTGATACTCTCTTAAATTTTGTGAGGATTTTTTCCATTTATTAAAAGATGATGCTAAATTACCTTTATCATTATTACGGAAAGTATTATATAACATTGTCTTGACTTTCTCAAATTTAGCTTGTTTTACTATTACTTTTCTCATATTATTCACAATGTTTCTATCAGCATGTGCTCTTAGTTTATTGCATCCATTTTCCATTGATTTGAGTTGTTTATTATAAGTATCAGTGTTATTTCTCCATTTATTAAAGTATTTTTTTATAAAGATCTTTGAATTTTTTGAACTTAGCATAGTCATTATTTTCATTTCTGTTTCCTTTCATTTATCCTTTGCTTTTATATCATGGCATTTACTCTTCCAATGATTAAATGTACTTTTTAAAGACATTTTATCGGTGTTTCTACATATTGGACTAGTCACTAAGGATATTATTTTATGTCTTTGATCTCTTTTCGTTAATGCTTCAGATTGTTTTTTCCATTTATTAAAATATGGTCTAAGAGAAATGTTTCTTAATTGGATACTCTTAGCTAAGTTTCTTTTATTATTTATTAAAGCCTTTTGTGCTGATAAACCACGTGGGATTTCTCAATTTATCATATCAGCTTTTTTGAGGAATTTCTTAAGTGGTTCTCTCACTGTGCTTCAACGTATTTTATCAATACCGATTTCATAAGGAGTTGAAGATTTCTTCATTTGTGATTTGAATTTCCATCATAAGAAATACTTCATGACTCCATTATCAAACAATTTAAATAAATGCTTAAATTGGTTAAATTTTAAGCGGTTAGCCATATCCTTCAATAGCATTTTATGAAGTTGATTTTTCCATTTATCGTAATATTTCTTAAGGTTATTTTTTTCGCATTTTTCTCTCTTTGGTGGTAATGATTTAAGTGCTTTTTTCTTCTTATTTTTATCAGCGAGACTTTTCATATTCTTCAATAGTGGGGGTGCATTTTGTTTTATGTTATGCTTTTTTAAGTGTTTATCTGCTTCAGGAACATTTTTATTTAATTTAGTGGTGACATCTCTCGCAGTAGTTTTCCATTGATTGAATTTACTTCTAAATACCTTCTGGACTTTTTCATCTTGACGATATTTCTTTGTTCTTGCAATGAATTTAGATGAAGCTTCTTGAGCTAATTGTTTACTTGCTATTTTATTACCAACTGTTCTCCATCTATTAAAGTAAGGTTTTATTCTTCTTATATGATATTTTGGAGTTCCTAATCATATACTCCTCAAGAATTTCTTTTTTCCATAATCATTCATGTTCTTGAATAGATCTTTTAAATACCTTTTAGATAGCATAGAATGAATCGATTCATTAGCCTGGATAACATTATATAAATCCATCGGCTTCTTCTCTGGTTCCTTATATGACCATTTTTTAAAGTATTTACGTCAGAACCTCTCTCTTAACGCAGTCTTTTCTTTACCATATCATTTTCCAAGTCATCCTCCACGAAGAGCTTGAATATTTATTTTATTGACACCACCTTTCCATTTATCAAATGCATTTCGAAGGGAACGATTTTTTGCTACTTTTGAATTCGGTCATAAATTTTTGAGGATTTTTTTATGAATAAATTTGGGAGCGATATAATTCTTTAATTTATCAAAAGGAACTTTGTTTTTTAAGATGCCTCCTTTTTTCAATTTATCTGTTCCTTTAATTATATTCGAAAAATCTGGGTTTTTAGCTAACGCACGTACCCATCTATGGAATGATTTATTTATTGGAATTTGTTCATGCTTTTTAAATAATAATCTCATTCTTGTTTTTATTTTATTTGATTTATTTGGATCTGTTAATGTTGAATTTTTCCACCATTTTAAAAGATCTTTGTGTAATAACTTATCTCTGAATGTTTTACTAGTTCCCATTAATGCATGTAAACCTTCTTTTTTTTGATGGGTCTCTATTTTGTCTTTACATGCTTTTGTGATTGTTTTAACAAAAGGTCTTTCACAGAAGTATTGTACTTTCATTCATCCTTTATAAAAATTAGAATCTAATTTTTTAGGTCTGAATAGCTTCCATCGTTGGAAGTTTTTACTTAATCATTTTTTCTTTTCATTTGTTCACATATTACCTTTTGTTTTTAAGACTATATTAGTTTTTAGATCTTTAATATGATTTTTATTAACTCCATCTTTCCAATGATTGAATTTATTTTTAAGTGCATCATTATTTAACTTCTTTTGTAGGTTTCCATTATGTTTTAATAAAGGTATAATTCTCCTTGAATAATTTTTAGATGTCTTAAGCTTATTAAATGGGGTTTTACATTGATTTTTCTTTAATAAATTTGAGCATGTATCAACACCTTGTTTAATTTTTGGATAATAGTCTTCTGGGTTTCTACATAGGTTCTTCCATTTAAAGTAAGACTTTAATAAGGTATCCCTTCTTTGTCTATCATCTATTTTCTTTGCTTTAGACCTTAATACTTTAGATTTATATCCTTTTTCGGCATCATGTGCATTTTCTCAATCATTAAATCTTCTCCATTTATTAAAACAGTCTCTTACTGTTGCTCTAGGCTTGAATAATCGATTAATTACATTTTTTAAAAATTTAGGACGATGATCAGTATTTAATAAACGATGAAGCCTGATCATTATTTCAACCTCACGACCAATGTACAATGTTTGTAATTTATCTAATCCAAGATAAATATTTCTTAATCTTTTTGAGTGATCATCGTTTCTACCCATTCAAACAAATCATTTCCATTTTGACATTGTTTTAGCAAGTCGACTTTTGCGATTTTTATTATCGTTTTCTCCAAGTAAGTATTTAAATCATTGCTTCTTTCAATCGTATATTTCCAGATTTTTATTTTGCTCTCTCCATTTATAAAAATAGGTTCTTATATTTCTTTTATCACCTTGTAAATACTTTTGCATTCACTTCTTACATACTGATTTATATGTGCTAGGGCTTATTGTTTTTTTGAGACGTTCAAAGAAATCTTTTTTGGTTGGCTTGTTCACATGATTTACTGTTCTTTTTACCATGTCATTCATTTTTTTATATCGATCAAATAAAGCTTCTAAATCTATTTTAGGTGTCTTCCTCCATTGATTGAATCTATTAAATAATATTCTATTCTTTCTTTTATTAAACATTGTATTGAGGAGAGTTTTATATAAGTCGTTTTGTATTTCTTTGTCTTTTGATTTTTGGATTTGACTTCTCCATTTGTAGAAATATTCTCTCCAATGGTATTTAATATTTCTACTTTTAATGCCTAACATTCTCATTATTCCTTCCTTCTCTGATTCATATACTATTTTTTTTCGTCAGGCTTCAAGAGGATCTTTATGAGTTCTCCTATGAGTGAAATTCTTTAATTTCGTACAACCATCAGTATAATCAAGATATGTATCTCTAGGTATTTTACTACGCCATATATTAAAGCATCGTCTCATCTTTGTTTTATCCATTCTATTATCTATTCTATTGCACATATTGTGAAAAACTCAATTTTTAAAATCTTTCATTAACATTTTTTGTGTTATATCTTTCCATTTATTGAAATATTTTCTGAGCATAATCAGTGAATTCTTCGGGCCACGATGTAGAGTTCAATTTTTGATTGCTTTATCTCTCATTTTCTTTGCTAAATAATCTTCGAGTGGTGGTTTTGTTGTTTTTAGACCAGTTCTCTTTCCTAATTTTTGTGCACCATTTATTAAATCAAGTGTAGCAAAGAACTTACGCTTTTGCTCTTCTTGATTTTTTGATTTACTTATATATCTATCTCAGTCTGATTTAAGTCTCCAAGTATTAAAGTATTTTTTTCAATTGTTCAAATTATCCTCATCTAATTCCCTTTTATCCACTAGCTTTTTACTTCGTCAATTTCTTTTCTTTAATCAATCTGTAATATATCTCCATTTTTCAAAATATGGTTTTATTCTTAACAATGTATATCTCTCATCTCTTTCCATTAACAAATTCCCGAAGTATTCTTTTGCCCATTTATTTTCAGCAAAGAGTTCATCAAATACTATTGGTCTTACATGATTAACCAAAACTTTTGAGAGAATATTACATGATCTTTGATGTAAAAATGATAAGTAAATAATCTCATATACATATTTTCTTAACCAAGTTCCTCTCCAGACACTTTGTATTAGGATAATCTTATCAAGTAATTTTTTTAATCTTTCTTTTTTTTCTCTCCACCATCCTTGTACTATTTTTGCTGCTTTTTCTCTAAATTTCGGATTAGTGTTTAATGTAGATCTAACTCCTCCTGGACCTGCCTTTTTTGCAATTTTTCTAATTTTA
>JBOFTB010000148.1:0-4774 GCA_051651845.1 Mycoplasma sp. | reverse complement strand
TAGTGCAATCCCACAACAACTTGCAAAAATAGGTAAATTAGAGCAAACGGTTGATAACAAATCAACAATGGACTTATACTCAAAACTTGAACAAAGGTTATATGATATCATAGGAGTTCCTATGGCAACATCAAACACAGGTCAAGGAGTGGTGAAGCACAAATATATGGTGGTGGCTGGGAAAATCCACAAACCATAGCAAATGTAGACACAGTGTATATGAAACAATTTGAAAGAAACGATTTGAAGAAAATGCTAATAATTGCAAAAGAAACAACTAACGCAGTGATTAGAGATATAGTTATAGAAGATATAATTATCAAATATACTATCAACAAATCAAACAACCTAATGAGTAAGGCACAATCAATGAAATATCTTGTAGATATGTATATACCTATTGCTGAAGCAATTGAAATATGAGAACTACACGATGACCCTGAAATGATAGCAAAAGCAACTGAAGATAATAAAAACAAAATATTGAATGAGCAAAACTCAATAGATAATACAAATATAATTGGAGGTGAATAGAAATGGCGATAGAAAATAATTGGATAGGTAGTGAAATAAACTTAATTAAGAAAACATTTACAGTTCCTGCATCACAAGTAGATGGTGTATTTCTGGATGATGATGGAAACAAGATATGTAAGAGTGGAACAATTTTTACTAAACCATATCTAGGTCTATTATTACAAGATACAAAAGTAGGAATGATTGGAACGGTTGTAGTTGGTGGTGTATATATTGATGAAGAATTACCAGAATCAACTAAACCTATAATGAACAAATTTATTAAAAATGGTTTATTTCCATTGAATAAATTAAGATATTCTGCTGAAATAATGACTAACGATAAAGTTGGTGTTGGTAAAGGTGTTTATGCAACAAGCGAAACAGATGGTTGGGTCACAGTAGCAAACGAATTCGTCAAAATGAAAATCATTGGTTGGGATGCAGTAGTTAAACAAGAAGATTTAATTAATTATCTAGTAGCAACAACTGATAAATACATTATAAAAGCAGATGAACAAACAATTTATCACAACGATGAAGCATTAGCAAAAGTTAAAGATATATCATATAAATTAGATAGAGCGTTATTAACACAAAGCGAATCTACAATAAACAACTTTATAGGTGGTGTTGCAGGTTTAGACAAAATCATAAATGCAAAACAAAATGAGTTATCATTTAAATTAACAAGTGATAATCAAATCATTGAAATATTATCATTAGTTGTAAATGATAATGCTAGTGAAAAATCAATTGAAATGTTTATAGCAATTGCTGATAACAAAGAACCTAGATTTATACAATTACATTTTGGTATAAACAAATCAACTTCAGTATGGTTTTATCGTATTCATCAAAATTCATTAGAATACAATGAAGCAATAGCATTTGATTTTGCAGGTCAAAGTGGTGATATAATTGAAAAGTTCAAACTTATAGATGCAACTAAATTCAAAATAAACACAATTATAAAATACGAAGATTTTGAATACCCAGCAACATATAAAAAAGACACAACAAAATAGCAGTAAATGTATTTGTTAAAAAGAAACCTAATAACACAAATGACAACACAACAACATATCTAGAAATAACTTGCAATAAACAAGACTGGTCAATATCAAGAGTGAATAAAGAAATGAAAACACTTAATGTAGAAGACACAGGAAGTATAACTGCATATAATGGTGCACAAGTCACTGGTGCTAGTTCGCCATCAATAGCAATTGGTAAAGACTCAAAAGTATCTAATAACTCAATAGCATTAGGTAGCAATTCAACTTCAAGTATAACTTCTATCTCAATTGGTAATAACGCAAAAGCAAGTGAAAAAGGTAATGCTTATGGAATAAACGCTGAAGCAGGCGTTGAAGCAATAGCAATCGGGAATGATGCAATAGCAAAAAACAAGAATATTAAAATAGGTAAAGGAACTAACGAAGATTTAAATTCATTTAATGTATTTGATTTTATGTTATTGAATAGTCAAGGCGTTATACCATTAGCAAGACTTAGCGAAGCAACCGAATCATTAAAAGGTATTGTTAAGTTAGCAACAGAAGCAGAAGTAGATTCTGGTGTAGATGACAAATCGGCTATAACACCTAAAAAGTTTAAAACTAAATTAGATTTAAAAGAAGATAAATCAAAAAAAGGTATTGCTAATGGTTATGCATCATTAGATAGTTCAAGTAAAGTTCCTGACTCACAATTGAAAGATGTAAACGAAACAACAAAAGGTATTTCAAGAGTCTCAACAACATCCAAAATAAACAGAGGAACTAGCGATAATACAATTGTAACACCGAAGAAACTTAACCTGTTGCTGATGCTATAAATAATTCAACAAACGCATTAAAAACTGATGTATCAAAAGTAGCAAGCGATTTATCATCAACTACAACAACATTGAATGAAAAAATAAATGATTTATATTCTAAAATTGAATACAAACATTTAATTGTCGCAAACACTCTAACAATTGCCTCTGGTTATAGGTAACGGATAATAATAGTTCAATATTTAGAGTTGGTAAAGTATTATATTTATCAATGTATGTACCAATAACAACGCCATTAACAAGCACATGATGGAAATCATTAGCAACAATTATTCCATCATTAAGCACTGACTCAAAAGTCCCATTTACGAGTATCGCTGGTATATGGACAGGAAGCACAACTACTGGTTATAAAATAGGTAGATTAGAAGTAGCAATAGGTGGTATAGTGAAAGTTTATATAACAGAACCTATAACAACAACAGGAGCATTCTTAGTGTCAGCAACGGTGTGTCTAGCATAACAATAGACAGAGAAGTCTATAATACGCAAAATGACATTTAAGTCAATAATGGCAAAAGACAAGTTGTCTATAAATACACCTATGTCAGAGAAGTCTATAAAAAGCAGAAAGAGGGAAAGGTATGAATAAAGTAGTAAAAGAAAATCTAATTAAACTTAACATTCAAATGTTCGCAGAAGATGGTGAAGCAACAACAACTGAAGCAAACACAACAGTTATACCAAAAGTTGAAGATGCAAAACCTAACAACGATATTAAACAATTGAATTAGAAAAAAAGAAATACAAAGAAAGTATTGATGCTTTAAGCAAAGAAAACTCAGATCACAAAAAAGCATTGCAAAGTAAACTAAGTGAATATGAAAAAAAAGCACAAGAAATCGCTGAAAAAGAAGCACAATTCGTTGAAATGCAAAAAAAACTACAAAGAGCAGATTTAAGAGAACATCTATCTAGTGTAGGTTTTGAAAAAACAGATTTAGATGAAATAATTGATACAATGCAAGTTGGTGATACAATTGAAACATCTAAAATTCTAACTTCTAAAATCAACAAGTTAGTTGAAGAAAGAACAAAACAATTAACTGAAGAGATTAAAAAGAAAGCACACACACCTAGTAGTTCAAATGGAAGTGCTGGTGAAATAAACCAGACTGAAATTGATGCACTATTAGGAAATAAAAAGGATGCTAAAAAAGTAGACTTATCAAAATTCAAATAAAAGGAGCATAAAAAAATTAAAAAAGAAATTTTAGTCAACAAACAAAACTTCATTGGTAGTGGAGAATGTTTAGTGGTAAAATCAGTAACAGTTCCAAAAACACAAGTAGATGGAACATACACTGATTCAAAAGGTGTTCTTGTATGTAAAGCAGGAACTGTATTTAAAGCAGAAAATGGTGTTCCATATAATGGTATCTTATTAAATGATGCAAGAGTAGGTAGTGAAGATGGTTCATTAATCATTGGTGGTAGATATATCAACACTAACTTACATACACCTATCGTAGATGAAGCATTCATTTAAGTGTTAGCAGAGCAAGGTTTATATAACTTTGTAGAGGGAGCAATTAACTTACCAGATAATGGACAAGTTGGTTTACCAAAAGTAGCAACACCAGTAGTATCAGTAGACACAATGTCAAAATCAGCAAATTGGAATTCATATGTAGATGCAAATGCAATCGGTTTTCTAGTTTATATTAACGAAGAATTAGTAGCAACATTAGGTGCAACAGTTAAAACATATAACTATGGAGCATTAACTGGTAAATTACAAGTAGTAGCAAAAGCAAATAATCTATTCCACGCTAATAGTGAATTATCACTAGAAGTGTCAATATAAGAAAGGTAGGAAAATAAAAATGTACAAACATTATTTAGACTTAATCACAAGTAAAGTAGTTCAAACAGCAATATCACAAGCAAACATAACAGAAGAAATGTTAGGTGAAGCATTATTCCCGAGAACAAAAACTTCAAATTACAAATTTGAAATTCAAAATTTAGTTGCTGGTGGAATCATAAGTTCAATAGCGCAAGTTCACGGATTAGATACTGAAGCAGTAATCGGTTCAAGAGATAACTTTTCAGTAATCAACCTAGAAGCATTATTAATCAAAGAAAAAATGCCTATCGGTGAATTAATAGCAAGATATGTAAAACAAACAACTGATGCTGAAGCAATCAAAAGACTTTTATTCAACGATATTAAAACATTAATAACAAGAGTTGAAACAAGAGAAGAATTATTAAAATCAATTCTTCTTAATACAATCTCTATCCCTAAGACTTAAAAACAACCCCACAAATAATTAAAAACCTCTTATCATTCCTTTGATTATTATATTAAATTATTTATATTTCAAATTATATATTAATATATTAAAAATTGCTTAATATATCTCTATATTATATTTATACTACTTTAATTCTTCCTATTATTTAATTTGT
>JBOFTB010000147.1:0-2046 GCA_051651845.1 Mycoplasma sp. | reverse complement strand
ACTTCTTGATGATGTTCTTCTTTAACTTGAGGATCATCTTTTAAATCGGGATAGTCATCAAGAAATTTGTTATATTTCATTTGATAATCAAGTAGTCATATTTGTTTTTTAGATGGTCGTTTTAGAAAATCGATAAATTTTTGACATATTCAATTATAATTAGTGCTAACGCTTTCTCTTTGGACTCTTAAGAATTTAAATATGCTTTTACATTCATTTACATAATTTTCAAATATTTTTGACCATAATTTCAATAAGACTTCAGCTAACTCTTTATTTAAAGATGCTTTCAATTCTTCTATTTTCTTAATGTATTCGCTATAAGGATCTAATATTTGCTCCTCTCTTTCAGCATCTTGTTGATTGTTATTGTTATCTGATGCAATGAGTTGTTGTTCAGTTTGATCTCATTCTTCTTTTTCATCACCTTTCTTATTTGGACTTTTATTTCGATTTGAATTTTCTTGTGTTTGGACTACATTATTTGCATTTTGATTCGCATTATTCAAACTAGCATTTTGAATTTGATTTGGATCATCCATTATCATATTCTCATTTAATCCAGATATGTTATTATGATTATCTTCATCAAAGGTATCTTCTCCTTCATCTTCTTCATCATTTTCATATATTTCATTATCATTTTCTTCGTTTAACTCTACTCATTGATTAACATAGGTTAATAAATCTTGAGTTACATAATCCTTTCCTTTATTCCCATCAATTTGATGAAAGCTTCTTAATTGCTTCTTTTCAAATCCAAAAGGTTCGTAAAACTTAACGATTTGATCCACTGCGGTTTCGAATGCTAAATGTCTTGTTACTAGTGAACTTTCACAATTACTGATATCATCGACTTTAATAAGGTTTTCACATATATCTGTATCAGTTGATGGTTGATTATCTTCTAAATGATATATAGTCATTTCCCCAGTTTTAGGGTTTTTATATAATCTCCTTCCTACAGCCCTTCTAATGCATTCTGATGTAGGAACATCTAAATAAAATACTAAATCAAATCCTCCTTGTATTAATTTAATTGGAGGTTTTATTTCTTCTGAACGATCAAGCACAATGGAGAATACATTTTTTAATAATACACTATTTAATTTCGAGCTTTCATTTTCTGGTATATAACCACTCAATTTTGCTTCTCATGTTCTTGCTTGACTATAAGTACTAGGGTAATTCACAGTAACAAATCCTTTTGATGCTTCTAAAGATAATTTCATTAATTCTTCATTTCATTCTTTATCTCTGATTTCAAAATTCTTTTTTCTATTTTTATTTTCCTCTTTATTTCTCTCTATGTCATCCAATATTCTTTCTTTATTTTCAACTCTTAACTTAATGTCCTCTATTACTTGATCATCTGTTTTTATTGGGAAATCCATTTTAATATACTCAATCAAAAGCTCAGAATAAATTTCATCTGATATTGACTCTCCATTTAATAAGCTTTCTTTAATTGATTGAGCCAATTCTTTAATATGAGCATATTTCTCTTCTTCTTTCGCTTGCTCTGTTCTCATTTGTGCGATTGTATTTGTATTTGGATCATTTATATTTGGTCCATTTAAACTATTCGCATTATTTGTTGCATTTAAATTATTTGTACCAACTGATAACATAAAGTTAGTTTGTGATTCGGATTTTATTGTTAACATATCTCAAGCTTGTCCAACCATTTTTTCTAAGTCATATATTTTTAAAGGGAAATTTTCGCTTAAAATTTTAGCTTGTGTTTTTTTACCGGAAAAATCTTGTCCTATTAATGATATCTTTATGGGTATATATCTAAATATGTTTTTAAAGTTTAGTTTTTCGATTGTTATTTTTTTGTTTTCTTCATCGTAACGTATTTCGATTAATACATCGATTAAATCACCGAAATAACAATTTTTGATATTATCTTTTGGGATAATTAAACTTTCTGGATCTTCTTCTTTTAATAAATCATCAGTGTTATCTTTCTGTCCTTTTTGGGCATTGACATTTTTTTTATCTTTATCTTTTTTAGATTGGTTATCTGTAACTACTGGGGCA
>JBOFTB010000146.1:0-1200 GCA_051651845.1 Mycoplasma sp. | reverse complement strand
CTTCTGAATTCGCTGGTACATCAGATTCAAATATGGGAGACCTCACAGATGAAGAAAAAATGGCTTTTATGGAATCATTTTTGGAAACAGTTAGTGAAATGGTAAATAAATTTTTATACATTGGGATAGGGATGTTTTTATCATACTTTCTTATGACTTCAATGTGGCAATTTGCAGGATTAAGACAAATGCATCATCTAAAAGAAAAATACTTTTTATTAATTTGAACACAAGAACAAGGATGGTTTGACTCAAATAATGCCTATGAATTTGCAACAAAAGTCCAAGCACAATTAGAACAAATTGAGTGAGGTTTAGGAGAAAAGCCAGGGCAACTTATTCAATGTTGTGCTCAATTTATTTCTGGTATTATAGTAGCTATGGTTACATCTTGGAAATTAACATTAGTTATGCTATGTATTTGCCCATGTATTATAGTATGCTTTCTATTTTGAGTAACTTCGATGAAAAAAGCCGTTGTATGAAGCAGGAAAACATATGAATTAGCTGGAGGTATCGCGGAAGAATTGTGATATAACATCAAAACAGTTGCTTCTTTTGTTAATTTTGATTATGAAAATGAAAGATTTGGAAAATATATAGATAAAGTACATGGTTATGAAGTGGAGAAGGCATTGAAATTAGGGGGAAGTATTGGTGGTGTGTTATTTTTTTTATATTTTTCATTTGTAATTGCTATTTTATATGGTAAAACATGAATTATTAATGGAGAAACAAATTCAAATACCGGTGAACCTTTTCAATCTGGAGATGTTATGACTGTTCTGTTTGCATCTATTATGGCTATAATGTCACTTGGAACAGTAGCACCCTTTGTTAAAGTTATCCAAGATGCTTGTATGGCTTCAAGTGATTATTTTACTTTATATGAAAGAGTTCCTCAAATTGATTGAACAAATTCTACTTTTAAACCACCCAGAGATGAAGTAAAAGGAAAGATTGAGTTTAAAAATATATCATTTATTTATCCAAGTGATGTTAATAAAAGAAAAATACTTAATGAATTAGATTTGCTTTTTGAACCCGGGAAAAAAGTTGCTCTTGTTGGAGAAAGTGGATGTGGTAAAAGCACAACTGTAAATCTCATAGAAAGATGATATGAAGCAGCTGAAGGACAAGTTTGAATTGATGATGTAGAAATTCAAAAATATGATATCAATTATTTAAGAACATTAATTG
>JBOFTB010000145.1:0-22960 GCA_051651845.1 Mycoplasma sp. | reverse complement strand
CTTGATTAAGTTCCGCAATCTGGTTATTGCAAATATTTGTAAGTTTGTTAATATGATCTAAATAAATTTTTGCTAGTTCAAAATTCAACTCATTAGCTGCTTCTTTTTCTTTTCTTTTGAAGTTATCAATAATTTCATTTGGTTTATTATTAAAGATTGAATCAATATCATTTGCGAGTTTTTCATAGGTTGACTGTTCCAAATTATTAACACAAGGCCCAAGGCATTGTTTCATATGATAGTACATACAAACTACATTAGGCATTTTATTACACTTTCTAAATGGGAATAGTTTTTGCAACAATAAAAATACTTCATATGCATTACCATTTAAATGATTTGCAAATGGTCCATATTTTTTACCTTTAAATTTTGTGTGATTCCTTGTGTAAATTAATCTCGGGTGTTTTTCTTTAGTTAATATTATATATGGGTAGTTTGCTGTACCCTCTTTCAATAAGACATTATATTTTGGTTTATACTCTTTGATTAAATTATTCTCTAAAATTAGGGATTCGTTTTCATTATTAACCACTATGTAATCAATGTCAAAAATTTCAGATACCAATTTAGATATTCTGTTATTAGATGCTCGACTAAAGTATTGATTAGTTCTCTTTTTTAAGTTCTTAGCTTTACCAACATAAATTATTTCACCATTTACATTTTTCCACAAATAACAACCGGGTAACTCTGGAATTTTTTTTAAAATATTACTTAAATTCGACATAATTAAATTCCGCTTTAATTTCTTTAAAAATTCTTTTGAATGATTGTTTAATTACTTCTGAACTATTTAATTCAAAATTGTATTTTAACCCATAATAAGTAAAATTAAATTCATTTCTAGTGAAATTGAATTGTTCAATTTTTAATAAATTGAATGATATAACTTCATTTAAATAAGTGATAATAATACGCTTATTACTAATATAGAAATCGATATCACTCTTAATTTCACGAGATGGTAAAATCATCTTTATTTTTCTATAATGGAAATAAATGACTTCTTCATTCAATGGGTCAAAATCAATGATTAATGATTTGAGATTTCGACTATTTGTAAATTTTTTAGCCTTTAATTCATGTATGAAATTTTTTTCAGTAGCATTTAATTGATTTTCTAAGCATAGCGTCTTTATGAATTTGTTGATTCTTTCAATAAATATTTCAGATTCAATATCTTGCGATTGTACTCACTGATCTAAAATACTAAATCTAAATAATAAGAAGTCTTCATAATCTTTATTATCATGTAAATTAAATGTTTTCTTTCTACTTCAAGTTCCTAAAGTGGTCAAATTAAGACTTATTATTCATAATTTGTAGTTTTCACTATAAGTTGTTGTATTAATATTTGGTCTTTTAAAAAGGTTTTCAATCATATAATGATTATAATATTTTTATTCTATATAATAAAAAAATCCCTTGCGGGATTTCATTATTTATTAACCTCTTAAACCAAGATCTTTGATAAGTTTTCTATAAGCAATAATATCTTTATCTTGTAAATAAGATAATAATGATTTACGTTTAGAAACTTTCATATAAAGACCACGTTTTGAATGTTTATCTTTTTTGTTGATAATCATGTGTTCAGTTAAGTTTTTAATTTCAGCAGTTAAGATAGCAACTTGAACCTCAGTTTTACCTGTGTTTTTTTCGTCACCACCAAATTGCTTAACTAATTCTAATTTTGTTTTTTTTGAAACAGCCATTTTATTCTCCTTAGCTTTTAAGTACTAACAAAGCATAAATTCTACATTTAAACCTTGTCATACATTTCATTTACTTACAAATTATATCATATATATGACTAATATTCAAGTTTATAGAATTCATCACCTTTTGCAGTGATTTCTTTTGAAGTTTTTAATCCAGTACCAGCTGGGATTAAGTTTCCTAAGATTACATTTTCTTTTACACCATATAAGTGATCAATTTGACCTCTTGTTGCAGCGTTAGTTAATATTTTCTTAGTATCTTGGAATGATGCAGCAGATAAGAATGAATTAGATTTAGAAGGTGCTTCACCTAATCCAAACACTTGGTTGATACCATGTGGAGGAGTTAAACCGTTTTTAATTAAACGTTTAGTTTCTTCTCTAAGTTCATAATTACTCACAACTTCACCAATGAAGAATTTAGAGTCTCCAGAAGAAGTAATTCTAATTTTATTTGTAAGTTGTTTGATGATTATTTCAATATACTTATCAGAAATTTCAATACCTTGGATACGGTATACTTTTTGAACTTCTTTAATGAAGTAGTGTCTTACATTTTCAATACCAGCAACATCTAGTAATTCATGAATATCAATTAAACCATCAATGATTTTTTGACCAGCAACGATTGCTTGTCCTTTTTTAACAACTACATTACTTTCGTACGATGTTTTGTAACTTCTCTTTTCAACATCATTACCAATGATAATTTGGTAATCATTTTGAACAGATGGCATTTCAATAACTTCACCATCAATGTCAGATATAAGTGCTTTTTCTCATGATTTAGGACTAACTACATCAAATAATTGTTTTAAACGTTCGAAACCTTGGGTAATGTTAGATCCACCAGCAACCCCACCAGTATGGAATGTTCTCATGGTTAACTGTGTACCAGGTTCACCGATTGATTGAGCTGCAATAATACCAATTGCTGTACCTTCTTCAACTAATTTGTTAGTTGATAAGTCGATACCAAAACATTTTTGACATATACCATTTTTATTAGCACAATGAATTGGACTTCTAATCACGATTTCTTTAACACCAGATTCATCAATAATTGGAGCTTTCTCAGGAGTGATTAATTCTTGAGCCGGAACAATTACTGAACCATCTTTAGGATTGATAATATCTTCAAATGCATAACGATTCACTACTCTTTCACTTAGTGGTTCAATTACAGAATTTTCTTTCTTATTAATTAAAGCTCTTAATGTGAAACCTTTAGAAGTGTGACAGTCATGGTTGTTGATAACAACTTCTTGAGTTGCATCCACTAATTTTCTTGTCATATAACCAGATTTTGATGTTTTCATCGCAGTATCTGTCATACCTTTTCTCGCACCATATGATGAGTTGAAGAATTCACTAATAGATAGACCTTCAATAAATGAGTGTTTAATTGGAATTTCAATAGTATCACGAATAATTTTTGATTTTGATTTTTGATCATAGTTATATGATTTAGACATCAACCCACGCATCCCAGCTAACTGTGTAAAGTTTGAGATGTTACCACGGGCACCGGAGTCAGCCATAATCACGATTGAATTTTTTTCATATTCAGGTGATTCAACGATTTCTTTAATATCAGTTGTAACTTTTTCTTTAACATCATTTCAAAGACGAACAACTTTTTGATAACGTTCATCGTCAGTCAATAAACCTTTACGGTATTGCTGTTTTAAACGAATTACTTGTTCTTCAGCAACTTTGAAGTATTCATATTTTTTGTCATATAAAGGAACATCAAACGCACTAATTGTTGTTGCAGAAATCATTGAGTAATGAAATCCTAAGTATTTAATTTTATCCATTGTTTCTGGAACAATTTCAATTGGATATTGTTTATATAAAATATCAATAATTGAAGATAAAACTTTTTTAGAGAAAGGTTTTGCTGGAACGTGGTTTTCTAATGCGCTTCTAACATCTTGCCCTTTTGGAACAATGTTTAAAGGTTTGTGAATATTAACATCATTAATATATGGGAAACTTTCAGGTAAAACTTCATTAAGAATTAATTTACCAACTGAAGTAATTAAAACACCATCAGTATGGAATTTTTTCTCAGGAAAAGCATAAGTTGATATACCAACAACTGTATGTGTATGGATTTTTTCTTCTTGTAATGCTAATTTAACTTCGTTCATATCTTTAAAGATAAGACCTTGGGTTCCTCTATTCATATCTTCCATAGATAAGTAGTAGTTACCTAAAACCATATCTTGAGTAGGAGTGATAATTGGTTTACCATCTTTAGGACCTAAAATATGTCAAGATGCTAGTAGTATTGATCTAGCTTCAGCAACTGCTTCTTCACCTAGCGGAACGTGAACTGCCATTTGGTCACCATCGAAATCGGCGTTGAACGCAGTAGTTACAAGAGGGTGTAAACGAATCGCTTTACCTTCAATCATTTTTGGTTCAAATGCTTGGATACCTAAACGGTGAAGTGTAGGCGCACGGTTTAAGATTACAGGTCTTTGCTTGATCACTTTATGAACGATTGGTCAAATTTGATCATCTTGACTCGAAATCATTTCTTCGGCAATTCTAATGTTTGCTGCAATCGGAATGATTTCAATGCCATCTTCATCATATTTTTTAATAAGTTCATGGATTATAAATGGTTTGAATAATTTCAAAATCATTGTAGCTGGGATACCAACTTCATACATTTTTAATTCAGGACCAACAACGATAACTGAACGACCAGAGTAATCAACCCTTTTTCCAAGTAAGTTTTGTCTAAATAGACCTTGCTTACCTTTTAAGTAGTTTGATAATGATTTCAATACACGTTTATCTTTACCAACGATTGGTTTTTTCTTAGATGAGTTATCAAAAAGAGCATCAACAGCTTCTTGTAACATTCTTTTCTCATTATTTAAAATAATTGTTGGAGCATTCAACTCAATAATTCTTTTTAAACGTTGGTTACGAATGATGATTTTTCTATATAAATTATTGATATCACTTGTCGTAAATCTACCACCATCCAATTGAATAATAGGTCTAGTGTCAGGAGGAGTTACAGGTAAAACTTTTAAGATCATTCATTCTGGTTTATTACCAGATTCTTTTAATCATTTAATAACTTCTAATCTACGTAGTAATTTTTTTTCTAGTTGAATATATGCAGCTGAAGAGTTAGTGTCTTTTAAACTCACTAATTCATCATTAATTTTTTGATCTTCTTTATTTAAATCTATTTCGCTTAATAATTCATTGATTGCTTCAGCACCAATACCAAATCTAATTTTTTTGTACTTAGTAATAAATCTAAAAACTTCATCGATAGAGAATGGTAAGTTAGAATCACGAAGTCTTTCTCTATAAATTCTTGCTTTTTTGATTTCTAATGAATTTTTATCTTCAGTTAATTTTAATTCATTATAGATATCACCAAGTGCTTTTCTAATTTTAGAACGAGATGCTCTTGAATTTTTCTCACTAACAGAGTCAATGATTTCTTTTTTCTTAAAGATTGGTTTTTCAGTTCCAGCATAGTCACCTTCATCTAAAACGATTCAGTTAACAAAATAAAGAACTTGTTCAACTTGTTTATATGGAATATCAAGTAACAATGAAATTTTTGAAGGTCTAGGAAGTTCTTTTGTCATTCACATATGAGCAACAGGAGCTGCTAATTCAATGTGGCCCATTCTTTCTCTTCTAACAATTGATTCAGTGATTTCAACACCACAAGTTTCACATTTTTTTCCACGGTATTTAACTTTTTTATACTTACCACAAGCACATTCATAATCTTTAACAGGTCCAAAAACCAATTCATTAAATAAACCATCTTTTTCTGGTTTTAATGACTTATAGTTAATTGTTTCTGAACGAGTAATTTCACCGTATGATCATTGTTTGATTTGTTCAGGACTAGCAATCCCAATTTTTAAACCGGCAATTTTACCAGTAATTCTATTATTCTTAAAATCTGACATTTATAACTCCTTCTTTCTATTCTTCATCATCGAAGTCTTCAATTGGTCTTGAGAATTCGAGATCTTCTGGGTTAACATCAAATTGATTAACTGCTTCTAATGTATCTGTATCATATTCATTACTTAATACTAAGTTTTCATATTTAATATATTCATCAGTGTCTTGTTGGTTATTATCATTATCAATAACATAAGTCGCAAGACCAAGCCCTTGTAATTGTTTAACTAACAATTTGAATGATTCTGGAAGTGAACCAGATGGAATAGGTTTACCTTTAATAATTGAACTATAAGTTTTATTTCTACCTTTAACATCATCTGATTTAATTGTAAGAATTTCTCTCAAGTTATGAGCAGCACCATATGCTTCAAGAGCTCAAACTTCCATTTCACCGAATCTTTGTCCACCATTTTGACTCTTACCACCAAGTGGTTGTTGAGTAATTTTAGAATATGGACCAACCGATCTAGAGTGAATTTTGTCATCAACCATGTGGTCAAGTTTTAACATATACATAATACCAATAGATATAGGTCCATCAAATGGAACACCAGTTCTACCGTCGATTAATTCAAATTTACCTTGAGTAGTTTTATAATCAATGCCAGCTTCAGTCATAGTAGCTTTTAAATCATCACTTGTACATCCAGCAAATACTGGTGTAGCAACTTTATATCCAACATCATCATAAGTTAAACCTAAGTTTCTTAAAATGATTTCGATATCAATTGATTTAATTTTAGTTAATGCAACATCAACATCTTTAATTCCATCATTAGAAATATACTCGTTAATATTTTTGTAAAGTTTTTGAGCAATTGAATCTTTTAAAGAGAATAATTTTCTAATAGCGTTATGATCTTTTTCATTCATAGCCAATTTGATTAATTCTTTTTTAGCAATTTCTCTAGCTGATAATCCTAAATGGATTTCTAATATTTGACCAATGTTCATACGAGAAGGAACACCAAGTGGGTTTAACATTACATCAAGTGGAGTACCATCTTTAAGGTGAGGCATATCTTCAATTGGAACAATCTTAGAAACAATACCTTTGTTACCATGACGTCCAGCCATTTTATCACCAATTTGAATTTTTCTCTTTTGAGCAACGTAAATTTTAATTACTTCAATTACATCATCACCTAAATCATCATCAATATTTCTAAATCTTTTAACCGCAGCAACAATACCTTCACCTGAGTGAGGCACTCTTAAAGATGAGTCTTTTATAGATTTAGTTTTTTCGCCAAAGATAGCTTGTAGTAATTTTTCTTCCGGACTTAAATCAACATGTCCCTTAGGGGTAACTTTACCAACTAAAATATCACCTTCTTTAACTTCAGCACCAACCATGATGATTCCGTCTTCATTAAGATATTTTTTACTTTCTTCACTAGTGTTTGGAATTTCTCTTGAAATTTCTTCATCACCATTTTTAGTAACTAAACATTTAACAACATATTCGTCAATACTAATTGAAGTATATACGTCATCTTTAACTAATTTTTCACTTAAGATAATAGCATCCTCATAGTTAAATCCACTTCAAGTTGTAAATCCAACTAGGATGTTTTGCCCTAATGCTAACTCACCATTTTTCATAGCTGGTCCATCACAAAGAATGTCGTCTTTTTTGAAAGTTTCACCAACTGTAACGATTGGAGTTTGATTATTACATGTATTTTGGTTAGTTTTTTGGAATTTAGTTAAATTCATAGATACTTCAGTGTCGTCTTTATATTTTAAAGTAATACGTTTTGCATCAATAGCTTTAACAATACCGTCATCCTCAGCAACAATACCTAAAGCAGAGTCATGAGCAATATTATATTCAGTTCCCGTACCAACAATAGGTGCATAAGGCTTAACTAATGGAATAGCTTGACGTTGCATGTTAGATCCCATCAAAGCACGGTTAGCATCGTTATTTTCTAAGAAAGGAATGGCACTAGCGGCGATTGACACAACTTGTCTTGGTGAAATATCAATGTAATCAACTTCACTTGGAGTAAATACATCACTTGTTCCTCTGAACCTTGCAACTACAGTATCTTGAACGATTTTATTGTTTTCATCAATTTTAACATTTGATTCACTAATCACATATTCATCATCTTGAGATGCAATCATTCATCTTACTTCATCAGTAACGTGAGAATCAACAACTTTTCTATAAGGAGTTAATATAAAACCATGTTCATTAATTTTAGCAAAAGAAGCTAACGACATAACTAACCCAATATTCATACCCTCTGGAGTTTCAATCGGACAGATTCTACCATAATGAGAATAGTGAACGTCACGAATGTCTAAGTTTGGATCTTCTCTTGAAATACCACCAGGACCCATCGCAGAAATACGACGTTTGTTAGTTAATTCTGATAATGTATTTTGTTGATCGATAAATTGAGTAAGTTGGTGAGAATTAAAGAAGTCTTTCATAACCAATTGGAAAGATTTAGTGTTGATAACTTGTCTAACGACAACTTTTTTAGGTTGGTCATCTTCAGTTTCTTCAGTTGTATTTTTAGAATTAATAGTAGTAGTTGTACCATCACAAATAGCTAATTTTTCTTTGATGAATTTTTCAATTCTAATCATAGCTGCACCAGCTTTTGATCTTAATAATTCGTGAATTAACTTAAGACGTTTGTTACCTAAATGGTCAATATCATCAAATTCACCAATATCATTACTAAAGTTTGAAGAGTATGAACAAATCGAAATAATATCAGGCATTGTTAATTGAGTTGAATTACAATCTGAACTCACACCGATAATTGATGTAACCTCAGTATCAACTAAATTATCATTAGATAAATATACTTTAACTTCTTCATATTGAGTTTGAATATCTTCACCGAATAATAATACAGATGGTTTTTCTAATAAGTTAACTTCCTTACAAATATCTAATTCGTTATTTTTTGAAAGTTGTTTGAATTGATCATGGTGTTTTTTATCCATCAATGTCCCTTTAGGAAACACGATTTTACCATTTTTATCTTTAATATCTTCAGCAATAATACATTGGTATAAACGTTCAGAAACACGTAATTTACGATTCGTCTTATATCTACCAGCACTTTTTAAGTCATAGTATCTTTCTGAACAGAAATGTTGTCATAAAAGTGTTTGGTAAGTAATTTTTTCATCTTCAATAGCAATATTGTTGTTATCGAAAACTTTAAGAGAAATAGATAATTTTTTAACTATGTCTTTCGCAGCTTTTTCAGCGATAATGTTATTTACAATAATGTTTTTATTATGATTTAAACTATCAAGTTGAGCTTTAATTTCAGCATTGCTTCCGTCACCAAGTTCTTCAGTTAAATCTTCTAATTGCTTTTCAATTTGAACATATTCTAAAACTAATTGTTTAAGTTTTCTTTCAAGTTTATGACCTTTATATAGAACATCTTCAATTTCCTCAATAACATTAGTTTCACTTAATAATTCTAAAGTTGATTGTTTTAATGATTCAATTTCTTTTAAATTAAAGATATTACTTGGTTGATAAACACATTCTAATAAAGATGTATTAATATATCTATCATTAGAGAATATTCTTTTAATTTCATTTTCTGTTAAACCAAATGATTTTAAAACTTCACTCGCAGAGAATGTAGGAGCAGTTTCACCACTCGAATCACGCATAATAAAGTTTAAAACATTTTTAGCTTCATTGATAGTAGCTATCATTAAAGTACCTTTAAATGGTAAAACTTCACAAATGTTACCTTCAATAATTTTCTTACGAGAACTATTAAGTTTAACTTGTGATTTTCCAAGTACATATACACCAGGTGATCTTGCAATTTGTGCAATTACAAATTTTTCAATCCCGTTAATAATGAATGTACCTTTTTTGGTCATCAATGGAACATTCCCAAAGAAGATACCTTCTATATTTGAGTTTTTTGATTTACGAGCTTTTATTAACTCACCAGTTTCATTGTTTAAAATTGAAACATCTGCATAAAGAGCTGCATCATATGTTTTACCATCGTTCTTTGCAATCTCTTCTGAGATTTTTGGTTCTTCCAAAGTCACGCCATTAACAATCAAAGTGTATTTGTTGTTAGGTGAATGGATTGGAGAGATAGATTTAATCACACTCTCTAATTCTTCAAGTAAGAATTTTCTATATGATTCGATTTGAACATCTAGTAAATTTGGTGCTTCAAAATTACAGTTGATCTTCGAATAATTTCTTCGCACTACTTTGCTAGAAATATCTGTCATCTTGTAGTAAGAATTATTTTTCATGTATACCCCTTAAAATCGTTGCTATTCAATATTATATAAAATATAAAAGTAACTTATTTATTTTACATCATAAATAATGAAAATGTTAAGTTAATTTAATTAAAGTGATAAAATGAATGGATTTTTAATTTTTTTTAGCTTTTTTTATTGTTTTTATCTCTAAAAACTTATTAATGAACTCATCAATTATATCTTTAGCCTCTTTTCATGGAGCTTCTTCATATAAGTCAATACCTAAAATTTTAATAGTATCAATTGGTGATAAAGATGTACCAGACGATAAAAACTTCATTAAATTTTCTACAGCACCAGGTTTATTATTTATAATACGATGTGCCACTATACACCCCACTATTTGACCGATAGAGTATTTATAAACATAAAAGTTGCCAGCATAAAAATGACTTATTCTTAACGGTGTTACTAGCGAGTAACGATTTGGAAATTTATTAAATTTTTCTGGTTTAGAAATGTGAAGATACTCACAAATAAGATTTTTATAGAGTTCTTCAATTGATTCATAAGTAACTGGGTCACTTTTTTTAATTTTTTGTACTATTTCAAATTCAAAATTACTAAAAACTATTTGCCTTGAAGTTGTAGCAAAGAATCCAGAAATTAATTCATCTAAAATCATCACTTTCATCTCATCATCATTTTTATACTTCTCAAGCAAATAATAATTTAATAACATTTCATTTGTAATTGAAGCAACTTCAGCAGCAAAAATACTAACCGAACTATAAACTGTTTGATTTTTTGAATAAAAATAAGAATTTAATGAGTGACCAAGTTCATGTATCAATGTGTTAACAGATGATAAAGTGTTATCATAGTTCATCAAGATGTAAAATTTATTTAATCCTTTTGTTCCACCAATTGAATATGCACCCGTATATTTATTCTCTTTTGGCATTCAAGATATTCAGTTTTCATTAAAAGCCTTTTGTACAATAGATAAGTATTCTTTACCCATCGGCTTTAATGATTCTAAAATAATTTCTTTTGCTTCTTCAACTTCAAATTTAACTTCTTTGTGACATAAATCAAGATTTGAGTCTCACGGTTCTAAAGTATCAGTATTAATAATCTGTTTTAGAAGTTTACTTCTATGCTTAGAATATTTCTCATTGATACCTTTATAAGATTTAACTTGTTCATAAATATGAGGTATTAGACTTGTTTCAATTTCATCAGAAAAACAACATGAAGCAACATAATCCTCATGGTTACGAATCTCACTTGACGTATTTAATTCTAGGAAGTTATAATATAAAGATTGAGTCAATGTGTTTCTTATTCCATAAAATGATTTATGAAAATTTAATCAAACAGATTTTCTTAAGTCTCTATCTTTAGATTTAAGAAGAACAAAGGCATCACTCATTGTTGTGATTGGGTGTTTTTTATTTTTTGAATCAATTGCGTCTTCGTATTTGATATCACTAGTTGTTAATGTTTCATACATTTCATCAACACCACCTTCAGCATTAGATAATTTCGCCAATAGCTTCTCTTCTATTGGAGATAAAATATGTGGTGCATATCTAAATACGGACTCAAAACTTCTTTGATAATTTTTAATTTTAGGATTAGTAAGATATGATTTAACTTTTTCTTCATTCTCTAAAATTCTATTTTCATAATCTGCAATTACTGTCCCAAATCTATTTGCTTCATTTGAAAGTTTTTGACTTCATCCGATTCATTTCGGATCTATCATATCATAATTCCTATTATTAGAAATATAATTAGAAAGTCTGTTAGATAATTCAACAAGCGCTTCACCTTTTAAGATTCATTTATAAAATAATTCAAATGAATCAAAAATAGTGGGATAAGCTTCCACTTGTAAATTTATTTGAGATAATCATTTGTCATATAAAACTTCAATTGTTTCTCCATTTAGAAGATCTTCTAAATCTCACTCTAATTTATTATTCATATTACTCTCCTTGTATTGCTTTAATAAATTTAACTCTATTTTCAAAATCTAAATTCATTAATCCAGTTCCTGAAATAATTAAATCTGACCATTTAAATATAGTGTCAAAATTATCGAACTTAATGCCACCATCAACTTCAATTAAATAATTCAACTTGGAAAGTTGTTTGTAGGCATGTACAAATTTCAGATTCTCTACCGCTATTGGCATTAAAGACTGACCACCTTTACCAGGTTCGACCGTCATGATTGTAACAATATCACATTCATGCAAAATTTTCTTATATTCATTTGGAGTTGAATATGGCTTAATGGCAATTCCTGCTTTAATGTTATATTTTTTGATTTCATTAATACAGTATATAGATTCAACTAACCCGATAGCTTCATACTGGAATGTTAATGCATTAATTGGAAGTGAACAAAAATCATGAATTCAATCTAAAGGTTTATGAACCATTAAATGTACATTGATTTGAAATCCATATGAAATTATTTTTTCTATAAACTCATTTCCAAAGGAGGTGTTGCCAACATATGAATCCATAACATCATAATGAATAACAGAAACTCCATTTTCTTTTAACCATAATAATTCAGCATCTAATTTTTCAAAATTAAACGCTAGTAATGATGGTTCTATTTTTTTATTATTCATATGAATTTTCTCCAAGTATTTTTTCAATAAACTCACTAATTGCATCAGAATTATTTCCGCCAATTAAATATTGTGAATTCTCTTTAGCCATTTTTGTTCCATTACCCATGCAAACACCATGTCCAGCTTGAGACAACATCGAAATGTCATTATCAGAATCACCGAAGCAATATGTATTTTCGTTTGAAACATTAGAAATACTTTGAATTTTTTTTACAGCATTAAATTTGTTGATATTAAGACCGTTAACATCAATATAAACATCACCAGTTTTAACAACCGAGCAAATATTTGTTTTAACATATTTATCATACATATAATCGAATGGTGCATTTATTTTTGTAGACTCCATCTTTAATGCAGCATGAAGAATTGGCATCTCAATATTTTTTTGGACATCTTCCCAACTATCATATTTAGGATTAATTGTTCCCATATTAAAGAAATGATCATTTCTGTCAATATCTTGTTCTGGGGTAGTTCCAAAATACACTCTATAAAATTCATTGCTATTACTTCATTGCAATTCTCTTTTATATTCTTGAGCCAACCTCAACAAGTCATTAAACACTTCTTTATTGATTGGTTCTGCAATCATAATAGTTTCTTTTGTATCAATGATATCTATAACTGAACCATTCATCGTTGATACAATATTTAATTTAGGGACTAAAGGTAAATATTCAGAAAGTTGAAATAGATTTCTACCAGTACAAATAGCCACTTCATGACCTAAATCTAACACTTTATTTAATGTTTTTATTGTAGATGGTAGCATTTTTCTATCATCATTCAATAACGTACCATCGAAATCAAATACAAATAATTTTTTTATCATATATCCCCTTATACTAAGAAAAACTACCCAAAGGTAGTTTTACTAATTAATATTTTTTTCTTTTTTTCAAAGCTTCTTTTTCTTTTTCCATACGACGTAATCCTGGACGTAAGTAATATTCATGTTTTCTAAAATCTCTTTTAGTTTCATTTAAAATTCTTTTAAACTTTTTAAGAGAAATCTCTAAATCTGCTTCTACAACGATTGTTCTTGACATTATATCACCCCCATTCTTTACAATATAATTAATATATCATATTTAAATCTATTTTATAAAAGTATTTAAAAATTCAGCTATTGCATTTGAGTTATTATCTCCAATGATAATATTTGCATGTTTTTTAACTTCATCGTTAGAATTACCCATAACGATTGCATTATTAACGGAAGATAGGATTGAAATGTCATTTTCAGAATCTCCAAATGCTATAACGTCATCAATATTAATAGAATATTTATCAAGCACCGTTTTAATTGTATTGAACTTCGACACACTTGCAGGATCAACTTCAACGTATGTATTTGAACTTTCAGTAATGTGAAATGAATTATTATGTTTGAATCTTTCTTTCAAAGATTTCATTATATTTTTTCTGTGTTCTTTTTCACATCTGATTGCAACTCTAATAATAGGACCATCTAATAAATGAGAAACATCATTCCAATTATCAAATACAGGGTTTTTTGTAGCATCTTTAAAGAAATTAGGTTCTTTAATATCTTCAAAAATGTTATTCCCAAAATACACTCTATATAATCTATCAAAATTTGAAAATTGCAATTCTCTCTTAATATCCTTAACATGTGATAAAACATAGTCAACGATTTCTTTATCGAGAGGTTGAGAAATATATTTAATTTGTTTTTTATGATTATCCCAAATTGCGCCACCATTTAAAACTACAAAATATCTTACATTATCAAGAATTTTAATATATTCTTGAATTTGTGATAAGTTTCTACCCGTTGCAATTGCAACATGGTGGTTATTTAAAATTAGTTTTTTAATAGCATTAACATTTTCTTCAGATATTTTTTTTTGGCTATTTAATAAGGTTCCATCTAAGTCAAATATAAAAAATTTATTCATATAATGATTATATACCATTCTTTAATTTCATTAGTCATGTATTTAACTTTGATTCAAATTCATTTTCAAGTTTTGGAATATAATATTTTGTATTTAATAATTTTGTCGGCATATACTGTTGTTCAACATATGCACCAGGAAAATCATGTGGATATTTATATCCTGTAACACCTAATTTCTTAGATGAAGCATAGTGACTATCTCTAATATGATGAGGGATCGGATAGCACTTACCTTCTGAGACATCCTTAAGTGCTGAATCTATTGCACTAATGGCAGTATTTGATTTTGGACTGCAAGCTATTTGAATACATAAAGAACCAAAAATAATTCTGGACTCTGGTAATCCTAACCTATAACAAGTTTCAATGCCACTAGATACTCTGGAAGCTAAATTTGGATTAGCTAGTCCAACATCCTCATAAGCAATGGCAAGCATTCTTCTTGAAATATCGTCAATTGCATTTATACTTATTAAACGTGCTAAGTAATGCAAACTTGCATCTACATCACTTCCTCTTAATGATTTATGAAAGGCACTTTTGAGATCGTGTAATTCATCGCCGTAATGTGATCCAAGTAATATCGGTTGATTCATTATAGATAAAATAATCTCTTGCGTTATTTTTTCATCAATATATAGATTATATAAAATATCAATAACATTAATAGCTGAACGCAAATCTCCATTACTTAATTGAGAAATAATTTTTATCTCATTTTCACTCATGTTTAACTTTTTAGGTAGCTTTAGAATAATTTTATTTATTCATATTTGCATTTCACTGGCTGTAATTTGCTCAAGCTTTAATATCTGACACCTACTTCTCAATGCTGGATTGACTTTAAAATACGGATTTTCTGTTGTGGTGGAAAAAAGTATTATCGCACCTGATTCAACGCACGGTAATAAGATATCTTGTTTATCTTTATTTAAACGATGTATTTCTTCAATGATTATAATATTCTTTGTATTATTGGTAGATGACTCTATAAATTCAACTAATTTTTGTTTAGAATCATTCGCAGCATTGAATATATGATATGGCATATTTAAATCATTTGCCAAACTTATTGCTAATGATGTTTTACCAATTCCGGGACTTCCATAAAATATGATTGAGTAAGCTTTTTGAAATTCAATCATTTTTTTAATGAATGATCCGTCAGATAATAAATGAGTTTGACCAATGATGTCTTCTATTTTTTTTGGTTTAAATAGTTGATTTAATTCAACTCTACCCCCCATATTTTATCATTCCGTCTTCACCAATAAATTTACGTCCAAACTTAGCAAATTCTTTATTATTTGTTTTAACAAGGTCAGCGGTGAAATGTAAATTAACTTTAATTAAAGAAGAACCAATCCCATACTTATCGACAGGGGCGTTCAACTCTTTGAACTTTAACACTTTTTCTAAACCGATTCCACTACTGGCAACGATTTTAATATGATTACCTGCATTTGAATTCAAAAAGTCCCTACATAAGCATACTAATTTATGAGAAACACCATTATTCCCAAGTATTCCGTCCAATGATTTATCAGTTACACTACTAGAGGTATCTATTCTAACGGCTTGTATCTCTGAAAAGTAAGGAATCAATTTTTTTAACTCAAATATAATATCATTATTGAAATCAATTAAAATCGTTACATTGTTTGGATATAATTCTTTATAAGCTTTAAACGTTCTTACAATATCGCCATCAAATTGATGAATTAAAGAATGTGGCATAGTTCCAACCACTTTAACAGAATCATCATTTATCAATTCAATGTGAGATTGATTTGAAAAAAACCTCACACCAGCAACATATGCACTATACCCATCAAAAGGATGAAGTTGATAATCATCACTCCTGTCAGCCATAAATAATAGTTGATCATAATTTATTTCTTTTAAAATTTTTCAGCAGTTGGTAGCAACTGAACTTCTTCTCGCCAAAATACTATCAATTATATTTTCAACTTCGCAAAATATTTGATACTCCCCAGTGATACTAAGCACACATTTACCTGGTTTCATTATTGTTCCATCAGGAAAATACTTGATATCTAATTTTTTAATATCTTCTTCATCAATATATACTTTCAATACTTCGATAATTTCATTTATCCCACAAACCATATATTCATCCTCACAAAAAGACTTAAATTGCATTGTGACTACATTATTAATATTATTATATTTTAATATTTCTTTAGTTTTAGTGAAGTAAGATGTTGTGTATATTTTTGACTTTAATAATTCTTTATTTAATATTTTCATATTATAAATTATTACAAAAAAAATCTTACTTTTGTAAGATAATTTTATTTTTATAACTTATTGAATGTTGGACTTTGATTCTCAGCAGTATCTAAATCATTTCTTATTGTTAATTCTTCAAAATTATTTAATCCTGAAGCAGCCAATCTTTTTTCTTCTAAAACATCAAGTAGTGTTTTTTGTGAATTTCTTTTTTGAACAAAATCATCCATTGGTAAAGATGCAGCAATCTCTAATGCAGATACAAATAAGTCAACTTCTTCAAAGATATATTCAGCCATCAAAGAAGCACTTTCATCTAGTGAACCAAATCTAATACGTTTATTTAGTTCACTTATTCTTGGTTTTTCATTGATCACATTTTTAAAGTATAAATCTTTAGACTTAAATATATAGTTATATTCTGGATTAGTAATGATTTCAAAATTTAAGAAATCACGTTTTCCATCAAAAACAACATGCAATTTTGTCCCCTCTTTAATAACTTGTCTAATAGCTTTTGCATTTACACTTCAAGTTTTACATCTTGCAAATGTATGTTGAACAAAAGGAGTAAATATTTTATATGCTAATTTGTGGTTATTAACTGCTAGAGAAAATACATCGTTAAACACTTTGTTTTGTAGAGTGATATTTCTACCATCAGGATTTTTTAATACAAAGTTTAAGTTTGGTTCTGAGAATGTATCAACAGTTAATACACAAATTGAATCTTCAAATCGTTTTAATGATCTACTCACTTTATTTTTGACTTCATTTTTTTGAACTGAAGTTGATTGAGTTATAACCTTTGCTTCTCTAAACCATTCTCATTTTGAATATGAAATATTAAATGGGAGGCCTTTGTAATACCCCGAGTTAAGGTTTTTGAATTCAATTTTTTGAGCATCTTGAGGAATATTTGAAAATGAATAAATTTTACTGTGGAGATTATATGAATTTCTATCATAAGATGGTGTGACATTATCAAACACTAAGTCAGCAAATGCTCCTGATACAGCAGTTCTAACACCTTTAACAGTTAAGTTATGAGAAAAATTAGCATAATTTTGATTTCATTCATCAACTTTAGTTCTAACTCTTCTAAGTTCATAACCTTTTTTAAATTTTCAGTTTAAAGCTAACATCACATAAACTAAACCAACTAATGCAAAAGACAAAATAATCGCAAATACACCAATAACAATGATTTGCATATATATGACAGACATGCCTGCTTGACTTGCTCATATTTGTATTTGGTTTCAAACTGTTGAAACGGAAGAACCTGCAACAAATCAAAAGACAATTAAACCTGCGATGCATAAGAAAAAGTAAAATGCAGCTCATGCTACTCTAGTTCAAAAAATTCTTTTAATTAATGCGAATAAATATTCATCATATTTTGAAACTGCACTATTACGAACTTTTTCTGCAGGCGCATTTCTAACAATGTCTGGGTGGTGTTTGTCAGCTTGGTAAGTGGTTCCAGTTTTAACCCTGTGTCCAACACATTTAAGAGTATATGAACCAAAAAATAATAAATATATTATGGAAACTAATCCAAATAAACTAGCGAATCCTAATAAAATATAAATTAAATATAAAATTATATTTGAATCTCAACCAGTTGAAACACCTCAGCTAGCACTTTTAACAATTCATCCATTTGGATCAAAATCAAAAAAGAATACAAAAGATAAAAAAGCTCCAGCTGATAGCATTCCAAAAATTAAAAATTTTATAAATGATCAATTTCTCTTAGAAGAATACTTCTTTTGAAGTTGAGCATCAAATTGAGAATAATACTTTCCGCCTACTTTTTTTGGTGCACCAGATGGAGAGTTTGTTTTATAGTAAACTTTGCCAAAATAATCAAAAAGATTATCAATCAAAGCTTGTTCTGTGCGAGTTTGATATGTATCTATAACATCAAAACCATCAGGGATATGACCATTGGCTATATCTTGTGATGCTTTATCTAGTTCATAATCTTCTTTTTTATTTTGCATATTCACTCCCTATATGTTTATATTATATATTTTTTTGCCTTAATTTTATGATATTTTTAAAGTTTCACTATATATATTTAGTTTTATTTTTTTGCTTAATTGCGAATGCTATTAACCCAATAAGGAATATAAAACCGATAACACTCCCTATCACAATTAGTGTGATATCAGTTTGAGTCATTCAAAAATCAAATGCAAGATCGAATTTTATTTCAGAATATTTAATTTTTGAATCTTCATCAAAATATTTATTAGCTATTAATTGAAATCCAAATGTTGATGATGTTTTAACAATGGTTTGTTTATCAATTGTAAATTTTGTAGTTTTTGGAAAATAGTTAAGATCTATCAATTTTGAAAGTACATTTAAATTAACTTGGCCATCTGATTGGAATAATTCTTTTTCGAAATTATCTATAGTAATAAAAGATGGTATATAAGAAGATTTATGTAATTCAGTTTTCTTGTTAGGGTTAAGATTATTTAACTTAACAATAAATTGTTCTGTGGTTTCAGGAATTATTGAAGGATCAAATAGCTCTCTTGAACCATCTTCTGTAAAGACAGCTTTTGGAACTAAATAAAATTCAATAGAATTGTTAGTTAATTTTCTTTTACCTCTAATTTTAAATGAGTTTAAAACTTCTTTACCCTGGAGGTGACCTGTTTGATCGTTAAAATCTCCAGTATATTTTGGGAAAGAAGATAAGTCAACGAACTCTTCAAGTTTAGTTATGTTAACATCGATATACTCACTTTCTAATGTTGAATCAGTAAGAACACCATCAGTTAAATAATCTAAAATTTCATTTGAAGATATATCTCGTCTATAGTTGTCAAAGACAAGTGCTCTTGATTCTTCATTTTTTTTGAATTCCCCAATAGTACATGAGAAGCTTTTTTGCCCAATGATTAATTTACCTTTTTCATAATATTGACTAACTTCGAAACTAAAACTAGCTTTAGTACTTTCTAATTGCGGTCTAGTTTTGATAACGATGTCAGCTGTTGATGGAACTGAATCAAAATCGATAAATTCTTCCATTCTTTTCTTATTAAAACTTTTAGTTGTATCATTATATCCAATATACTCAAGAACATTATATGATGACATATTGATAGTTTTTTCAGCTATCGGTTCAATAGTTGTGTCTGAGAATCGTTTTTTAAATCCGGGTATTTTTAATGATATTTTTTTTGAACCAGGTATTCATTGACTGCCATTTGATGAACCGCCATTTTTATTATTTCAAATTTCAAAAGGGTTTTCTTCATTGTATAGGTTATCATTAGAAAAATCATATCCAATATTACTTTCAATTATAACTTCAATTTCACCTTTTTCATCAATGGGAATCAAATCAAAAACCATGTATTTTTGGAATCATTGAGGAACGCCATCAGCAATTAATTCAAAGAATTTTTGCCCGTGTATTCTCAACATTTGCACAACCTCAAAAGCGGTTTTACCTTCATTTTTTCAGAGCGCAAATTGGTGATCCGCAAACTCTGTAGTTCTTATCTCCCTAAATTCGGAAGATGGTGTGGTGCTTCCAGATACAACAATCGGAGGGCCACCTGTTGCCACACTTGAAGAAGTCTCATATTCTCTAACAGTCTTGTTATAGATAAAAAATAACTTAGTTTTATTAAGTGCAACTCCGTTGCTATCAAAAAAAGATTTATCATTCAAATTAGAATAAGATAAAGTCTCTCTTTGGTGAGTTCTAAACATATTACTTATTGATATCGGATTATTTGTTTGTTCATTTCTTGTATATTGAAGATCCACATAAATAGCGGCCGGAGAATTTGATATTAAAGTATTATCTTTTGTAGTATCAAAAAATATATCGTCTATTGATCTGATTCTATTTGGTATATCACCAACTTTAGACATTTTTTCATATGATGAAGTTTCAATCTTTGAAATATTAATCTTGGTGTGTTCAGTGGTGAAATTAGATGGAACCGAACTCAATAGTTTAAATCCATCCTTGTATTCTCTAGTTGAATAAGTTGCAGATTTTTGAGTTAAATTTTGATCTATTTTTAAAGTTAGCGCAGCATTATTTCACAATTCATCATTAGCATTTGTACCAATTTTCAAGTATATAGGGTCTGTTGATGTTATAAAATTATTTTCATATGTGCTATTGATGCTAAATAATTTATGATTATTGTATTTTTCATTAACAGATAAAGGTTCAGGGACTACATTGGAGTTCACTACTACTTCATCATTATTAACATCCGGAATAAAAAGCATAAACGGAGAAATTATTCCGATGACTAGTGTTGATATAAAAAATGTCTTTATCTTTTTATTCATAAAACCTCTATAAGTTTATATGTTTATTATATATTTTTAATTTTTAATGTCAATGTTGAGCACATAGATTGGCTTGCATTTAAAAAATTACTTATTTTTATCAATAATGTCTTGATCTTCCAATGCCTCTAAATATAGCTTTTCGATAGAATTCAATTTATCTCTTTTAGCTGCTTTAAAAAGTTTTGGAGCTTTCTTTTTCATAGGTTTATTATCAATACTTTGTTTTTCTTCATCAATCAAATGAATTTGTTCGATTTTCTTTGTTGGTAATGGAAGTGGTTTTGTTTTGTTGATTTTTACATTACCCTCTATAAATTCCACAGAGTCGCCATTGATTGTTCTATACGTTTCATATAATGATGAAGACGAAATATTTTGTCTATTATTTTCCCTTTTATTTTTTCAACGTTTAAATCAACTTTTAACAGCATGTTTTTCACCATTGTAGTAAAAACTATTCTTTTTAAGTTCAGCTGATGGAATATCTAAAATATTTGTTTTTGGAACATTCTCAAAAGGTTGATTTGTTTTAGGGTGTAATTCCTTTGTGTCTACATAGCTGTATTTGTAAGTTCTTTGTTTTATTCTATTTAGCATATCGTTTGTGTCCTCTTCTTTATTTTGATCTTCATTTAATGGTCCAGTTTCTAATTCACTTTTAGGGATTATAATATTTTGATTATAATCTTTATTTAGTATTTCTGAATCTTCATAAAATTTTGGATCATTAATTTTTTCTTCAAATTGTTGTGTTTTTACTTCATTTGCTTTTAATTCAATTGTTTTATCTTCATACATTATTCCTTTTGAACTAAAGTAATCTTCAAAAAATTTATTGCTATCAATAGCTTCACAAGTATCATCTTCAATATTGAACTCTCCATATTGAAAAGATGATGTTTTATCTTTAGTTTCAGGATTGGTATACACCTCTACAACATCATAGTCTTTAACTAATAATTGAGTTTTATCGATATTTTCAATATCATTAAAATCATCTGAATCATCGCAAATATAATTTGAATTAAGGGACTCTTCGATCAACATTTTAGTTACAGTATCGCTAGTAGTATCATCATTACCATCTAAATCAAACGGTGTATCCCTTCTATTCTCTGGATCAAAAATTCCTGTTGGGTCGTTCTTTCTAATTGAATTATATGTACTTTCATAATTGTCAAATATCCTTGACTGAATTTCTGTTGAAAGATTAGCAAAATCTTCTGATTCAATTTTATCTGCTAATTGTTTTTTAATTTGGTAAGTTTCTTCAATATCTGAAACATAATCATGTCTTTTTATTTCTATATCAGAATCATCTAGAGACTTTGTTTTTTTAAGTATTTCTTTTTGAGTTACATCTATTTGTTTGGTTAATTGTTTTATTCGCTCGGAAATAGACTTTATTTCGAGTTCTACTTTTTCTTCTGATATTTCATTAAAATTATTAGTATGAGATTCTTCCAATGCTTTTGTATTGAAAGGCATTTCTTCTGTATACATTAAATCAATAAAAGATGCGTCTGTACAATTCTCTAATTGTTCAGTTTGTTTTTTTTCAACATTTGAATCAATGGTAGATTGAGCAAGTGCAAGTTCATTATCAATCCCATCATCATTTATCTCTAATGCATCATGCATTTTTTCTATATTACTTTCTGTGGGCAATTGATGAAATTTTAAATATTCTCTCTCTTCTGGTTGAGTTTCTTTTTGTAAATTGACAGCGCCTCCTTCAAGTGTTGCAATTTCATCTTGAGAGATAAGGGGTTCTTGGTTGTGGTCTAATTGAGTTTCTTCTACCAGTTCTTCAATCTTATGTTCAAATGTTGACTCTGGAGAATCGATAATTGTTTCTTCAAATGTTGTAA
>JBOFTB010000144.1:0-1493 GCA_051651845.1 Mycoplasma sp. | reverse complement strand
TATATAATCATTATATTGTTAATTATTATTATTATTTAATACATGATATATGATATTAAAAATATAAAATAGATGAAGCAAACTCTTTCATATCTTATACTATTAATCGTAATGAGTGGAATTACTTCAAAAATTGAATATTCAAATGATAACTTCCCACATTACCCTTCTATCTATCAAGTTAGTCTTCGTCCTTGGATATTTCAACTTTCAAAAGAACTAGGAACTGATGTGAAAACGTTAGAACAAATACCCCTCTCTAAGCTTAAAGAAATCAGAGATAAAGGAATGGATATTTTCTGGATTATGGGTGTTTGGCAAGTAGGTGAGTATGGAGTGAATCATGATAAAAGTGATCCAGGTCTTCAAGAGTCATTTAGAGCAGTACTACCTGATTATACGATGGATGATATAATTGGTTCACCTTATGCAATTACTGATTATACTTGCAATAAAGAACTCTGCCCAAATGGTGATGATGATTTAGTTAAATTTAGACAAAGAGTTAATGGATTAGGAATGAAACTAATGCTTGACTTTGTTCCAAATCATGCAGCATTTGATTCACCGTGGCTCAATGATAATATTAACTTATTCATTAGAGCTCCAAGAGATGCACAACCACCATATGATTCTTCTAGATATTTCCCTAATGGTGTTGCATATGGAGGATGATATACATTTGATCCATGGACTGATGTTGCACAGTTAAATTATTGGAATCCCGATACAATTAAATTAATGACTGATAAATTAAAAACGGTAGCTAAATATTCCGATGCAATTAGATGTGATATGGCATATATCATTCTATCTGATCCTTATACTCAAAGATGGAAATCAGAAATGGATTCTTGGGGTTATAAGAAACCAGAGAAAGAATTTTGGGTTGATGCAATTAAAGAAGTAAAAGCCTCATATCCAGGAACAATTTTCCTAGCTGAAGTTTATGGTGATTTATTTAAGGAACTAATTAAAGAAGGATTTGATTATACTTATGATAAGGAGTTCTGAGATAGATGAAGAGATGATAAAATTCAATATGCAAAAGATTGGATTAATTGGACTAGTGATGTAAAGGATAATTTATGTCACTTTTTGGAAAATCATGATGATAATAGAGCTGTTCCATATTTCGGAGGAGAAGTTGCAAAAACCATTGGAGCTGCTTTGGTTTCTTATACATTACCTGGATTGAGATTCTTTTTCCAAGATCAATGGAATGGATATAGAAACAAACTCGAGGTTCATTTAAGGAGATCATACGATGAAAGTAAAAGCGACGAAGCAATTGCATTTTATTCTAAATTTTTTGAAGTACTCAAAAATGACATCTTTAAGAACGGTACATGGATGCCAGTTCACATTTACGATGATGATGCTTTAGTATTATTCGGATGGAATTGGACAAGTTCACAAAATGATGATAAAATATGATGCATTATTAATTTTAATGTTAACACTAAAGGAGCTAGAGTAACAGTCCCCGATAT
>JBOFTB010000143.1:0-3735 GCA_051651845.1 Mycoplasma sp. | reverse complement strand
GAGCTATAAATAAAGCTGGAGACACTATGACAGGGTCACTTATTGCAAATGGCGGAATAAGTTTGACGGCTGACGTTGAAATTAATTTTAATAGAAATACTGATTATTTCAAAATAGGATTTAAGAATACGGCTGATTCCGATACCGATTCATACGGATATGTTAAGATTGGTGATAATGGAAATGAATATTTTAAAATACAAGGTGTAAATGGATCAACAACATCTGATTGGATGAGCGTAAAATCAACTGGAGTATCTGCTTCTAAATTTATAGGGGCATTACAAGGAAACTCAGATTCTTCGACTAAATTAGCTACAGCAAGAGGATTGAAAATAGGAAATATTTCTAAGAATTTTGATGGAACTTCAGACATTGCGTGGTCACTTGCAGATATAGGCGCAGTTAATAAAAATGGTGATATAATGTCCGGATTACTTCAATTTACAACTGCTGCCACAATAGGCGCAGGCACTATACCATCTCAGATTGGCTACGGCTTTTTCAGCTCTTATGGTCCATTAAAATTATTAGCTAACACTGATAACTCAGCAACTGATGAGCCTGTTCTTATAGCAAGTTCGAAAGGAACTACTCCGACTGCGAATGATGGATTAGTAGTAGGTAAAGATTATTTAAGATGGCTTGGAAATAATGTTTATCACGCAGGATATAAACCAAACGCATCAGATATTAAGGCAAAAGATTTTAGAAAAGTAGGAGCAATAACGTTAACAGGAGAAGCTCCGACTGCTGGCGGGACAAATATGTTTACAATAACAATACCTCAACCAGCTGCATCTGGAATACTACTTACATTTGAATTATATCTTGGTGGTTCTTGGTCTCATACAAACATGTCAGGATATGAGGGTTACGTTATTTCTTGTCTTGCATCTGGCGCATCTCCTGCTCTTCAAGCTAAAAAAATTACACCTATGTTAAATAGTACACATGGAAAATATTTTACATTTAGCGAGCTAAGAAGGGATGATGGCGGAATTCATTTTGATGTTCATTACAATGGAAATAATAATACGATAGAAGTATTTACGTCAACACTTCGGGAAGATTCAAATACGGATGTTTATAAAGGGATAAATGCACATAATGTAAGGAGAGGTTCAGCTGGGACCAGGTATGATGCGTATCACACTCACAACAAACCATCAGCAGCAGACATAGGTGCTGTGAATAAATCTGGAGATACAATGAGTGGTAAACTTGTAGTATCTGCTAATGGGTCGCAATTTGGAGTTAGTGCAAATGGTGCAACTGGAAATACTTCAGTTACAAATTTGATGACTAATTTTATAGAAGTTGTTAGTGATGTCAATGCAAATCATACAAGTAGCTCAGGTATAGTGTTTCACAATAGGTCAACTTCTACGAATGCTCTTTATTATAAAAATGATTCTACTAATGGTGGATATTTTAATTTCAAATCAGATGACTCAAGCTGGAATGTTAGGGTAGATGGAAATATTGTGTATCATCAAGGATTTAAACCTACACCTGCCGATATTGGCGCATTATCTTTAAGTGGTGGAACTATGAAATCTGCAATTCAAATGGGTGCTAACAATGTAAACTTCCAGGCAGACGATTCAGGAGATATAGCTTTTTTAAATGCAGACGGAGCAAGGAAGGCACTTGTATATACAACAGGTAAAACAGAGGGTCTAGTTGTTCTTACTGGTGCAAGTGGTTCAGTTGAAATGAGAGCAGGTGGAAACTTAACTGCGAGTGGTAATATTACGGCTTATTCTGATATTAAATTAAAAAAGGATTTAGAGATTATACCAGATGCACTTGATAAAATTAGTAAATTAAATGGATATACTTACACAAGAAAAGACACTGGTGAGAGACATACAGGCGTAATAGCACAAGAAGTTCAAAAAGTACTACCTGAAGTTATAAGTGTATCTAAGCCAGATAAATATAGTAAAGAAAAGACAGATACATTGACAGTTGCATATGGAAATATGATTGGGCTGTTGATTGAGGGTATTAAGGAACTTAAATCTGAAAATAAAATACTATCAGAAAGATTAGTTAAATTGGAGGCGATGTAGTATGGCATTGCCTTCTAGTGGGACTATTACAATGTCTCAAATAAATGCAGAAATAGGAAGAGCGCCAGCTGCTAGTGTTAATTTAAATGACTCAGTAATAAGAACATTAGCTGGTAGAACAAGTGGGTCTATTTCAATGAGTCATTTGCACGGTAAAAGATATGGTTCAAGAGATCATTTAACAGGATGGGCTACATCTGAACTACAACAAGCTGCAACTTGGGATTCTGGGGTTGTTGATGTGTGGTGGAATAATATTCCAAGAAGTTTAAATATTAGAAATTATATACATACAGCTACTTCGGGGTCCGATAGAAGTGGAGCAAATGGATATGCATATATTAGAGTGATTATCTATAATTTAGATGGTGGAGCGTTGTATGATAATACTTGGGTAGATGCTTGGACGAATAGTGATGGAGCAGCTCAACTAAGACAATGGAATAGAGAGGTATCTATTTCAAGTTTAGTAGGAAATGGTGACAATGTAAAAGTGTTAGTAAAAAAACGTATAATACTCGGAGATTATAGAGCACATATATGGGGAGAACGTCATTGGATAAATAGATTATGTGGAATACAATCTTGGGTTGGATAAAATAAAATTAGAGGTGAATAAATGCAATACGTTGATAATAAAGTATTAAAATATTGGGTTCTTGAGAAAGAACCAATTGTGAATGAGTATAGGAATCAAGTTACAGGATGTTATGAAACTGAGCCAATGGATTATGTCGATGGAAGGTATATTATATATTATGGGTCTGAATTACTTAGACATCCTAAATTAACTGAAAATAATTTACTAATTGAAGCTACAAACAAAGAGTTAATTGAAAAAAATATATGTAAACTAGACGATGGAGAATTTTTAGTTGGAGACATTATAAAAACAAAATATGATTATCCGATACAGGGAAAATTTATCATTCCAGAATTTGATTATGATGAATTAAAATGGGTGGAATCTGCATCAGACGAAGAAATTAAAAGAGGTAAACTTGCCGAATACGTTAGATTTTACTCTGATGAACTTGAATTTGCAGCAAAGGCATATATTGAATTTTCAATAGGAATACTTAGTGAGGCTCAATATTCATATGTATCTAAATATATATCATTGATAAACCCATATGATGAACATGGCGTATTATCATTTCGAACAATAGGTGAAGTAAATAGGCCAAATGTATTTAGTAGATATAATTTTAAATATTAATATAATTTGACAATTAATCTTTTCTGTAATATAATATTTATATAATGAATATTGGAGAGTGATTATGTATTACAGTATTGCAGAAAAGATAATTGAAAACAATATTAGTGATGTTGAAGAAAAATACAGAGATATGACGTGGTTTAATAAAGAAGAATTTGAATTAGAGATTCATAATCTAATAAATATATTTGGACTTAAAATTGGTCCAGCTGAATTAACTGAAATGGCAATAACTACAATTAAAAATAAGAAAAATGAAAAATAGGAGATGGTAATTATGTTTACTCAATTAGAATTAAGAATTAAGGATGCTATGAGGTCAAGAGAAAAAGAATTATTAGGAGCTTTAAAGGTTTTTAAGTCAGAGATTTTAGCAGAAGCTAAAAAAGTTAAGAATGATAATCCAACTGATGAAATGATAATAACTGTTGCTAA
>JBOFTB010000142.1:0-1529 GCA_051651845.1 Mycoplasma sp. | reverse complement strand
GTATTAGGATGGCCTGTACAAGGAATATGGCCCGAATGTGCTAGTGGAGATGATATAAATGCATGTGCGATAGATAAAACCAAAAGAGTAATGGTAACTTCGGATGATTTTGGAAAAGTCAAGCTATTCAGATATCCATCAGTTAAAGAAAAGTCTGCATTTAATCAATATAATGGACATAGTTCACATGTTACTTGTGTGAGATTCTCAAGTAATAATAAATATGTAATATCAACTGGAGGAAATGATAAAGCGATATTCCAATTTAAATTTAGTTTCAACGAGGATGCTGCAGATGAAGCTGAAGAATTACAAAATATTGATGAAGAAGATGCAAATCCCGATGATGATAATGGATTTGGTGATTTTAAAGTTGAAGAAATGGAGGCAACAGAATTTGGAGCAAGTAAACCTTGGGTTGGTGAATTACAAGCATCTTCACCAAAAGTAAAAATAGACAAGAACTCAGGTAAACCCCCTACTCAAAATATTAAAAAGTGAAATTATGTTTTTGGATATAGAGCTTTTGATACTAGGATGAATGTTAAATATACAGGAGAAGAGAATTTAATAGTTTATCATACAGCTGCATTAGGTGTTGTTATTGATAAAAAAACAAATCAACAAAAATACTTCACTAATCATGAAGAAGATATTGTTTCTCTTGCTATCCATCCAAATGGCAGAACTGTAGCTACAGGACAAATGGCTGCTAAAGGAAAAGCAAAATTAATTGATTTATATGTTTGGAATATTGATGACCTTCCTGATGAAACTAATGTTTTAGCTGACGATAGAGCAAATCCACCTAAGGGAGTTACAAATTGAAAAGGTTCATTATTAAGAGCTATTAGAGTTTTACAATTTTCACCAGATGGAAAAAAATTATTAGCAAATGGCCAAGATGATTATAATTCAATAGCCGTTTATGATACAAGTAATTTAACAAAAATATCTTTAATTGGTATTGTTAAAGTCGACGGAGCTAGAGTTTTAGATGCAATATGGAGAAACCCAGCTGAATTTGTATCTGTTGGTCCAAAACATATTAAATTTTACAAAGTAAGTGGAAGAAACATAAATGTATCAAAAGGAGTTTTTGGAAAAATAAAAATTGAACCCTTAGTTAGTGTTGCAAGTGCTTTTAATAAGTTATTTACAGGAACAGATAAAGGTAATTTAATTACTTGGGAAGGCTCAAATGCCTCAGTACTTAAAAATATATGCAAGAATGGACCATTATATACATTATATTATTATGAAAAAGACAAATTATTATTTGCAGGAGGATTTGATGGTGTAATAATTGCATTTGACAGTGGAAAATTAACCGAAAAATATAGAATTGATATTCAAAAGATAGCTAATTGTCCAACTGATGTTGGTATAAGATCACTTGATGCAAATGAAAATGGAGAAATGTTAGTTGGAGTAAAAGGAGGAGAAATTGTTGAAATTAATTTAAATTCTAAAACTATGTGAAGAAGTATTATGAAATCTCATTATGATAACGAATTATGGGCAGTTAC
>JBOFTB010000141.1:0-8134 GCA_051651845.1 Mycoplasma sp. | reverse complement strand
AATTCAAAAGCCGCTGAAGGCTCAATTCGTGATGGATTATCTACCCAAGATCAAGCTATTAACATGGCGGATGGCAACGAGCTTTCTATTTCCGATGCCAAATCAATGCTGAATTTTTCAGATGATGTTGATATTATTGATCTTTTGAGCTTAATCATTTCTGCAAACGTTAAATCTTCTATAACGAAATATCGCGATATAATGAAAAGCGATGTTTCCTGCGAAAAAATCGCAAAAACTCTTTTGGAGTATACTCATGCTTTAACATGTATAAAAACAGATGTAGATATAATCGAACACACTATATCAAATGAACTCATATTGAAACTAAAAAATATATCAAAAGATATTTCAATCTCATCTCTTAGTAGAATATGGCAAATGCTTATTCGAGGCATGGAAGAAATAAAAATATGCGAACATCCGGAAATTGTTTTGGAAATGCTTATTATGCGTTTGCGTACGCATCTGGATTGCCAGATTTACAAGATATAATTAACTGAACCTCGCCATTAAAACCTAGCAATTTTCCCGATAAGAATTTCTCAACAAATAATTTCAAACCTGTAGTCAAATCAAGTAATGATATAACCTCAAATCTAAACTCCTGTTCATGTACAAATTTAAATATATGACGCATTCGTTGTTTTTAAAGCTTCTTTTATATCCTTTTCGCTAACATTATGATCCATAGTTATTATCATAGAAGCAATAATACCTTTTTCTTGACTATGGAACGGAACTGGATCAACGCTATGTTTCGTTTCATATAAAATCCGAGGTCCCAAATACGGATCAGATATAATTATCGAAGGAGTATTACTAACATTATCAAGAAATCTGAAAATTATATCTTTTTTGCATAATTTATTTTGCTCGTTTTTCGCCATTTCTATAAAGTTATCATAGCGAAACATCAAATCTAATATTATTCCACCATATTTTTGTATTATTGAAGGAAGCAAAATCAATAAACAAGTTATGAAGACAGTTATTTTTCGAGATAAAAATTTTATAGAAATACCATAAAATTAACGGCAAACTCATAACCGTCAAGGTCGCAATTGAACGACATACCATAGAAGAAAAGAAAAAATATACAATATTGATTAGTATCCGCCAAAAGACATCAATATTTTCATATTTTTGGTTATTCAGCAGCAAATTTTATTATAAATCGCTACAAACAAAAGCATGAAGCGGTAAACTTAAAGGAAAAAGGAGATAAAAGATCGTCAATTTTTGGAAACCACGCTATCCTAAGAAAATCACTGGCTCCGCCTTCGATTCCAAGCAAAAATTTCGGCTATTGAAATAAAAAAGCTCCGATAAAAATTAACCAAATAGCAAAGGAAAATTTTATTATTTGTTTATTGGATATATATTTAGAGCTTAATATATTAATTAATAAAAATAATGATGCGCACAAATATAAAACAAAATGCATGACATAAATTTGATCGTATGTAAATACATCATTTCTAATAAAAAGTCAGATTAAAGTTATTAATAAAAACAAATGTATTTTTTTGGATTTGCAAAAAAAAACAACTGCCGACATTAAAGATATAGGCGCAAATTCCACAATATGATTAAGAGTTAGAGGAAATGAAAAAAGGGTTATTGTCCCAATAATCAGAGTGGTTATTATTGTTTTTTCATATATAATCTCTTTAATTTTTATAGTTTTACAAAAGAAGAAAAACATCTCCGCTAATAAAATTAATGGCAATGTTTTCTACTGATGCCCAAATACATAAAGCAGCAATCAATGCGGATTTAATATAGTCGTTATTACATACAAAGTTATTTTATATAATATTAGATAATGATTAAAGGTACATCAATTCCAACATCATAATAAACATGTGATGATCAGGTCTTCCAAATTCTGAGATTTCACCTAAAGACGGTATTATTGCAAATAGCAGCGCTTCAAAAAATGCGTCGGATTCAGCTATCTATTTTTTAAAAAATTTAAAAATAACTATGGATAAAGCGCTTTTTAAAACAGGAGAAATAAAAAAAGCAACATATTCTATTGATTTAGAGACAGAATCAACAAATAAGTTAAGAAACCAAATTATAGGAATTAAGAAAAAATCATAAGCACGAGACCAATATATATCTGTACCAAAAGGAACATTTACTCTATTAATCAATGAGCATGATAAATCCCCGTGAATAAAAAAATCTCACAATCTAACCAGCATCATATAATCATCCGGATCTGCAAAACGCATAGAAAAATCGCCATTAAATATGATGTAATAATTACGGAAAGCATAACTCATGAAACATGAAAATAAACTAATTGCTATAAGCAGTACTTTGTTTTTCTTATTAAAGAAATAATTATTATTCATTTTTTATCCAACCTATTTTAAAAAAGTAAGCCGCCATCAACACCAATAACCTGCCTTGTAATATATGAAGCATCCTCGCTTAAAAGATAAGCGACTAAACTTGCTATTTCATTGATTTTTCCTGCTCTTTTCATCGGAATTTTCTTTGTTTCAACTTCCATATCAATTCCGTTCAGCATATCCGTCTCAATGTATCCAGGAGTAATACAGTTTACAGTGATTCCATGCCTGGCAAGTTAAAGAGCCAAAGATTTTGCTGCGCCTATAATACCTGCTTTTGCTGCGATGTAGTTTGTCTGCCCAAAACTGCCAATCAATCCTGATATTGAGGACACAGCAATAATTCTGCCGTGTATGTTTTCTGATATCATCGGATCGATAATAGGATTTAATACATTAAAAAAACTGTTTAAATATACATTAATCAAATCATCCCATTGTTTTCCGCTCAACGCACGAAACAAGACAAAATTTGTTATTCCAGCATTGCAAATAACGCCATAATATGGTCCATAATTTTCTATATCACATGATAAAACTCTTTCTGTTTCCTCGAGATTAGAAATATCAAAAGATAAAATACGTCCTGATGCTCTTTTCTGGACGTCGAATAATATGCTATTTCTTTGTTTTTATTATAATGAATTATTCTTTCATATCCGAAATCAGCCAAATATAAAGCGATCCCTTTTCCAATCCCACGGCTTGAACCAGTAATTAAAACTCTTATTCATCTTTTTTTATCCATAGAAATATTATAATTATTAGAGCGATAAACCTTTACATCTCCTCTCACGCAAATCTGATTTTAAAATACTCCCATAAAAAACAAACATATTTTCTAATGCAAGTTCTTCATAAATCCCTATGCAATATGTACAAAATTCTGAAAATTTTTGTGCGAAAATCTCAAAATTTTATGAACCTATCATAAATTCTATTTGCGAAGCTTTATTAGAAATTAGATCTTCTATTCCAAACAAGCAACCAACCGTCTGAGCCATATATTTGAGCCCTATATAAGACGGAATCCCTCTTATTTCGATATCAAAAAACATACTTTTTGAAGAAATATCTATTTCCGAAACTAATGTTTTTTCATTCAAATTAAATTCAACCACACGAGATAATAAAAGCATCGGCGGTTTTTGAGGAAGTATTTCTTCTAAGATATACATTTCGTTTTCCAATGATAATACTTGCGTTATTTCCGCAAAAGCGAATGAATTGCTTAATTGCTTAAACAATACTTGATTTTTCTATAATGATTTAATTTTGCTAAATTTAACGGATTCTCCATATCGTTTATCATAAATATGAGGTATTATGCAGTAATTTTTATTATGGAAAATCATCAGCATATTATTTTGCGAACGGAGAAAAAAGTTGCTCTATTGCTCAAAACAAATTTTTTGGACTCCTTCTAAATGGAAAATTATCAGTATCTGATAAGTTTGGATGGCGTAGACATCCTTTTACAGGACAAAATCAAAATCACACAGGAGTGGATTTACGAGCACCTTATGGATCGCCTGTTTTTGCTATATATGATGGTGTTGTAACTCACGCATCTTATCATTGCGGTTACGGTCATTGTATAGAGATAAAACATGCATCCGGTTACTCCAGTAGATACGCTCATTTGAGCAAATATGCTGTTAGAGTCGGCAGCAGAGTTAAAAAAGGACAAAAGATAGGAATGGTAGGGTCAAGCGGAGTTTCAACTGGAGCGCATTTACACTTGGAGTTTGCAAAAAATAATTCTGTGTTAAATCCGTTTAGCGTAAAAATGATGCGACAGAAAAAGCATCTGTAAATGATAAATACAGATTTTATATCTTAAAAAAGAAAAATAGCAACGTTTTTAACGCGATATAAATCCAATAAATATCGGCATTCGTTCTAATAAGAAGAATACAGATTTAACAAATAAGCTATACAAAATATCGTAATGTAAAATGCAAAAACCAAAAAATATCAATTTTTCATCAGGACCATGCTCAAAAAGAGCTAATTGGCAGCCTCCTTTATATTCTTTAAGCGGTCGATCACATAGATCATCAGAAGGGCTATCTAAAATACAAGAGATAATCGGACTTCAAAAAAAAGTTCTATCTATACCAGACAGCTACTATGTTGCGATTGTCAGTGCCTCCAGCAGCGGAGTCATGGAAACATTGTTATGGTCGCTTCTTGGACAAATGGAATCCATGTCATTGCTCATTATTGTATTTTCAGTAATCATTGGAGATGATATAGTAAATGAATTACAATTAAACGATGTCCGTTTATTTAAAGCAAAATTTCCTAAAATGATGTTCGAGGAATTGATTTCGATAGAGATGTCGTTTTTAATGGAAACATTATAATAGAGAAGGATTAACAATCTGCGATGCAGCAGCAGCAGTTTACTGCTGTGAAATCGATTGGACAAAATTGGATGCGATCGCTTTTTCCTGGCAAAAAGGACTTGGCGGAGAAGCAGGATTTGGAACTATCGTTCTCAGTCCTAAAGCAATTGCAAGATTAGAACAATACAAACCAACATGGCCAATTCCTCGAATATTCAGATTAGTAAAGAAAAAAGTAAATTTCAATATTTTTGATGGACATACTATAAATACCCCATCTATGATTTGCTGAGAAGAATTTTTACATAATCTAAAATGGGCAGCTGAACTCGGAGGAATAAGATCTTTAACAAAAAAGTAGAAATTAATTATTCTGTTGTTGAGCAATGGATTTCTAAGCAAAAAACTTACCGATTTTTAGTTGATGAGCAATAAAGAGCTAAACATATCGCATGTTTTGATATTAATTCAGAAAAATATCGAAAATTATCAACATCAGATAAATGGGCATTTTGAAAAAAAATAGTTGAAATTTGTGAACAAGAAAAAGTCGGTTTTGATTTCCTAGGCCATATTTTAACTGAACCTCATTTGAGAGTTTGGATTGGTCCAACAATAGAGTCGGATGATTTAGAAAAATTTTTACCATGGATCGAATATGCATATAATAGACTCCAGACAGTCGGCTGATTCTTTTATCGAGATATTATATGACGATATTAAATAATCTGCGCAAGATGAAAAGTTTATTACAGTCGATACAGAATTTATAAGGGAAAACCTTAAAATACCTTTGCTTTGTCTAATACTAATTACTACTAATAAAAATATTTTTATTATTGACCCTTTATTTGTAGATATATCGTTCTTGGAACAAATCTTCAGTGATCCCGATTTGTTAAAAGTATTCCATTCTGCAACTCAAGATATAGAAATGCTTGCAGCGTTTAACATACAAATAAATAATTTATATGATACAAAGCTTTACGAAAAGGTTTTAAGTAATAAAGATATATGAGTTATCAATTGATAGTTAATAAGTACTTAAATAAAAAACTAAAAAAACGCCATTCCCTGAGTAATTGGGGAAATCGTCCATTAACCAAAAAACAGTTAAACTATTCAATCGAAGATGTTACTTATTTGCGCGATGTATATAAAAAGCAACATCAAGAACTCATCAGATTGAATAGATTAGGATGGCTAAACGATGAATTATTGAATATTACAAAAAAAAAAGATTATCTACGATAAAAAAGATCTCCCCAAAGATACTATAGATGAAAAAAATATATCTAATATAATGAGTTACTACAATGGAGAAAATCTAGAGCAAAAGAAAAAAATATCGATGCGAATCTGTAGTAAAAAAAGAAATCATAAAATCTATATGCAAAAAGGGTAAATATAAATAAAGACAATAACTCGGATGAAATTGAAAAGAATAAAAATAATGATTATAACGATTTTAATGATGAAGATAACCAAAAACAAGAAGAAAACAACAATGATATAAATAACAAAAGCAAAAATGATACAAATAATGGTAACATTGAATTATCTAATAATCTCAATAAAATAAATCAAATGCATGAAGAGTAAATATTCATACAAGTAATAATAATGAATTCTGATTAAGTATTTTACAAAAATTAAAATTATAAATTTAATTTTTGAATAAATTTATTAAAATTATCTGAATATAATATTTAAACGAATTGCATTGTTCAATAATAATATTTTCGATCTCAATTGCAATTAAAAGTAGATATTGAAGAGAAAAGGAAGAAGAACTGAATATTCAAAGAAAAAGGGAAGTATAGATCTTGAAATGTGCTATCCTGTTTCAGAAAATAATCTTGATTTCTTTATTAACATATTTATTTGAAGAAGAAGCATTTCCCGGATATAAAGTGTGGATTGAATGCTCGAGTTGTTCCTTAACTTTGACTTTATTAGGATCTTCTTTTAGTCTTGGAATTTGAGATGTATTCATTAACATTTTTAATTAATTCATGGGATTTTAGTTCCTTAATTTGTGACATCTTCAATTTATAAAAGCTTCATAATTCTCTAACATCCCTTTAAAATAGATCTTGTATTTCTGCATCTGAAGATACTCAGATGGTGAAAAGGAAGGATATGCTCAATCGAATTAACTAATAGCGCACCATCCATTTGAGCTGCTCCATTCAACTTGGGTGAGCTTAGTGTCTAGTACTGCTATATTTAATTTAAGCCATATTAATTGTAATATCACATTTTCCATCTTCAGGTGCTTTATAAATAAATGCATCATCCATTACTTTTGCTTGCCTGTTATTCAAGAACAGATTCCAAACCACAAACCAATACAACACTAAAGTTATTTATCTTCCAGTTTTAAATAAATATATATCATATTAAGCTGACATATCATCTTTGCAATAAAGAAAGGCATTGTAATTCTTAAATTGGTATTAAAAGGTACAGCAACACCAGGATAAATAGACTTTCTAATAATAACTGAATAAAGGAGCATCAAAAAAATTAAAATGATTGAAGAAAAAAAACCAATAATTGAAGAAAAACAAAGGCCACTAATGTCCTTTGTAATGATAAGAGAAGTAAAAATGGACCAATCATAAGTGCCAAATATTTTCGACATATTTCTTTGTCATAAAGAGAAAAATGTTGTGACTGCAACCGCTAATAGAAAAAGTATACTTCCTAAATACCCTAAAGCTTGAAACCCATATTGCATAAATGTTATTCCTGTTCCTAGCATTGATGTTACAAGAATAGAAGCTGCCAATAATTTCCTCATTTTTTTGTCATTGGGGCTGTTTAATAATTGTAATTATATTTGAATAAAATGCTTTAAACCCTTTAAATGCAAAATTTAGGCCAATAAATTTATTTAATTCCATCTTCTGAACCTTTTTTTAGATTACTTATTTAATTTATCATGATGCCATTTTTAGATTAAACATCAAAATAAATCAGAAAATATTAATGCTAAATTAAGCTTAAGGTGTAAATCGTTTAAGTACAAGTAGTCCTCATTTCTTTCTTATAAGTAAATTTTTAATTTAAATGACAGCAGAAGATGGTTTCGACAAAGAATGATGTTTTTTAATTAAAAGATCATAAATAATATAACTTAGTTCATATCAACTATGATCAATATCAAATTAAAAAAGAATTATATTTATTCATCACTGAATATTTTACACTCCTTGCCTTCTTCATTAAAATACATCCAGTTCTCTTGAGAAGTATTAGCAAATTGATCATCGTTATTTATCTTTAAGTTATTATTTAAATTATGATTAATTTGTTTTTAGTTATTTAACTCTTTATTCTTACCATTATATTCATTATCTAAAGAATGATAATCAATTTCATACTTTACATTCAAATTAGATAACTCTTTTA
>JBOFTB010000140.1:0-1169 GCA_051651845.1 Mycoplasma sp. | reverse complement strand
ATCCCCAATCCCCAATCCCCAATCCCCATGTATGTGAATATCTTTGATGTTTCCTAAATAGATATAATACTTATTAAAAAATAATTAACATAACAACAATAATAATGATATGATTAATTAAATGGTTATTCTCACAAATACTATAAAAATATCCCAATTGAACCATTTCTTTAATTTATTTATATTTAAAAATATTTTTATATTTATTATTAGATTTACTAATTATTTTTTTTCAAATTTTTTAATTTAGAAGCTAAAGATCTTTTTTGTTCTTGCTTTCCAGGTTCTTCTTCTGATAATTTTTCTTGATTTTCTCTTTCTTGTCTTTTTTCTTTTTTCATTAATACTACTTTTTCTCTAAATTCTTGGAGTTTTTCAATTTTATCCTTTTGAATTTCAGTGATGTTTTTATTTAATTCTTCATCTTCTTCATTTTGCAAAATTTGCTGTTGATTTGAGGAAATGTTAGAATCTATTATATCATTGCCTTTATAATTGAAGTCTTTTGGTTTAATATTATAATCAACTATCTCTTTCTTTTTTGACAAGTCTTCATTTTTTGTAAAATTATTACTAGGGTTGTCACTTGAAGTAATAGTACTAGTCGGTTGATTAAAAAAACAATTCAGAGTATTCTGTTCTTTTTCTTTTAATAGTGTCGGATTATTTTCTATTGTTTTTTCTTTTGAATTCATTCCTACTACACCTCACTGAACTTCATCATTTAAGTCATCACCTAGTAAATCATCAAAAAGACTATCTTTCATTATATTATTTTGAATGGGTATTTTGTGTTCTTCTTTTTTTGTTTCTTCTTTTTTGGTTTCTTCTACTATTATTTCCTTTTTAGTCTCTATATCTATTTTCAAAGGTTCTTCTTTTTTTTGTGGTATTATTTTAGGTTGTTCGATTATTTTTGGTTTATCAATAACCTCATTACTTCTAATGTTTTCATATTTTAATGGCTGATCATTTATAATTATTTTTGTATTGTTATTAATTGGCTTTAAAGGTTGAAGTTTATGTGTTTTATGTAAAGAAGAAGGAACATTGATATTAGTATTAACTGTTGGTGGATTTACATCGAGTATAGGCTTGTTTTGATTTTGATCATTATTAGTTGGCATTTGTTTGACTATCTCCAAATCCTTCTTTTCTTCTTTTATTGG
>JBOFTB010000139.1:0-2321 GCA_051651845.1 Mycoplasma sp. | reverse complement strand
ATGGATGATATATTTAATATAAGAGACGATTATCCTTTAGAGCAATTGTTTATTGGTGATTTCAATTGATTACAATTTGAATTTGAATTAAAATGTGAAAAAAACTCTTTTTCACTTCAGCCTAGCTTTGACAATTTTTGGGAAACAATTAATTCGCATATTCTTAATGCATTAGAGCAAATGAATAATATTAAATGTTTACAAATATTAAAAAAATTGTATAAAGAAGATGAACTTAAAGACATCCCTATAGAAGAGAATTGAAAAATCTTTTTTAACAATGACACATCATACACAGAGGAAATAGCCAAATTAAAGAAAGCATTTAAAATATTTTCAGCCCCTGGAGAAGTAATGTTAAGATGTTTAAATACTGAAATAAAGCCGCATTGAACTGATTGAATGAAATTCGCTTCAAGTAAGAATTTAGATGAAGAATCTTGAAATATAACAGTGTTTCGTCATTATATTAATGAGAATAAAAAGTTTTTTAATTTCTTTACTAGGATGTTTAAGTATGATCATTTCTTCCTTGGTGGCATTAATATTAAAGTTAAAGCAGCAAAAGAAATCTGGTTAAGACGTTGAGGAGATACAAAAACAAATTTATTTAAATTAGTGATGTCTAATAATGTAAGTTGAAGTACACAAATGGAAAAAGAAAAAATAGAAATACAAAGACAATTAGAAGAAGAGCCGAAAAATGCATATGACTATGAAAAATTAATATTATATTGTAGAGATTGAGATATAACAATGAAGAGTATTTGGGATAAAATAAACACACAACAAGAAAATGGAGAGTGATTAGAAGAAAACTTTAATCAAATAAAAACAGAAGATTTCTTTAGAATGTGGTCATGTTACGGTATACCTCGATTTTGATATGTAAAAAGGGAGGACACAATAGCAAGATTAGAAGATAAAAGAAAGATTTTGAAAAAAGAAGTGAAGCAAAATTATAAAGACATTGTAATAGAAATATCCCAACTCAGACAAGAATTTGAAACAAAGACTGTTATTAATGAAATTGATAATTATGAAGATACATTTTGATTTTTTTCAAGTATGTTCTATCAAATTAATGACAAAATAACCGCATGTAAAACATTAAACAATAAGCAATCTATATTAAAAATGAAAATATCAGATTTATCAGAAATAACAACAATAAAGTTAAATTTTGATCCTTATTATAGTTGATGGGACAGTGTTCAAAGTTTCGAAAATGAAAAGAAAAAATGGATGGAAGGCACTTGAAAGCAAATAGATCGTAAAACATTGAAAAGTATTTATGAGAAATGTGTAAATACTATTGAAAATTGAGAAAGGAATCATTTCAGAAGAGAAAAGCCTGCACCTTATCGTGTTATTCAATTACTCAAGCAAAAAATAAAGGAATTTGAACCAATACTACCTGTACTATATGATTTAATCAACCCAGATTTTAAAGCTAATCACATTGGAGATTTATCAAGAGCAATTGGTATAACAATACCAGATAATTTAGATATAACAATGACAGAATGAATTAAAAAAGGAATTTTAACAAAAAGAGATGAAATATCCGACAGATCGACTTATGCAACAGGTCAAAAGAAATGAAACGCAACATTAGAAAAAATGAAAGAAAAATATAAACAGATGAAATTCGATACAATGTTCTTTAAAAATACTGACTGAGTTATATTGAAAGATGTTGAGCCATTGATGGAAGATATCGATGCAGTTTTAACAAAAATAGTATCAATGTCAAATAGTAAGTACGCTAAATATCTTCAAAAAGATATTCATTTTATATGGAGTAACATTTCTAAAGCTCAAGAGATAATTGATGAATGGTTAAAGGCTCAAAAGTTACTTACTCAATTACAGCAAATATTTGTTTATGGTGATTGAAAGAAACAATTAAGTGAAGAATATCCTAAATATCAAACTGTAGAAAAACAATGGAGACAAATAATGGAACAAGTAAGAGGATCGCCACAATGAAGTGAAATAGTTCAAATGACAAAAATTAAGGAATCATTTATGAAATGGAGTAGTGTATGAGAAGATGTAAATAAATCATTAAATGATTATTTGAACATGAAGAGAGATATATTCCCTCGTTTTTATTTCGTGAGTAACGAAGAGTGAACTTGAATGTGAGCACAAAGTGGTGACCCAGCGTTAATTGCAACAAACTTTATTCAACAAGTATTTGAAGGAATGAAGAAGTGAAAATACTCGACTCAAGATTACTCTTTTGAAGTTCTAGATTATGAAACAAATGAAAAGGTGACAAAGGTATATCATACAAAAAAGTTTTTGGAGTTTGT
>JBOFTB010000138.1:0-1508 GCA_051651845.1 Mycoplasma sp. | reverse complement strand
GAGATGAATTTAATAATATTGTTTTTATGTTATTAATTGAGATTAAAATTAGATAGTCACAGCTATATACAACATCTTAACTCATAAATATTATTTTTATTGATATCTGAAAATTGATATATATGTTATAATAAAATTAATGATTAATTAGTTAATCATAAATTAATAATCTTATATTAATATTTATAAATAAAATTGAATCAGATGATATACAATATTATTGAATTAAAAAATCAATAAACCCTTAAGTTTTTAATATTAAATATCAAAATTTTCTTTGTCTCCTTAATGTTGATAGTTTAATCTTAATAAATAACTCGATCTATACAAAACTCAGGTTTTTTATAATATTAAATTTCATATAAATTTAATGCATTCATACATTTAAAATATAATGTATATTTATCTTGAGTAACAAATAATTATTCTAAATTTCTCAATTATCAACGAAATTATTTTTATTAAATATAATCTTTAATAATTAAATGAATATAATAAAATAAATTTCATATATATTTATATTATTATAACGTATTATTATTTATTGGTATATTTTAAATTTTTATAATAGTTAAATATACATAAAAATTATCTATTATAATTTCTATAAAATGATTCCAGATTATTGAATATCCCAAAAAATAGATAATAGAAAGCATATGTTCAACACTCTTTTAGAGAATCAAAATGAGTTAAGGCATTATCCTCAGGAAGCTTGAGAAAATAGACAATGTTGAATGAAATACTTAATATCTATATGCTTCCAATTAAATTTTAATTCTTCCACTCTTTATAGAGCAATTTATATATATGATCTATATATTTCCTATAAAAACCAAAAAACTGTTTCATCATTAGATCCTAATCTTACCATAATTTCTTGCCTAAATATCTCTGTGAAACTAAATGAGTGAAATACTAATTATACAAAGTTTTTTGCTAAATATATACTATCAGATAAGACTAATAATAATAAGCAAAAATATTATGAAGCTTCAGATATCGCAAAAACCGAAATAGAAATATTATCTACAATTAATTATAATACAATTTTTACAAATATATATCATATAAATGCAATATTTATGGAAATTGTTATGAATAACATAGAGTCTCCAAAGAATAAATTTATTATATCGAATATAAATAAGCAATTATTAGAAAATTTCTCGATAAACAATTGTTGTGTGAATTTAACTCCTATAAACGGAGGAATAATAATTATAAATAAAACTCTACAAATATTTTTTAATAAAAATAATGGAAATAATGATGAATTACAAAAAATTATAAATAAAATAATTGAATTAAAAAATTAAATTTTCATTTATAAATATAGAGTAATTATAATCTAAAATTTTGTTAATTGTTTTGAATTTGTTGTACAATTTTAAATAATATTTAAATTTAAATTAAATAAAAATATATTATATTAATGATTATTTTAAATATTTATAAAATAAACTTTTTATGATTTAATTGAATATAAGTTTTTTTTGATTTATATT
>JBOFTB010000137.1:0-54395 GCA_051651845.1 Mycoplasma sp. | reverse complement strand
CAGTTGGAATCCCGAGACTTATCATTCTTATTTTGGAAGTTAAGAAAAAAAATTATTTTAATAGACAGCAAATAGAAATCAATAACTCTGCATCTAATATTGATGTACAACTTCAAAAAAGAAGTGATACTTTAATTAAGCTTTTAGATGCTGTAAAAGGTCATACTAAATTTGAAAAAGAAACATTAACTAAAATTACTCAAATGAGATCTGGTATGAGTGATCTTGATGTTAATGAAAAAAATAAGTTAATCTCAGATATTTCAAGAAATATCAACATTAATGTAGAAAACTACCCTGAATTGAAAGCATCTCAGTCAATTCAAAAATTAATGACTGAAAGTGCTTACATTGAAAAAGAAATAGCGGCAAACAGAAGATTATATAACTCTAACGTTACAAGATTTAATCAAGATATATTTGTATATCCTTGATCTGTTACAGCTGAAAAATTACACTTATCAGCTATTCCATTATTCTCAGCTAGTGAAGAAGCTAAAAAAGACATTAAGTTAGAATTTTAGGAATATTCATGGCAGGTGTTAAAAAAATATTTGATCAATTATCTTGATCTGAATTTAATGAAACTATTGAAACTAAGATGAATAACTTCTACAAAGAAGTTTTATCTGGTGAAAAAATAAGTGATGCCGAGCTTGCTAAAGCAGAATCAGATTCTGCATATAAAAAATATAAAAAGGAATTTCCGTGGGTAAAATTTTATTTTTCTTGCGCATTCCTTATTTTATTTTTCTTGGTTTATCCAATTATTTTATTTAAAAGATTGAATGATGAAAGAAAAAATTTAAAGCAAGTTTTCGAAGAAAAAAATGAAATTAGAATTAAGGCAATTATTGCAGCAGTTAAAGATATTAACTTTTATAAAGCGTTTGATATTGGTTGCAAGGAAATAGGTTATGATCCAGTAGGTCCTATCCCGGGTGGTTTTATTGATGTTTTAAATAAACATGTTGTATTTGAATCTGATATGATAGCAAACTCAAAGACAAAAAATTCTTCTATATCATCATGAGGAACTTTTGACAATCATTCTGTAGTACTAAATATGGCTGCAAAGCAACATTGAATGGGGGAAAAACAATATTCTCGTTCAAAAACATATACTTATACTAGATATTCTGATGGTAAAACTTACACTTGTTCAGAAACTCTAACAGCTTACTACACACATCCATTCCCTATGTATGCTAGTCATTTTGAAGTTGGAATTTTCTCTTCCCTTTGTGAAGGATTACGTTTTAGTTTAAAGGAAGAAAAATTTAGTGTTAAAAAAGTCTTTAAAAAAGATGATAGACCACTACTTGAGAATACTGAATTTGAAAAGAAATTTGATATCATAAGAAATGATGAAGCGATGCTTAGGATCGTTTTCACAGCAGATGTACAAGAATATCTTTATAATCAAAAAATTCACAATTTTAAAAAAGAAGAGATTCCTTCATATTTGAGATATAAGAAATTTGGCCCTATTTTTAGTTCTGATTATTTAATTTCAAATCCACTCTATCATGGTGATAGAGCTACATCTAATAAATTAAATGAGTGAGATACATCAATTGAAACTTTCCTAGAGATGTGCAACAGTAATATGTTATATACCATTAGACAAAGATTCTTGAGCTTGAATGTTGCCACTGTTTTACCAGTTCTGGCAACTGAGTATAATGAATATCTAATCGAAGAATTAAAGGCTTTATATAAGTCTAGTGAAATATGCTACGAAGATACAACGTATGCTCAATATGTCTTCTTAGCTATTTGGGAAAAAGAATTTTTCAATTGTGATACTGAAATTATGAATATTATGAATGTTGTTCAAAAAACAAAAGTTCATAATACAAATGTAGTTAAAGTAAATATCATTGCGAATGGTTATTTAGGTACTGAGTTATTTGAACCGGTAACTGTTAGTGGTGCTAGTGGTGTTCATATAATTAATGTTCCTTATATTGATTATAACGAAACAAGTGATTCGTCTTTATTCTACTATGCAAGAATAGATACAATGGATTTTTATGAAAACGGATATAGTGATTTTAACGATAAAACAGTCGAATTAATTGATGCTCTAGAACTAACAAATAGAGTGATTATTAAAAATAAACACATCGCATTATTATCATCTGATGCTTCAGAATATGAGAAAGTGATAAAACTTACTGATTATATTCAAAAAAATGTGAAATAATAGTTTAAAAACTAACATTTTAGTGTATATTTAATTAGTATTATATTTATAATAGGAGTTAATATGGCAAGAAAAGATGATATCACAAAAAAAGGTCCATTAAGTGGGAACACTCGTTCACATGCTATGAATCACTCGAGACGTGTTTGAAACTTAAACCTTCAAACTGTTGAAATCAAAGATGGACCAAACAAAACTAAGCGTGTTAAAGTATCTGCAAGAACTTTAAAAACTTTAAAAAAACACAACGCTTTAGCTTAATAATAACGAATCATATAAAAAAATAATTAGTCTGCAAAGACTAATTTTTCATTTAATAGTTAATAAAATATTTAATAAATACCATCAATAAAATAACTTTTTTCATTTTATAGGTCTACAATGTAATTTGAGGAGGTATTTATTATGAACTATAAAAAAATATCAATCACCATGGCTGCACTATTTGCAGTTGCAGCCGTAGTGGTACCAACAACACTATACTTTACTAATCCAGAACAAGTGGTAAAGGTTCCAACAGAACCTAACAATCCAGATGTTCCAAACACTGAAAATCCGACTAATGACTCTGTAATAGAATTGGATGATAGTATTTATACAACTCTAACAATAGATGAACTTTGAAATTACTCAGAAACTAAACATGATATTTCAAAATATGTAAAAATATCAACATTTCCAATTGATATTGAGTTTAAAGTTAAAAATATAACATTAAAAGACAATTGCTATGAAATTGAAGTCTGATTTAGCAAATTTGTACATGATGGTAAAATTTATGAAAATAAGTATGACTATACATTTACAATCAAACTAAAATATTTTAATAAAGCAAATTTTCTTTTTGAAAATAATATTCTAAAAGGTTTTACCGAAGAATTTAAAAATTCAGATGAATATAAAAAATGAGACGGCACGCTAACTATTCCAAGTTTTGATTTAGAAGGAATTCCAATTTCTAAAATTGAAAGTGGTGCGTTTAATAATAACCAAAAAATCACAAAAATAAGATTTGGAGAATTGAGTGCTATAAAAATTATTGGTTCAAATGCATTTAGTAATTGTTTAAATTTAACAGATGAACTCATTATCCCTAAATCAGTTACTGAAATTTGAGGATCTGCATTTTCAAATACTAAAATTACAAAATTATCATTTCAAGAAAATTCTAATCTGACTAAAATATTTGGATCAGCCTTTGGGTGAAATAAATATTTAACAGGAGACATTATCTTACCTGACTCTTTACAATTAATCCAAGGTAATGTATTTGCTTGATGTGAAATGTTAAATGGTACTTTGTATATGCCTGATGGTTTTAAGGACTTTGAAATATCCGCATTCGATGGAACACACTTTACTAAAGTTTCTGTTTGAGGTACACACGCTGATTGAAATCCGCATTGACAATCTAAGTTTCCGAAATACTTTGCTCGTATTCTAGAATTTAGAGAAGAATTATAATAACTACTAAAAAAAAGGTGCCAATTTAGGCATCTTTTTTATTCTCATTTAATTTTCTGAATTAAAATATCATTCTCATTCTTATTCAAACAATATATTTTGTCAAAAATAAGGTTACATAAAGTTAAAAGTAAAATTAAACCATCTGATGGTAGCTCTTTTGAATTCATTTTATAATGATCAATAAATGGCGCACAAAGAACGTGGTCATAATCATAATGATATTTTACATTTGAATTATTTGTTAGAACAATTAATGTACATTCTGAATTTACATTTTTTAACATTTGCAATCTTTTCTTTAGTGAATTACTTTGTAGTGTTGAAGAGATAATGATAACTACTTTAGATTTTAATGCGCCGGAATATAAATGATCATCAAAAAATCTAATATCATACCCTATTTTACGTAATTTTCCTGCGAAAACATTAGATACATATAAACTAAAACCTTGACCTAAGATAGTAATACTATCCTTATTCTTAGAAATAATATCAACAATATTATCTAATTGATCATAATTAATTGATGAAAACATGGTTTCCAAAGATGGTAATAAATATTGTTTTTGGAAATCTAGCTCAGAACTTATAGTTTCACTTTGTTTTTGTTGTGAAAATAAGAACATTTTATAGTATTTAAGACCTGTGAAGCCCATTTTAGCAAATGTTCTATTGATAGTTGCTAAAGATGTGTTTGTGGCTTTTACAATGTCATTGATCGATGTTCAAATAATGCTAAAGCCTTTTTCAATTGCATAGTCAGCAACTTTCTTTTCTTTGGGTGTTAGCAGGTAAAAGTTATTTATTATAATATTAGGATCAAACATATAATCATTATACAACATATTAACATTTATGGAAATGTTTCCACAATTCAATGAAAATTATTTTATCTTCGTTAGAAATAATAAAATAATATTGTGAAAGGAGACTGTCATGAAAGATAATATAAAGATATTTCTTAATACTGAGGTAGCGAATTTAGATGAACTATTCGACTTCTTATCTGAACAAGCCAAAGAAAATGGTGTTGTAGATAAAGTTGAGCATTTCAAAAAAGCCTTGTTAGAACGTGAAAAAATTGGTTCAACAGGTTTAGAAAATAATATAGCTATTCCTCATGCTATTAGTGATGACAATCAAAAAAGTTTTATATTTGTTGTAAGACTTAAAAATTCTATAGAGTGAAAAACTCTTGATGACAAAGATGTTAAAGTTGCAATTTGTTTAGCTGTACCAAAAGCTAATCAAACTGATCATTTAGTATTTTTGCAAAAGATCTCAATCATGCTTTTAAATAAAGAAAAACAAGATTTATTAAAAGTAGGTACATTAGCACAAATAAAAAAGATGTTTAATGAGATTGACTTCGAAGGTGCTGGGGCAACCAAAGTAGTTAAAGAAACTATTAAAAAAACCACAGTTACAAAAGAAGTCGAAGTTGAAAAAGAAGAAGAAAAACTAATTAATTTAATTAACGTTAGAAGAGAGTTAAAACATAAAATTAAAGATGGTGATAACTCAGTTGCTTTTGATTTAATAAAATTAAATGATGAAATTAAAGAAGTTAGAGTAACTATTTCTAAATTAAGAACCGAACTTAGTGAGAAAAAGTCTTCAATGAAAGAAGAATTTGAAGCTAAGAAAAAAGAACTTAATACAAAAATAACTTCACTTAAAGAATCTACTAAACTGAAAATTAATTTAGTTAAGGTAGAACAAAAAAGTAAAAAAGAAATATTCATTGCTGAAAATTCTGAAAAGGAAAATTTCCAAAAAGAATTAAATCAATTAAATTTCCAAAATTACAAAGAGCTTTCAGAAGCTACAAAAGAATTAGAAGATACAAAAATCGAAAAAATTGAATACATTTCTGATTACAAAAAGAATTCTGAAGAAGTTGTTAAAACTTACCAAGAAATACTTACTAATAAAAGGTATTTAATTACAAACGAAAGAAACGTTCTATATAAACATTCAAATAAACTTCAATTATGTTTAATGCTTGCATTAGTAGTAATTGGATTATGAGCAGTTGTACTTGGCGGACTTGGAATGGGAACTCCTGAAAGTTTAATGCCTAGAATCGATGAATGAGCTGGTTTAGGGATAGTTGGTGTAGATGTTGAAAAGATCAAACTATGAGCATCAACTCCTATAGCGCCAAACCATGGACTTGCTATATCTTCACTAGTTATAGGGATATTATCAATAGTATCACTTATACCATTAAAGATGTTTAAAGTATCGAATGTAATGAAAGAAAATCATGCATTAGCAACTGTTGCAATATCAGTTTGCTTATTAATTGCTGTATCTGTAATTGCAATTATGTCATTTGAAAATATCGATGCATATACTGCTGTTACAAAAACAGCAACTCAATTAAATGCTCCATTCCATTCAGCTATAATATTAAGTCAACCTTTAAAAACTGAAGCTGACTTTGCTACAGCTGAACAATGAAGTAGTTATCAATGAAACATGGGCTCAGAACTTCAAAAATGACTAGGTGGAGAAGTTAAAGATATCGAATTATCAGAAGCTAACCGTGCTACTGCATTAGCTAAAGCAACTGCAAAAGCAAAAGAAGTTTATGACTCAGTATTTGGTGCTTCTACAATGTCATTTGATATTAACGCATTAAGTTGTGTAGTTAATTGCGGGGTATTATATGGAAAGTAAAAAGATTGTAGCCATTTCTTCGTGTGCAGCTGGTATAGCTCACACATATATGGCAAAAGAAAAACTAGTTGAAGCAGCAACTGAACTAGGTCATGAAATCAAAGTTGAAACTAGAGGGGCTATTACTGAAAATGTACTAAGTCAAGAAGATATCAACAATGCTGACATGGTTATTATCGCTGCTGATGTTGACATTGATCTACTTCAATTCGTTTCTAAGAAAGTTTGAGTAGTAGATACTAATGCAGCAATCAAAGATGCAAAACAAGTAATTGCGGATGCATTCAAACTTGCTAAAGTTCATTATGGTAAAGGTGCAAAAGCTGGAAACATAAGACTTGGTAGCGAGAAAAAAACAAAATATAGTAAATACATAATGACAGCAATTGGATTTATGGTTCCTATTACTATTGCCGGTGGATTGTTAATGGCTGTTCCAAACGCATTAGCAATTACGCCAGATGGGGGATGATCATTCCCAAATGACTTCACAGAAGCATTATGAAAATTTGGTCAAATCGGACTTAGATTAATGGGTCCAATATTAGCTATGTTCTTAGCTAATGCAATCGGTGGAAAATCTGCAATGGCAGCTGGTCTACTTGGTGGTTTCTTCATTACTGATAGTTCATTAATGAGTACATTCTCGCCAGTTCCACTACCACCTGGTATCAGTCCTGATGCCGCAAATGCCGGATTTATGGGGGCGTTGCTTATAGGTTTCGCCGCCGGATATGTCGCCGAAGGGTTGAAATGAATAAATTGACCTAAGGCATTAAAATCTGTAATCGGATTAATGATTATCCCATTATTATCATCATTTATCGTATTCATAATAGTTGTATATGTTGTTGGTGGACCAATAACTTGATTAGTAAGTCAACTTTATGTATTCCTAAATGGTTTATCTGGAAGTGCTCCATGAGCAAACATCCTAATTGGTATGTTATTCGCAGCGTTAATCTGTGTGGACTTAGGTGGACCAATTAACAAAACAACTATGGTAGTTGCTGGTGCAATCTTTGCCGATACAATGTTACAAGGTGATGCAAATTTCATACCTAACACTGCTTGTCAATCTGCAATTTCAATTCCACCATTAGCAATGTGAATTGCAACTACTATGTTCCCTCATAAATTCTCTACTCAATTAAAAGCAGCTGGAAAAGCTTCTTTACCAATGGGGTTAGTTGGAATTTCAGAAGGTGCATTACCATTCGCATTCAATTCTCCTCTTAAAACAATATCATCATGTATGGTAGGTGCTTTATTTGCAGGTGGAATCTCAGCACTTGCTGACTTCAACTTCTATGGTGGGCTTGGATCACCATTAGGTGCTTGAATTGGAATTATTGGAAACTCTGGATTTGGATTCTACTGATTCTTAACAGTTATTGGTGGTGCATTAATCGCTGGTATTATGTTTGGTTTAATTACAACAGTTAATCCTAAAGAAGTTATCGAACACAAACTTGCAAAAGTAAGAGCAAGAGAACTATACGCTGAAAAAGGTTTAGTAACTCCTGTGGCTATCTTTAAATACAACGTATGTAAAGAAGCTAAAATATTCGCAGCGAATTTCAAGGAATCAGCTCATCCAAAGAACTGAATCAAACAACCAGTATAATGAAATTTATAATTGTTCCTCACACTCATTGAGATCGTGAATGATACTTTACAAATTCAGTTTCTGATAGTTTATTGAAATTCAACTTAAATAACCTTCTGTCATGCGATGACCTGGCCGATAAATATTATTTAGATGGCCAGGTGTCGTTACTGGAAGATTACTTAAGTACAGCAACTGCAAAAAACAAACAAAAAATTATCGAACTAATTCAACAAAAGAAAATTGTTGTTGGACCGTTCTACTCTCAGCCTGATGTATTTAATTCATTAGGTGAAACTACAATTAGAAATATCGAAATTGCTAAAAAATATCTAGAAGATAACAACCTTCCTAATAACCCTGTATTCTATTGCCCTGATACATTTGGATTTGGATTTAATCTTCCACAAATAATGGATCATTTAAATTTTAAATACTTTGTTTTCTGGAGAGGCCTAGGGCATAATGAAGCTAATAATGATTTATATAATTGAGTTGGCCCTAATCACTCAAAAATAAAAAGTTATAGACTTAAATATGGTTATTGAACATTTAGCTCAATCTTCCCATGAATGACACTAAATGAAGATAACTTAATTGTGGAAGCTAAAAAATGTCTTGAAACGTTTAAAACTTCAAAACAATTCACTCATTATCAAAATCAAGAAAATGATGGTGTGGCGGTAATTCCTTTTGGTGGCGACCAAGCACCATATCACCCATTAACAAAAAAATTCATAAAAACTCTAAACGAACTTGATGATAATGAATGAGTAATTGGAGATTATACTGATTTCTTAGAAAAACAAGAACCAACTCAAACAATAGAAGGTACATTAGACTTAGGATATGAATCAAAAATTCATAGAACAATTGGAAGTACTAGATATGATTTCAAAAAGATATTTCGTGACAATGAAATCTATTTATATCACCAGCTAGAACCATTACAGCTATTTTATAAACATCTAAACAATGATTATGAAGTTGAAAATGATCGTATTACAAAGCATTTACTTTGTATGCAAGCTCATGATATATTAGGTGGATGTGTAACTGATAATGCGTACTTATCATCAATTCAAAAGATGTACGATATGCAAGATGAAATGAATGCTAAAAAGAATATTATTCTTAAGCAATTATCTTGTGAACTTAACTTAAAAGAAAATGAATTATTAATTTTTAACCCAAACGTTAACAATAAAGTCGAAAACTGATTTTATTATGACGTTTATACAAGTGAAAATATTAATGATACATACGAAGATGAAAAAGTTATCATCTTTAAAGTTGCATCTTGTATTAATAAACAAGTTGATAAAACTATTAAAAGTACATTACTTATAATAAATAAAACTATGCAACCACTGTCATATCATAATGTTGATCTGAATATGATGCAAGTAAAAGAGTTTGCTATAAGTAACAACGTAAATACAAATAGCTTTACTAACTTTATAATACAAAATGACAACGGTGATTTATTTGATGCTGATCCATCATCTGAAAAAGCTACTCATAAAACTAATGTTGACGAAAAAACCTTAATTAAATTAAGCGATGAGTACTCGTTAGTTAAAATCAATGGTAACATTGAAATTAACAACAAATATATTAACAATTTCGAAATAACTGCTTTAATCACTTCAAGTGAAGAAACAGATATTAAAATAACAATTAAAAATAGTGCTCCTGATATCATTATCAAATGAGTTCCAAATATTAAACTTTCAAATATAACATTCTCCCAACATCTTGGAATCGATAGTTATAAAAGAAGTGCAATTGAAAATTGAAAAGAGCTTGGCTACTCAGAATATCCTATGAATGTTGAAAAGCAATCTGGGTTAATATTCGGAGAAGAAAACTATATTTGTTCAAAAGCGACTAATGAGTTTGTTTATGACGGAAATGAATTAACTATAACCTTGTTCAGATCTACTGGTATGCTTGGAAAAGCAAATCTTAAAACAAGACCAGGTACAGCTTCTGGAATTGATGGTTATCATATTGAGACACCATTAGGTCAACTTCTAGATAAAACACTTGAATTCAACTTTAGATATGGAAAGATAAATGCGCCAATCCATGATTACTTAAATACGTGATTTAAAACATTAATTTGTTTTCAATCATTCTCAAAAGATGTAATCGCTAATGGTATTGAAAGATTCATCTTTACAAAGAAAAAAACTGATTTAAGTAAAAACATTGAAATTAAATTCCCAGAAGGATTTATTTCATGTAGTAGAATAGAAGGTGATAAAATAACTTTAAGAGCTGTTGATTTTGAAAAAGATTCAACTAACTTTAATAAGATTGTGGAGATAACTAAAAAATATGAATAAAACTCTTGTATTTGATCTTGGTGGATCATCAATTAAATATTGCATAGATTCCCTAGAATCATTTGAAACACATAATGTAGCTAATATTAGTTCTGATTATGTAATTAACTTTATTACTGATATGGCTAACAAAGAAAATGCAACACACATTTGCATTTCTTCACCTGGTTTAATTAATGTAAATACTGGTGAAGTAAAAGGAATGTCTGCAATCTCTGGATGATGTGATATTAATGTTTTTGATAAATTAAAACAAAAACTTAATAATAAAGATACATTGATGTTCATTGAAAATGATGCGAATTGTGCGTTATTAGGATGTGTATCAAAGTATGGAAAAGAAATCTCATCTGCTGTATCAATAGTGATTGGAACTGGAATTGGTGGAGCTTACTATAGTGATAATAAAATAAGTCATGGACATAGCAATTCAATTTGTGAACTTGGGATGATTAGAGATATTAATAATCCATCTCAGTCTGTTTCTACTATGTTATCTACTAATGCTCTATGTGTTCAAGTTAATACAGTTTTAAATTCTAAATATAACGGACTAGAAGTTTTTAATGAATATAAAAATGGAAATGAAGAAGTTATTAAAATAGTTGATAAGTGAATTGAAAAATTAGCAGTCTTTGTTTATAACACAATATGAACATTAGATCCTGAAGTAACATTTATTGGCGGTGCAATCTCTACTAATGAAATAGTAGTGGAACGTATCCCGTTAGAAGTTGATAAATTATTTGCTGAAAATAATTTAAAAAGATCAAGTGAAATTGTATTTGCTGACAAAGGTAATCTATTGAATCTAATAGGTGCTAAAAGTCTTAAGAATTAACAACTTAAAACTCGGAACATAATGGCATTATGTTAATTAAAAATAATTAGTGCAAGTTTATAGTAATATAAATTTGCACTTTTTAAATATGTTTGACATATATTTACTTAAATTAATGAAGAGTTAAAAGTAATTAGACATGATTTTATTATTTCATTATTTATATATTTTATAATTAATTATTGCTTCAATTATTTTGTATAATATATATGGTGCACATGAACTATCATGCATAAAAGAGGGTAAATATGAGTAAATATTACAGAAATAAAAGAAGTTTTTCAGATTTCTTTTACAACAACAAAGTTAAAATAATATCAATAGGAAGTGCTTTAGCAGTAACTGGTGTAGCTGTTGGTGTAGCGGTTCCATTTATTATTTCAAATAATCAAGGTAACGATCAAGTGAAAAAAGATGAATCATTTGGTAGTGGAACAATTATTGAAGTGAAAGAAGATTATGAACAATCATCAATTAATGATTTAACAGATAAATTATTTGATTCAGAAACTTCACTTATCGATAAAGATGAATTATCAAAATATATTGATATTTCTGAATACTTTCCAAGTGATGCAAAATTAACTTATGCATCAACTGCTTTAACATCAGAAACTACTGCAAGAATTTCATTCATTGCTGATAAATATAATGCAGAGAGTAAAAATCAATTAGAACAAGAACCAAAAGAATTCTTCTTTGAAATTGATGTTATTGAATCAAAAGAAACAACAATTACAGGGAATGCAGCAGCAACATATTCTAAAACTCTATTAAAAAATAGCTTAGAAAAATTATTACTTCCATCAAGCTTTTCTAATTCAATTATCAATTGAAAATATAGTGATGATGTAAAACAATTATTCTTCATGTCAAATATGTCAGAAGACTCACAAATGAAGTTAATTAGCATTGATGATGAAACTCAAAAAAACTATTTCAATGTAACAGTTACAGTTACTAATTGTAAAGATGCTAATGGTAATTTAATTACTGGTGAAACGAAATTTGACAATATTCAAATTTATCATAAAGATGTATTTAATACGGAATTTGATTCAAAAAACGGCTACATGATAAATGGTTTAAGTGCGGATTATTCTACTGATTCTATTAAAGAACTAAGATTTCCTGCAAAAATTAATGGTGTTGAAATTTATGGAATAAATGAAAGAGCTTTTGCTGGTAATCATCTTTTACATTCAATATCATTTGCTGAAGATTCAAAAATTAAATGAATTGGTTTTGAAGCATTTGCAAATTGTACAAATACAATTCAAAATACTTTATCAATTCCAAGTTCAGTTGTTCGTATTGAAGAAGGTGCTTTTTCAAATATGAAAAATGTTTCAGCTATAGAAGTTGAAGACACTAAATACAATAATAGTGGCATTAAATGATGAAAAGGTTATTCAACAGATGAATGAGAAAAAATTATTTATAGAGATGGTACAATGGAATCTGGCTATATTAACGACTCAAGTTTCGATATTATTGGAAATAAAAAAAGCGGTTTAACAATTACAAAATTTAATAATTCTTCAGATAAAGATGTTTATGGCCTTGAAATTCCAAATGAAATTGGTGGAATTAAAGTTGTAAAGATCGGTAAAAATGCATTTAAAAATGAACAAAATAATCCAAAAATATATAATTCCCTAAAAATTGGAGATAATGTTGAAGTTATTGAATCTAGTGCATTTAGAGGGCAATTGATTGATTCAATAACACTGAATGAGAAATTAATAACCATTGGTGATAGAGCGTTTTCTGATTTAGGTAATATTGATACACCATTATTAATTCCATCCAGTGTTAAAACTATAAGTGAATATGCATTTATGACATCATCAATCAGAGGACTTGAATTTGCGCCATCTAGTAAATTAGAAACAATAGGTGATTATGCTTTTGGGTTGAATTGAATTAAAGGTAAGTTATCTATACCTAGTGAAGTTCTATCTATTGGAAATAATGCTTTTTATAGAAATAGATTTATAACTGGAATTAATTTTGAAGGTTCAAAATTAAAAATGATTGGAGTTGGGGCATTTAGAGAATGTTTTGACCTTGGTTATGATATTGATGATAGAATCATAACAATTCCAACATCAGTGACTTCCATCGGAGAAAAAGCCTTTGCTGAAAGTGGGTATACTGAAGTTGAGGAAAATTTGTTAACTATAAAAGTTAGTCAAGAATTATTCAATTCAAAAGAAATTTGAGGAATTGAATTCGAAGGAACAATTGCAAAAATTTAATCATTAAATTTTTAAGATTATATAAATAAAAAAGAGTGATTTAATTAATTTCACTCTTTTTTTATGTATATAATAATATTAAATTTTAAATTCTTCAACATTTCAAATTTGATCTGTTAAACCTTGATAGAAATCAGGTTCATGACAAACTAGTAATACAGTTCCTTTATATTTCTTTAGTCCTTCTTTTAGAGCATTCTTAGCCACTATATCTAAGTGGTTAGTTGGTTCATCAAGGATTAGAACATTTGTTGCTGTATTAACTATTTTACATAATCTAGTTTTACCTTGTTCTCCACCACTTAACATTTTAAGTTGTGCATCGACATGTTCTTTTTTAAGTCCCACTCTTGCAAGTGATTTTCTAATAAAACGTTGAGTTTGTTTATCATAGTCAAATGAGAAGTAGTTATATACATCTTCAAAACAAGTGATCTTATCAAATTCATTTTGTTCTTGGATGAAATATCCTTCATCGATATATTGTCCTTTTTCAACTTCACCACTAATTTGTTTATTTTGACCAATAATCGTTTTGATTAATGTTGATTTACCAATACCATTAGTTCCAGTGATTGCAATTTTTTGTCCACGTTCAATTTGGAAGTTTAAAGGTTTTGATAAAGCTTTACCATCATAACCAATAACTAAGTTTTTAAGTTCATATACAATTTTTGATGATGCCCTTGATTCTTCAAAGTTAAATTCTACTCTAACATCGTTATCTACTAGTTCAACACGTTGAACTTTATCTAGTAGTTTTTGTCTTGATTGTGCTCTTTTTGCAGTTGAAGCTCTAGCACTATTTTTCGCAATGAACTCTTCTTGTTTAGCAATTACTTTTTGTTGTTTGTAATAACTCATTTCAAGTTGGCCTTTTTCCATTTCATACATCTTTAAGAAACTGTCATAATTTCCAGTGTATTTTTTAATATCTTTGTTTTCAACGTGAATAATATGGCTAGTAATAGCGTTTAAGAAATGGTTATCATGAGAAATAACAACAAATGAATGTTCATAGTTTTGTAAAAATTTAATTAATCAAGCAATATGACCTTCATCAAGGTAGTTAGTAGGTTCGTCTAATAATAAAACTTCTGGATTTTTTAACAAAAGTGAAGCTAGTAATATTTTGGTTCTTTGACCACCGGATAATTCTGATACATCAGTTTCTCAACCGAATTCTCCAACGCCAAGACCTGTACTAATTTTTTTAATTCTTGCATCAATCCCTCAAAAGTCTGATTTGTCTAATTGTTCTTGGATTGAAGAAATACGGTTATTTAATTTATCCATTTCAGCATCACTTAGATCTTCTGCCATTTTTTCATAACCCTGTACTAATTCAGCTTCAAGGTCATATAGATGTTTAAAACTTTCTTGAAGGTAGCCAATTACAGTTGTACCTTTATTTAATTTGATATGTTGGTCCATATAACCGATATTAACTTTTGAAGCTCATTGAATGGTTCCGCTATCATTTTCAAGGTGTCCAGATAATATTTGCATTAATGTAGATTTACCCTGACCATTACGTCCTACTAATCCAATTCTTTCTTTGTTGTATATTGAAAATGTAACATCATTAAAGATATCTTTTGCCCCATATTTAAAACTTAAATTTCTAACATCTAATAAACTCATTGCTTCCCCTTATATTTAATTTAACTTTTTAAGTTTATCATTTATCTATTGCGATTAAAAAATATATTTAATATTTAATGTGTTTATATTTATATGAATCAATTAAATCATACCGCTTATGATCTGATTTTGTATTATATGTATGGTTATTCTTTGTGAACATCCACTTTAAAAAAACTAATATGTGATATAATATTTTTATATGTCCAGGTACAATTCAGAAATTCAAAAAGTTTGACAAAGTTCTCCAAATTGTCGTTGCAAAACTGTAGATTGTTCTCCGAATAATCATAGGCTATGCGCATTGTGTAAAAGGAAAGTTTTTTACGGTGCTCATGAATCTATCCTTTCTCAAAATAATAGTCGTTTTGCTTGAAAAATTCAAGATGGAAAAGCTGTTCACATTGAGTGTAATAGAGTAAAAGTAAAGAAAAAGTAATAGAGGTATATTGTGTTACTAAGAGTTTGTTTATGAACTATTTTATTTTTAAATAAAGTATTGTACTACTCTTTGGTTGCATTTTTCTTTATTCCTGAAATTATTATCTATTGGATTAATCTATACTTAATTAGGATGAAAATACACAACCCTAAAAAAGCGACTATTATAAATGTTTTGATATCTATTCTTATCCTTGGTTTAATCTCTATAATGACTTTCCCTTTCGCCTTTTCTCAACTATGAATAACTGAGAGCTCGAAAGAAAATTATATGTGATTTATTGATGTAATATTAATATTTGATGCAATAATCATAGCATATTTGATAATTTGTTTTTTTTACAATAATATCCTATTTTTTGGAAATGATATGATTGTTGATAAATATTTATCAATGAGTAAATCAAAAACTAGAAGATGAAAATATAAAAGAATGGAAAGATATTCATACTTTAATTACATAAACACTCGAAAAGTAACTTGAAAAGATGTGTTTAAAGACTTTTTATATGGGCACTAAAAATTATGATTATAAATATGATATCCAAATATGGTAGTATATAAGTATGATAAAAATTAATAATTTAGAAACTTTAAAGTGCATTAAAGAAAAAAAACCACTAATACATTGTATAACAAATGCTGTGACTATGAATGATTGCGCTAACGCATTAATAGCATTTGGAGCATCGCCAATTATGAGTGAAAATCTCAATGAAATAAAAGAAATTAGCAAACAAATTGATGGGTTATATATTAATATAGGGACTTTGACACGATCATCAATTAGAGCTATGTATTTAGCAATGAAATGTGCTAAAAAAAATAATGTTCCAGTTGTTTTGGATCCTGTTGGAGTTAATGTTTCAAAAATTAGAAAACACGTTATAAGAAAACTAATTAAAATTAATCCACCATCAGCCATTAAAGCTAATCAAGCTGAAATACGAGCTTTATTTTACAATACCAATATTGGTAAGGGTGTTGACAGTATCGGCACAAAAAAAGATTTTAAAATAACCACTAAATATGCATCATTTCTTTCTAAAAAAATAAATAGTAATCTATTAATCACTGGTGAAAATGATATCATAACTGATGGTAAAGTTACATATACAACCGCTAAAAGTGTAAGTATGATGCAATCATTCACTGGTTCAGGGTGTATATTAGGTGCTATTCTTTGCGCTGCCATTGCTGCTAATGGCCCTGGTATAGAACCTTTAATATTTACTAGCTATTTATATGGTATATGTGGTAAAAAAGTGTCAAAAAAATCACAAAAATGTGGAAATATTACATTTAAAGGGCACCTTATTGATGAAATATATAAAGTTTGTTCTGAAGATTTAGAAAAAGCTATTTATTATGAAATCAAATAATTATTTGAAATTATATGCAATTACAAATCAATCAATTAATGATCTTGATAAATTCTATAAAGATATCGAAAAAGCACTAAAGGCAGGTATCACTTGTCTTCAATTGAGATTGAAACAAATTGATGTTACACAATTTGAAGAAATTGCAATTTGTGTAAAAAAATTATGTGATAGATACAATGTCCCGTTAATAATCAATGATCAAGTAGAAATAGCAGCAAAAATTAATTCTTTTGGTGTTCATTTAGGTCAAGATGACTTCAATGTACTAGAGGCTCGTAAATTACTAAATAAAAAACAAAAAATTGGCCTTTCAGTTCAAAATGAACAACAAGCAATTTTAGCAAACAATTGCAACGTTGACTATATTGGAGTGGGGGCAATGTTCACTACTGATTCAAAAAATGATGCAAAAAAAGTTAGTTTTGATGAATTGAAAAAAATAGAAAAAATTTCAAAATTACCTATTGTTGTAATCGGGGGTATTAATTTAGGAAACATCCATAATTTTCATGGTCATAATATTGATGGATTCGCAATAATTTCAGATATTTTTAATAGAAATGATATAGAAGCACATACAATAAATATATTAGAAAAAATTAATTTCTTGTTAAAGGAGTAATAATGATAAGTAAGGTTCTAACTATTGCTGGTTCTGATTGTAGTGGTGGTGCAGGAATACAAGCAGATTTAAAAACATTCACAGTTCATAAGTGTTATGGGATGAGTGTTATCACTGCACTGACAGCTCAAAATACCCAAGCTGTTCAAGGCGTACTTGGAGTTTGCAGTGACTTTATAGAATCACAATTGGATAGTGTTTTTTCTGATATTGTGCCAAATGCAACAAAGATTGGTATGGTAAGTAATGTTGATGCGATTAATTCTATAGCAAACAAATTGATTCAATATAATGCTAAGAATATAGTTTTAGATCCTGTTATGGTTTCTACCAGTGGTTATGATTTGCTTGATGATAATGCTTATGAAGCTTTAAAAGAGAAGTTATTCCCTCTGGCAAGTTTAATTACACCAAATATTTTAGAAGCTCAAAAATTATTGAATATAAAAATAGAGAATGCACAAGATATGGAAAATGCAGCGATGTTATTAAATAAGAGTTTCAACGTCCCATTTCTTATAAAAGGTGGCCACAATGTAAATGATGCAAATGATGTTCTTTGTTATGAGCAAAAAATACATTGATTTAATTCAAAGAGAATTCTAAATGATAATACACACGGAACGGGATGTACCTTATCTAGCGCGATAGCATGTAATTTAGCAATGAACAAAAATTTAGTAGATAGCATAAAAATGGCAAAAGATTTTTTAACATCTATTTTAAAATCGGATATGGACCTAGGTGAAGGTTCAGGACCATTAAATCATACATATATTATCAAATAGATTTATAATTAATTATAATGGAGAACAATATGCAAAAAAATGAAGTTTTAATAAATACAATAAAAGAAAATAATACTGATGGAATGTTTTTAATTTCAGAAGTTAATCGTTACTGATTAACCGGATTAAGAACTAGTTTTGGAATAGTAATTATCAATAACAAAGGTGAAAAAATATTTATAACTGATTCTCGTTATATCCTTGTTGCTAGTGAGACACTAAAAGATTTTAAAAAAGTTATATCTATTAGTGGTGAAGAAGGTTTTGATACAAAATCATTAATTAAAAAATCATGTGATGAACTCGGTATAAAAACATTATTAATTGAAAATGAGTATTTTAAGTTAAGTGAATTAGATCTAATAACTGGGTTTGAATATAAATTATTTAGTTCTAAATTTTTGAGAATTATCAAAGATGAATTTGAACTTAAAAAGTTACAAGCCTCAGCCGATATAATAGTTGAAACTGTTAAGTGAGTTTGAACTTGAATTAAACCAGGTTATACTGAAAAAGAAGTAGCTAAAAAAATAGCTATTAAATTTTTAGAACTTGGCGCAGAAAAGAACTCTTTTTCTACAATTGTCTCAGCTGGTGAAAATGGGGCACACCCACATCACGAACCTAGTGATTATGTAATTCAAGAAGGTGATATGGTAACTGTTGATCTTGGATGTATGTTAAATTCATACGCAAGTGATATGACTAGAACTTTTATTGTCGGAAAAAAACCGAATATGTTAGAAACTGTGGAAATTTATGAGGTTGTTAAAAGGTCTCAAGAACTTGGATTAGAACATTCGACAACTGCATATACAACTTTCGAATTAGATAAAGCATGTAGAGACTATATTGATGGCACAAAATATAAAGGTTTGTTTGCACATGGAACAGGACATGGTGTTGGATTGGAAGTCCATGAACTTCCTGTAATTTCACCTAAAATGAATATTCCGTTACTAAATAATCATGTATTAACGGTTGAACCTGGAATTTATAAAGCTGGTATTGGCGGAGTTAGAATCGAAGATACTGTAGTGATTTCTGGTAATAAACCAATTATTTTAACAAAAGAATGCACAAAGGACTTACTTTTTATAGTTAATTAGTTATTTTATTATAAAATTATTAGGTCTATAATGGGAGATTTTAATGAAATGATTTAAAAAAAAGAATAAAGAAGCGGAACCTGTAGCAGAAGTAGTTGTAACACCAGTGGTTAATGAAAAAAAACCTGAAACTAAAACTACTAAAAAGACTGTTGCAAAAACAACATCAAAAGCATCTGCAAAAACTAAAGTTGCAAGCAAATCAAAAGCTCCTACAAAAGCTGTTTCTACACCTACAAAAGCTAAAGAGTTAACTAGTACTTATTACTTAACTGTTAGAAAAGAAAATGGTAAAAAAGTTGGTTGAGAAGTTAAAAGAGGAAACTCAGTTAAAGTATCGGCGATTTGTAAAACTAAAGAAGAAGCTAAAGATAAAGTTAGCAAATTGGCAAAAAATAATGGTGCAACTGTTATCATCTATAAAATGGATGGGTCAATTGACGAAACATATAGAATCAACTAATTAAAATTAATTGTTTATAAAAGAAAAAATACCTTTTGGTATTTTTTTTAAATATTATTCATTTATTTGTGATACTTTGGAAGGTCTTATTAATTCTCCACCAACATAGAAGTAAATTGAGTTATCTCTTGAAATGTTAATTGTTATTAATCTAGAAGAATTTCCGCTTATTTTAAATTCTGATTTTCTAAAACTCAGCAAACCAGAGTCAGTATCAAATAGTTCATCATTAATAATTATTTTTCTTTTGAATATTCCACAAAGTATAAAATACTTCATATTATTTTCAATGTAAAATCTATATTTAATTTTAAGAGATAATGGTAATGCAATAATTGTATATACACAAGCAAGTATTAAAAACAAAGTTGTTGTATCTGATCTAGTTTCAGAGATTGCAACTAATGGTATAAAAACTGATAATAAAATGATTACGGATGTAATCATTAAATATTTTATAGCTTTTATTTTTCTTAGATTTCTCATATTTCACCTCTTTTATTATGTGCACTAATATATTATTTTTTATTATATATGTTTAACACGTCTAAAACGAATCTTTTCGTCAATCTCTAATTTTAAATGTTTAATATTACCTGATGGTAAGATCATTTTAGAATAATTTGAATATTTCTTATTAAATTCATTGCTATCATTAACAGTTCTTATTAAATGTTTGATTTTTAAGCCAGCATCAAATACAATTACCTCATATTTGAATAAAATTTTATCAAAATTAATATTAACATAAGGAAAGATAATAAAGCCTTCATTATCTAAATAAGCTAAGTTATATAAAAAATCATCGATATCTCTTTGCGTCTTAATTTTATTTAAAGTGAAATCTTGCTTTAAATTAACATTGGCAAGATACACTTGACCTACGGCTGTTTTATTAAGAAATTTCTTTTTGTGTAGATTATTTAGAAAACTTTGTTTATTCATATTGTTAATATTATATAATCTTATGTATGAATTCATTAATATTTACATTTAGAAAAAATTGATCAATAATTTGAAAGATGTCAATTGTTGATATGAAAAGAAAATATAAAGCATCTATTTTATCTTGATTTTGATTAATTTTACAACCTTCACTAATGGTGTTTATGTACTGGTTCTCATTCAGTACAAGTGGCAATATGGAAGACTCAGTTAACTATTTTGGAACTGATTATAATTACCTCCAATGATTAATTATAGGTGTATTGACTTGAAGTTATTGTGGAGACATTCTACTGAGTGGACCTTCTTCACTAAGTCAATATCGTTGAATCTCCAAAAGTTTTGGTATCTCTCCAGTAATTCCACCAGTTTTTGTTAATTTAGCAAAGTTCATGGTCGGTGGGTCTATGATTATGGTTTCATTTGTTATTTCTATGATATTTAATGGAGTCGAAGGAAATGAAGTTGTTACATTACATGCCTTGGAATTACCTGTTATGCTATTGTTAATGTTTTGCTTTATGACTGCATGAAGTTATTTTTTGTCATCGCTAGTTGCAATTTCAAGGGATATGCAAAATCTTATTGCAATCATTCCTTTGTTATTGGGATGAATTTCAGGTGTTTTTATCAAACCTGTTGGTGTTGGAGAATCAGTTGATGAGGTTACAAATGTAACCAATATTATATTGCAAATTAATCCGTTTAATTTTATGGTAAATGGAATAAGGTCTACTACAATGGGATTCGGTAGTCCTTTTGTGCCAAATGACTATAACCAATGATACTCAATCTTATCATTCTTTTTATTCATGGTATTCTTCTTTAGTGTTGGTTATATAATCAATAAAATTACAAGAAAATTCTTGTTGGATATAATATAGGTATTTTATGAAAAAAGAATTAACTAAAGAAATAGATATTGAATTTAAAAATATTAATAAAAATTATTACCTCTGTAAAAATGACTGAGAGAGACTGAAATTAATCATCGCTCCATGAGCTAAAAAAGAAATTAAATATGCTTTAAAAGATATAAATTTTACTATCCACAAAGGTGAAAAACTAGCAATCGTTGGGAAGAATGGTGCTGGTAAATCGACAATAGTAAAAATTTTAGCTAAAGCAGCTGTGGCTTCATCTGGTAAAGTCATAACAAATAGAAGAATAACCGCTGTATTAGATGTTGGCTCTGGTTTAGAGCATGATTTTTCTGGTTTAGAGAATATTTATATAAGGGGAGCAATTTTAGGTTACTCAAAAAAAGAAATAGCTAAGAGTGTTGATGAAATTGTTAAATTCGCTGAACTTGAACAATACATTAACCAAGAACTTAAGAGATATAGTGCTGGAATGGTAGCTAAACTTTCGACATCAATTGCATTACATTTATCTCCTGAAATCATCATTATTGATGAAGCGTTATCCGTTGGAGATATTGAATTCAATATTAAATTCAAAAATAAAATTAATGAACTAGCTAAAAGATCAGATACTACACTAATCATTATTAGTCATAACGAAGAAACTATTCACGATCTTTGTGAAAGGATAATTTTAATTCATGACAATAAAGTTCATTTTGATGGAGATGTTGAAAAAGGTATTAAAGAATATCATAAAATTTTAGGGGTAACAACTTATGCTGAACAACAAGTTTCTAAATCTAAAGAGAAAAAGTAATCCAGAAAATACAATTATATTTTTTCATGGTATTTTTGCTGATGCACATTACATGCCGGAACTTGAAGAAATTGCTGATAAAAAAAATTATGATTATATTTCTTATTCTATGCCCCTCCATGGAGGGAATGATGATTTTGTACAATCTGGTGGACCAAAAGTAAAAGATTTTTTAGAAATTATAAAAGGGCTCCTTGATTTAGTTCATACTAATAAACTTATTATCACGAGTCATAGTGCTGGTGCAATATGAATGACTAGGGCCTTTGATTTTGCCAAGGATAGGTTTGAAGTAACTAATTTAATTTTCGTTTGCCCAGCAAGTTCAGAACTTAAGATGGTAAATATTAATAAACTTAAAAATTTGACAAATATTATTAAATTCAAAAAAGATCTAGTTAATAAATCATTCGATGACTTTAATCATGCGATAAACGGTATCGCTGAGCTTTCTCTTACTGAAAAAGTGCTTTATACTAAATATTTAATTGATATCACTGATAAGAAATTATTGATGCTTAACAATATGATTATTGAACATATCAATGTACCTACATTAGTTATTGTTGGAAGAAATGATATTGTAATCGATCCAATTGATTCATATGAATTGTTTAAAATATTAAATCCAAGAATAGAGTGTATATTTTTTTATAAATCTGCTCACAACCCACATGTTAATGAAAGAGAAAAGTTTATAAAAACTGTTTCAAATTTCTTAACTCCTAAAATTTAAAACTTATAACTACAATATATATAATAAAGCAATAGATATTGTATAATCTAATATATGAATTCACTTACTGATAGAAGAAAACAAATACTAAAAATTATAATTGATGAGTATACTTTAACTGCTCAGCCAGTTTCAAGTCATGTAATTATCGAAAAATACCTAAAGCAACTTTCGAGTGCTACGATTCGTAATGAAATGGCATTTTTAGAAAAAAACGAATATATATCTAAGTATTATTCCTCTTCAGGTAGAATACCAACTTTAAAAGGTTATGAATTTTATGATAGGGAGTTGACTAGTGATATTCCATCCACCTTTAAACAACAATTAAAAGATATACTTTCTTATAGGAATTTGTCTATTGATCAAGTTATTGATAAGTCAGTTGAAATAATTAATGAAATGACTCATCTCCCTATTGTAGTTACAAAACTATACGAGAATGATTTTTTAAGAAAAATTGAATTAGTTCAAATCAATTCAAATATTTGTTTATTTATCATAATTACTTCAAGTGGCCAAATTATAAAAGATGAACTTAAAATAGAACATACAGATATCATTGAAGATTTAATTGTTTGTGTGAATATTTTTAATGATAGATTAGTGGATACTCCAATAAGAGAAATAGAAGATAAAATTGAATATATTAAAGATATTATTAGGAATAAAATTAAATCACATGAATACATTATTCATGAAGTTGTAGAAAAAATATTTAAAGGTATAGATTGATCTAATACCACTGTTAGAAACTCAAATGAAATAACTATCCACCCTGAAATGACAGATATTACAAAATTCCAGAAAATATTAAATCTATTAGATGATGTTAGCATTTGGAAACAAATTGCTTACACTCATTCAAAGGTCGGTAAAACTGATATCAGTTTTAATAATGATATTGGTATTGATGACCTATCTATTGCAACAACATCTATTGAATTGAATGATTTATCACGTGAAATATCAGTGATAGGACCAAATAGATTAACATACTCTAAAGTTAATTTACTACTCAAATTCTTAAAAGAAGAACTGGAAAAAATATATAATGATGAACACAAAAATACTTAAGAAAGTTATTGAAGAAAAATATAATTTTAAACACAATAAAAAAAATAAAAAATTCCTCATAGAATTAGTAACACTTATTTTTATGTTAAAATACAAAAATGAGTTATCTGCAATTAGTGAAGTTGAAGTTTCAGATACTATTGCAAAGTTGGATTTAAATAAATTTTTCAAAATAATATTGCAATACCAAAATACAAATGATAACAAAGAATATAAAGGGTATTTAAGTGTAATTTTAGCTGATGATAAACTTATAGAAATTGTGGATTTATATTTAAAACTATATACAATGCACATCAATTTACCTAAATCATCATACTTCTATGAGGAAAATTTTTCAAGTGAGAAAAATGAAGAATTTATCAAAAATTTTTCTTTGATCATTAAAGAAATTGGATATATAAATGAATGTATTGAAAACTATGTTGGAGTAGGTTTTAGCGTTGTTATTAAAAATGTTAAAAAATCACTTTTAGAGGCTAAGAATGAAGTATAAAATTTTAGAATCAATCAAAAATCCTAACGATTTAAAAAAAGTTCCTAAAAAAGAATTAAAAGATTTAGCAACTGAAATTAGAGATCTTTTATGCGAGACAGCTAAGAAAAATGATATCCATTTCTCTAGTAATTTAGGGATTGTTGAATTAACAATGTCAATTTTAAATACATTTGATTTAGATAAGGATATTGTTCTATATGATACAGGTCATCAAACATATGTTCATAAAATATTAACGGGGAGATGGTCTGAAATTCCTAATATAAGAAAAGATGATTCCTTAGCTGGGTTTACAAATATGAAAGAATCTAAATACGATCACTATTCCCCTGGTCATAGCGGTAACATTTTATCAATAGCCAGTGGCATGTATCAAGCTTACTCTGAAAAAAATAAAGTTGAAAATGGAAAATATTTTATTAATGATAAAAATATAGTTGCTGTTGTTGGCGATGGAGCATTTGCAAACGGTTTAAACTTTGAAGCATTAAATGATATTTCGTTCACAAAAGAACCGATCATTATTATTTTAAACGATAATGATATGAGTATTTCTCAATCAGTTGGTTCATTATCAAGGTCATTTCAAAAAATGAAAGGGATGTATATATTCCATTTCATTGAAAGATTATTGAGATATATTTTAAAATACAATAAAATGTATTATTTTTTATACAATACATTTAACTGATTTCAATGAAGAGTGATTGGAAAAAATTTATTTGAGAACTTGGGGTTTCATTATGTTGGACAAATTGATGGTCATAATTTTAAGGAACTTGAGAATGCATTAACAAGAGCCAAATGGTATGCAAAACAAGGACCTGTAATTGTCCATGTTAAAACTAAAAAAGGGAAAGGTAGTGAATTAGCTGAAAAAGATAACTTAGGTAGTTATCATTCAGTGAGTAATATTGCAACTAAATCTTATGGCATGTATGCCACTGATAAGATAATGCAATTAATGGATAAAAATGATAACATAAGGGTTATTAATCCTGCGATGTGCTTATCTAGTAATTGTGAAAAAATAAAGGATAAATATCCAGGTAAATTTTTTGACCCAGGAATAAGTGAAGAACATTCTATATCTAAAGCTAGTGGGATGAATTTGGTGGGATTAAAGCCATATGTATATATGTATTCCTCTTTCTTACAACGAGCTTATGATCAAATATTACACGACTTAAGTAGGTTAGATTTAAATTGTACATTATTAATTGACAGAGCAGATATTAATGGTGGTGATGGTTCTAGTCACCATGGTTTATACGATATAAGTTTCCTCAAAACAATGCATAAAGTATTAATTTCAGCTCCTAGAAATGTTAAACAATTAGAACAATTAATTGATATTAGTTACAATTTCAATGACTCTGTATTCGCTATCAGATATCCTAAAACTGATTTCTTAAAATTAACATTTAATGAAGAATTTAAACTCCAGTTATTTGAGTGAGAAAAAATGATTGAAGAAAATAGCAATGATACAATTGTTATTAGCTACGGCCCTTACATTAATAAAATTTATAACCAAATAAAGAAAGAGAATCTAAACGTTGATTTAGTCAATGCTATTTTTGTAACTCAATACAATCAAGAATGAATAAAAAATATATGTGCAAAATATAAAAATATTATTATCTATGAAAGAATGTATGGAAACACTGGATTAGCTTGTGATTTTTATGAATATGTTAATGTTAATAAAATATCTTCTTCAATACACGCGATGAATTATAAAACTATAATTGAAGGTGGATCAACTGATAGTTTAGATAAAAAAAACCAAATGCATATAAATGATTTGGTTAATTTAATTAAAAATATTAAAAACTAATTATCCTATGGTTAATAAGTTTTCAATGATATTCATTACATGATCAACAAAACGATCGAAGTTTTTAACGATAACAACTGTATTAACTACGAATTTAGTGCTATCATTTTTACATTTTAGTGTACCTTTAATTGTTTTTGTATATGATTCTTTATACTGCACAATGAATTTTTCAAAAACAGCCTCAGAGTTTGTTTTTATTGTTTCTAATTCAAAATTGCTGATTAAGTCATAAAGTTTTTTAACTGTTTCAATAGAAAGTGAGCCTAATGGTTTAATTTCAGTTTTTAAAATTTCAATATCTTCAGCTGATTGTTTTGAACAAAATTTTGAAAATGTAACTATGTAATTTGAAATTCTTTTAATATCACTCAAAGAGTTAATAACTGCGATTATTAATCTTAAATGATTAGCTCTTGGTTCGTTTTTTTGAATAAATCAAATACATTCATCCAAAATATCACGGGATTTTTTAATGAACCTTCTGTCTTTTTCGATTGATTCAAATAGTATCTCATTAACATCAATTCCACATAAAAAGTCATTAAAGAACTTTTCTTGTGTATTGATTACTTCTAATAAGAACGTTTTAAATCTTTCGATAATTTCTTTTTCTTCAATTTTTAAATTTTTATAATTAGTCATTATTATTACCCAATCTTTCCATTTACGTAATCTTTTGTTTGACGCATCATTGGTTTAGTGAATATTTGTTTTGTTGGACCAGCTTCAATAACTTTACCTTGGTAAAAGAAAACTGTTTCATCACTAATTCTTTGCGCTTGTGCCATAGAGTGAGTAACTACTACAATTGATATTTTTTGAGATAATTTAAGAATTAAATCTTCAATTTTAGCTGTTGCAATAGGATCCAATGCACTTGTAGGTTCATCCATTAAGATAGCTTCTGGTCTTAAAGCGATTGCTCTCGCAATACACAATCTTTGTTGTTGTCCACCTGATAACCCAGTCCCACTAGCATTTAAGTCATTTTTAACTTCATCTCAAAGTGCTGCATCTTTTAATGATTCTTCAACAATTGAGTCTAATTTCTTTTTGTTAGTAATTCCGTGACTTCTAGGTCCAAAAGCAACATTTTCATAAATTGACATTTCAAATGGTGTTGGCTTCTGGAAGACCATACCAACTCTACTTCTAAGTTCAACATCGGTTAATTTATCGCTTTTAATATTAATTCCATTAAATCAAATAGAACCATTACTAGTAACCCCATCAACTAAGTCATTCATACGATTTAAGTTTTTAATGAATGTTGACTTACCACAACCAGAAGGACCAATCAAACTTGTAACCTTTCCTTTTTTAATTTTTAGATTTACATCAAAAAGAGCTTGTTTTTTTCCATTTGTATATCAAAAATTATAATTACTAATTTCAAATAAATTTTCTTTATCAAAATCTGATTTTGGTTTATTAATTAATTCAATTGATTTTTTAAGTTCATTTTTATAAATAATTCTTTGCTCTTTGCTTAGAGTTTTAATTCATTTGATCTTATTTAATCAAGATAAAGTATCTAAAAAATTAATTTGTTCTTCAACTGGCAGTTGTTTAAATTCTAATTTTGGCTTAGTATTTAAGTCAGTTAAAGATTCTTTTTTGATCAAATGACTCTTTGATTTAACTTTATTTACTTTTTCAGATTTTTCATTCGCAACGGTTTTTTTACTATTATTTTCGCCTTTTACCGCTTCAATAGTAACTTTTGGTTCGTTTTTCACTGTCGTTTAACCTTTTCCCTTTATTTATTAATGAATAAATTATATAATATATTAGGTTTATTTTTAAATTTTTGAAAAATTCAAATATTTTTTAAAGGTAGAAATATACAAATTATATAGAGGAGAATTATTATGGGAAAAAGAAGACATAAAGTTAGAGAACTTAAATTAACTAACCAACGTGAAAAACTTTGAAAAAATAAATTACGTAAATCATTAAAAAGAGCTAAAGCAATCGAATCAGATTCAGCTACTACTGCTTAATTTAATATTTAAATATAAATATTGTTAAATAAAATAAAAAAACCAAGTCATTCATAATTGAATAGCTTGGTTATTTTTATATTATATATTATTCGATATCAACAAATAATGTATAAGAAGAAGGTCCTAGATGAGCAATAATTGTTGATGGTAATTTACCTTTGCAAAATTCGCCTGTGTAATATGGTTTGAATTTTTCTTTTGTGTAATTATCGAGTTCATCAATATTAACATTATCAAGATCTGCAAATATATGGACACATTTAATTTTATTTTTAGAAAAGTTTAATTCTTTGTTTAAAGATTCAACAGCTTTATCAATTGATTGTTCTCAAGTTTTAGCTTTATCGTTAAAATCTAATTTACCGTTTTGAAATTTAATTAGTAATTTTAAATTTAAGGCCTTTACAAAGATTGCCTTTAATCCTTTAAGTCTTCCACCGCTAATTAGCTGTGTCGGACTATTAACAATTGTGATGCAACAATATTTATCTTCAAAATATTTCACTTTTTCATTAATTTCATCCAAACTAAGTCCTTTATCTAAATAAGACTTAACTAACAATAAAATATCTTGTTGAAGATAAGAAATACCTTTTGAATCAACGACTAGTATTCTGTTTTTGCCATATTTGGCTTCTAATTCTTTTTGAGCCATTATACATGAGTCATAAGTACCACTAATATTTCTAGATATCGGAAGCACAATCACTTGTTCATATTCATTTAATAGATTTTCCATTTTTTCTAATGTCACACCAAAGGTAGGTTGAGAAGTTGTAACTTTATTACCATCTTTCATGTGCTGAATCACTTCAGTTCTTTCAATATCTTTTCAATCTTCATAACTTTTTTCTATATCATTTTGAGTTACAACAATGTGAATGTGCATCACATCTATGTTTTCATTTAAATTAACTATACTTGGATCAGCTGATGTATCAACTAAAAAACAATATTTTTTCTTCATGATATCCCCTATCTGTTTTTAATAATATGATAAGTATACTATATGATTTTGAATATTTTATATATTAATAATGTGCATTATACCCAAATGTGATAATAAAAAAACTAATTGTTTTTTAAAATCAATTAGTTTTTTTTGCTTGTTTTTGTATCTTTTGGTTTTATTTCTTTTGAACTTGTGGTACTTTTTTCGTCGAATAAGTCTTTCATTATATCGCCGATATCATCGAAATTGATATTGGATAAATCCATATTACCATCTAACATATTAGTTAATGATCCATTAATTGATAAAAACTGAATATGTGTTGCGATTGCAGTTTCAACAAAATAGTTTAAATATTCGTTGAAGTTAGTAATGTGCTTCGGTAATTTATCTTTAATATTTGTATACGATTCTTCAATTTTTTTAATTTCATTATCAGAAAATTGATATTTTACTGTTATTGCCATGTGTCCCTCTTGTATAACTATGCAATATTATATTACATTAACATTGGAATTTTAATTTTTCTCTAGCTCACTTATATTTTGGGTAATACTGTGATACCAAAGATCAAAAATTTGCTGAATGATTAGGATGTACCAAGTGGCACAATTCATGAATTATCACATAATCAATAATATCTTCGTTAAACATTATCAATTGAATTGCTAAAGTTATTTTTTTTGTTCCAACACTACATTGACCTCATTTTGATTCGTATCACTTTGTGTGAAATCCTCCAGTCACTTCAAAGTTTAGTTTTTTAGCTAATGTTTGACATCTCTTAATTAAAAAGTTATCTCCCATTTCGTGAAAAATTTTTTGTACCATTTTCTTTTTATTTTCAATATCATTTAAAAATAAATATATTTTCCTGTCGATGATTTCATATTTTTGACGACCTTTAATAAGTTCAACTTTTATTTCATATCTCTTATTAAAGATATTAACGAAATTTTCATCTAAATTAATAAGGCCATTCTTTTCAACATTATCCATAAATTCATAAAATTTTTCAAAATGTTTTAGAACAAATTGATCAATTTGTTCTAGTGTTACATGTGGGGGCGATGTAACTACAATTTGATTTTTTTCATTTATTCTTCCATTGATATTTCTAATGTTCTTTTTATAAACAACTTTATACATCAATGTTATATCATCTTTGAAAATTTGTCTGAATTCCATAGGATATATTATATTACTTAATTTTTTCGATTGTAATAGTTTTTATCTTTTCATAAAGTTCTGAATCTTCTTGCAGTTTTTTCTTTACTTGTTCTATCCCTTGTCCAATCTTTTGACCTTCGAAAGAGTATCAACTACCAGACTTATTGATGACACCATATTCGACAGCAAAATTCATAATTTCAAACATTTGATTGAAACCAGAATTAAAATAGATATCAATTAATGCCAATTTCAATGGTGGTGCTAATTTATTTTTTGTGACAGTTACCTTAATTTGAATTCCGACTTTATTATTAGCATCTTTAATTAAATCTGTTTTTCTTGTTTCAATTCTTAAGGAACTATAAAATTTTAATGCTTTACCACCGGTTGTAACTTCTGGATTACCAAAGAAAACTCCTATTTTTTCTCTAATTTGATTTGTAAAAATAATTGTTACATTATTGTTCATCATAAGTGATTGAATTCTTCGTAAACCTTTTGACATTAATCGAGCATGTAATCCCATTTGTTGTTCTTCAACATTAGCTTCTTTTTCAACACTTGGAACCATTGCAGCAACAGAATCTACAATAATCAAATCCATTTTATTATTTTTAATCATTAACTCGATTATTTCAAATACCTGTTCACCATTTACTGGGTGAGCAATCATTAATTTATTTTTATCAATTCCTAAACTTTCAACATATCTTATATCTAATGCATTTTCAACATCAATATACAAACATCTCAAACCTGCAATTTGAGCTTGTTTAATTGCATTTAAAGTTAAGGTTGTTTTACCTGAAGATTCATTGCCATATATTTCAATGATCCTATTCCTTGGATAACCATTAACCCCGAGTGCTTTATTTAATTGCAAACTTCCAGAATCAATTACATCAATATTATTATCAACATCAGAAGCTAAATTTAAAATATTTTTACCTAAAATACTTTCAAAAAAATCATTCCCATCAAGTGGGTTAATCATTTGACTTTTCAATTTGTTATTACCTTTTTTATTTATCGCACTCATATAATAGTTCTAATAAAATATTCAATGCTTCAATTACAATATTTAGTCTGTTGAAATTACGTTCATTAACATCTAATTCAACTTTAAAATCATACACTTTATCAAATAAGGCCACTCCAACATAATATAGACAACTTGGTTTATCTTCTATAGTGTTGATATTGCTCGAGTTACCTGTAATAGAGACACAGATATCTGTCGCTAGAATTTTATTGGTATTAAGGGCCATGGCTATTGCAGTTTGTTTACTAATTGCACCATATTTTTCAATGATGTGAATAGGTACTTTAACAACATTAACTTTAATGTCGTTATTATATGCAATTATACTACCTTTAAATACTTTTGAAATATTGTCAAGTTCACAAAACAATGAAGTTAATGCACCAGCACTAGCTGACTCGCAAAAACTAATTGTTAATGATTTATCCATTAATATTTTATAAATTTTTTCTACTTGACTAAATTTCAACATATGAATATTATATATCACTATTTATGCGATTAAATTCTTTCTGAGGATTTCCTCACACTATAATTCAATTAAAAGTTAAGTTATTGGTAAAAATAAAGAAATAAAATAATTTTTTAAAGCACTATTAACCCCAATAAATGTATTTTGATAAGTAAATTTGATATAATTTAATAAATATTTATTATATGGAGACAATATGTACAAAATAGAAAATTTCTTATTACTAAGTCAGGTTAGCAAACCACTTACACTTATCAAAATCGTAAGACAATACTTTAAGGAAGTTAATTTATTGTCAAATAATTTACACAACACATATGTTGTAAATAATAAAGATGCTAACATAGCATTCCCTAATGAACATATGTTGTATGATGTATCTTGATACAAAAACATGATAGTTGCCTCTGAGATAATATTTGATAGACTGAATTCAAAAATTAATGATGATAATAAATACTTAGAAATTTTGTTAAACCCAGAATTAGTTTCATTTAAAATGTTATCTAAAAGATGAAACGAAATAATATTGATTGTTTCGTTCAATACTTCAAAAAGTGAATGAGCTTGCATGGAAAATGAGTTTAATATTTTAGAAACATCAAAAAATCTTCAAGAACTTTGTAATACTAGGATGTTAGTTGATCTAGAAAGATTTTTCAAAGTGTCTCTTGACTTAAATAAATATATGGAGATTAAAGTTAAGGAAGAAGTTCCTAACAATGTAGTTGAAGCTAAAGTAATATTAAACCCTGGGTTTGACACTTCAAACACTATTGAAGATATTCCATTATCAAAACATCTTTATGATGAAAAACACAAGGAAAATTTATCTAATCTAGAATTAACGTTGAAATTCCTGAAAGACAATGAAAGATTTTTAAGAATTTATAAAGTTAAATCAAAAATCAAACCAGATAAACATGAAGCAATGCACTTAGAAGAGTTAATCTCTGTAGCTAAAAAAGCCACTGACCTAAATAACGAGAGAATAGAAAAAGTTAAGGCAATATTGGACAATGATAAAAAGTTAAGTGAAAATTACGGATCAGAAGATGAAAATAAAGATTCTAGTTCAGGGTTTTTCAAGAAGAAAAAAACACAGTCTTTAGAAATTGATGAAGTTAAAGTTGATCAAGAAATAAAAGTTGATTTAGAAGAAAAAGTAGAAAAAGAAGAAACTAAAAAAGAAAAGAAAAATTTCTTCGCATTTTTAAAGAAAAACAAACAAGAAAAAGAATCAATGAAAGTGGCTGAAGTTATTAAAGAACCTAAAGTTAAGAAACAATGAATCAAAACTAAGGAAACCACTTCCACTAAAGACGAAAAAGAAATAGAAACTAAGCCGAATAAGAAGACTCTAGATTCATATAAATTTAATATTCCATTAATCAAAAAAAGTTTAACCCCAATAACTTCTGAACAAGTCGTAAAAACTAAAATTGAAGAAGAAAAAAATATTGAAGATATCATTCATCCAATTCATAGAAATGAGACTTCTGAAGTTATCCAAACGACTTTAGAAGTTAAAGATGAAATCCCTGAAGTTGTTGAAATAACTCCAGAAGTTGAATCAGAAATTATAGATGAAATTTCAGATGCTATCAATTCAAATTCAGAAATAGAAGTTGGGGATTCTCAAGCTATCCCAACAACACCTATTGTAATTAAAAAAGTTATTGAAAAACCTGTAGAAAATAAAACTGAAGAACCTAAAATAGATATTAAAAGTTATTTTACAGATGCACTTAAATGAATTGAAAAACAAGAACCTAAAATTATTAAATTCAACAAAAAAAGAAAAAAGTAATTAGTTAAAAGATCTTGTTATCTCATCGTGTATTTCATCAATGCTATAATGTAAGTAATGTGAAGTAGTTTGTATATTGTTGTGTCCGAGTAATTCGGACACAATTTTTATATTTACACCACTCTTTAAAAGGTGTGTCGCATATGAACTTCTTATATCGTGCGGTTTCATTTCGTATCCAATATACTTGGTTGTGAATGACTTTATGATTAAATTGATTTGCTTGTATGTTAAAGGTACACCACTACTCTTTATATTGACTTGATCATAAGGCCAGTTAGAGAGTGTTTCTAACATATAATCACATATGTACACCACTCTTTCTTTATTTCCTTTTCCAGTAATTTTTATTTGATTATTAAATATTCCATTAATTTTTATTTGGGATATTTCATTAGCTCTAATGCCGGTGGTAAATAATAAACAAAATATTATTCAATTTCTTTTTTGGATAAATGTTTTACATTCGATGGATTTTAAAGAATTGAATTGTTCTATGTTAACTAACCTTCTTCTCATCTTTGATGAACATGGTAATTTTATATCTTTAAGTTCATTTATTAATTTATCTTGTTTCAAGTATTTTAGATAACTGATAATTGAATTATAAAATAACTTCGTAGAATTAGCAGAATGCTTAGATTGATAATCTTTAATACAATTAATAATATTTGTTTTATTGATCTTTTTTTCGCCTATATAATTATTGAAGTTATTATTCATTTTAAGATATGTTATTATTGTATTATTTGATAAGTTTTTATTCTCTAAGTATTTTGTATATTGCATATTGTCCTCATTAATAAGTTCAATATTTTTAAAATTATTTGTAAAGTTTATAAAAAAAATACACGATCACTCGTGTATTTTAAATTAAGTTAAACTAATAATTAGTTAGGGATAACAACTTTGAAACCAGGTCCCATTGTAGAAGTTACTGATATATTTTGAATATAGTTCCCTTTTACAGTGCTTGGTCTTTTTGATTTTAATAAAGAAACAATTGTATTGATATTTTCAGCAATATGTTCTGCATTAGTTGATACTTTACCAACTGTCATATGGATGTTTCCATAAGTATCAGTTCTATATTCGAATTTACCTAATTTGAATTCTTTAATAGTTTTAATTAAGTCTTGACTAACTGTTCCAGTTTTTGGGTTAGGCATTAATCCTCTAGGACCTAATATTTTACCTAACTTACTTAAAGCAGGCATCATTTTAGGAGTAGTTAAGATAACGTCATATCCTAAGAAACCTTTTTCGATGTCTTGAATCATTTCAACTCCACCGAAGAAATCAGCACCAGCTGCTTTTGCATCAGCTTCAGTGATATCATCACTTAATGCTAAGATTTTTAATACTTTACCATTACTATGAGGGAATGATAAAGTACCTCTTAATTGTTGTTCTGCTTTAGTAGTATCTAAGTTTAATTTGATAGCTACATCGATAGAACCTTCGAATTTTGTAATACTTGTTGATTGAGCTAATTGAATAGCTTCAACCATTGGGTAGATTTTTTTAGCATCTAATTGAGCATATGCTTTTTGCATTTTCTTTGAAGTTTTTCTCATTATTAGTTACCTTTCTTCCCAGAAACGCATTTAGGTTCAACACCTTCAACTTCGATTCCAATTTGTAATGCTGAACCAACAACCATTCTTAAGGCTGCTTCTTCATCGTTTGCATTCATATCTTTAAGTTTGTATTTAGCAATTTCTAGAGCTTGTTCTCTAGTAACTTTACCAACTTTTGTTGATTTAGCATTCGCTGAACCTTTTTGGATTCCAGCTGCTTCTTTCAATAAAATTGATGCTGGTGTAGTTTTTAATACAAAATCAAATGATTTATCTTTGTATGCATAGATAACTACTGGAATTACTTTTCCAATTTGATCTTTAGTAGCATCATTATATGCTTTTGTAAATTCTGGCATGTTGATACCAACAGATGCCAATGCTGGACCAGGTTTAGCCTGTCCACCAATGATGTCGAGTTTTGCAACTCTAACAACTTCTTTCTTTTTAGGAGCCACGTGCAACCATTCTTTCCTCTTACTTTTGTAAGATGTTCACTATGTGGTATAACGATGTAAAACATCTTCCACTTGCTACTAATAGATATAAATATCTAGAAATAACTTATATATTATAATATATAATTATAGAATTTTTATTATAAATCTATCAATTAACAATTATATTTGTGTTTTTTTAATCCTATTAAGAAAAAAATAACCCTTATATTAAGGGTTATAATCTTATAAATTAATTTTATTAATATGAACCAACTTGACTTCTGTCAAGTCCAGCATTTTCACATCAAGTATCTACATTTGCTCAAAGTGTTGAATTTTTATCTACCAATATTTTTATGTTAACACATAAATCAAACGAGCCTAATGAAATTTTATCTACTGATTTTGGAATTTTCACATCACCAATAATGTTGCAATCTGCAAATGCTTCTATAGAAATAGTTTTTAATTTACTATTAGTTCCAAAATCAAGTGTTGTTAATTGAGATGCATAGAAAGCTCTACTACCGATCTTTTCAAGATTACTTAGTGTTGCTGATGCTATCGAAGATCCAGCAAAAGCATTTTCACGAATTTCTTTTAGTGTGTCAGGTAATTTTGAGAATGATGCATTAGTTACATCTTCAAAAGCACTTTTATCAATATATTCCAAACCTTCGCTAAATGTAATAGTTTGAACTTTACTGCCTTTAAATGCCCCATCACCGATTTGAATAACTTTACAACCAAATATCTCACTTGGAATTGTTATCGCACCAGAATATTCTTTATTCACTAATCCATTAATGATACCAGTATATGTATTGAATTCAAATGTATCATGAACTAAGTGTTTTGCCACTAAATCAAACTTTCCGCCACTTGGCGTAGTATCTTTTGTTTTTGTATTACCATTTACATCGTATCAACTCGATGCTTGAATTGTGAATTTAATTTCATTTACTCCTGCAACAAAATCTTCGACCATTTTAAAAGATGCACCCTCTGGGAATGTATCAAGCTCACTGCTATCTAGAATTTGATGTAAAGAATTTAAATCGATATTACCACCAGGGATTAAAAAGTCTTTTCATTGATCAATATCCATTGAATAATCATATGAAGCATTAACTAAAGGTTTTGATAGTTTAGATTCACTTCGGCCTTTAACAACATAATTACCCTCATAACCTTCAACTCATTCACTCGGAATATCATCCCAATCTTTTGGAACTATTATTGTACCACCTTCATTTGGAACACCACTAAAAGCACCGGTTCCTAATTTTTGAAACTTACCATCAGTAAATTCTAATGTGAATGATAATGCAGAACAATTTTTAAAAGCGTGTTCGTCAATTAAAATATTGTTTTTAGTGTTTGATTCAAATGATAATTTTTTAAGAGAAGTACATCCATCAAACGCGTTTTTTCCAATTGATTCAATGTTGTCCATTTTAAGGTCAGAAGCAAAAGATGTACAACCACTAAATGCCTCATTACCAATGGTTACAATTTTTGATAATTCACTAATGCTAACTAAGGAAGTAACATTTTTAAAAGTGGCATTACCTATTTTTTTGAAAGCTTTAGCATTTTCTAAATATATATTTTTTACATTTTTATTTTGGAATAAATCATCTGCAAAACCAGTTACTTGTATTTCACCGATGTAGTCAGGGATTATAATATTTCCTTCGTCTCGAGACTCTGTTGCATCATATTTTGCTGTTAATTTATTAATTAAGCCACTATCATCAACTTCAAATAAATCTGTAACATCAAATGTATGCTTCAAGATGAAACTATCTTCGTCAGTAGTTGACACTGTGTTACCATTAACATCTCATTTAATATCATATGAAACTAAAATTTCTTGAGATAAAGAGTAGTTTTCAATATTACCTTTTCTACTAAATGTAATTTTAACGCCCTCTGGGAATAATTTATTATCATCATCATCTTGATCTTTTAATATTGCAATAATTTGTTCTGGAGTTAAATCTTGTAAATAACTTTTCAATGATGAATCATTAGTGATATTATATTCTTCACTTAGCGTAGTTGCTCTATCTCTAACAACATATTTTCCTTCGAAACCAGATTTTCACCCATCTGATTTATCATCTCAACTAAGTGGAACATATACTTTCCCGATATTTTCTTCTTTTAAACCGCTAAAAATTCCTGTACCAAATTTTTTGATTTCATCAGGAATATGTAACTCTTCCATTTCTAAATTAGTTAAATTAGCAAAAGCCCCATTAGCTATTTCTGTTACTTCCCTACCTTTATATATAGCAGGTATTTCAAATTCTTTGGTTGTGAGTTTTCAATCTTCACTTAAACCATTTATTATACCTTTATCTAAATCAAAATCAAAAGTATCTACATAGTTAAATGTTAATGTAAAAGTTTCATTTGATAGTGGTTTACCATTGTTATCATTTGCTTTATCTAATAATAGATTTACAGTTAAAGTGTCAACTCCTCCAACTCCAGTTGGATTGTTATCGATAATTTCAACTAAAGTCAATGTTGCACCCTCTGGGATAGATTTAGTCTTAAAGTAAGTATTAAATATTTCATTGTTTTTATAATCGATTATATTTGTTTCGCCCTCAGTAAGGTTCTTCTCTCACCCTTCTTTTGTGATGGCTCTACTATAATTATCAACTGCTTCAATATTAGTTTGGAAAGTTTGTTTTGCCTCGATAGTGAATTCTTTATTTGTTCAAGGTTCAATCTCATCGTTGATATATCATTTATCAATTGAATATGTAATTTTAATTGATACTTCATCTTCTGGAACATCATCATCTTTTGTAATTTCATTTAATTTTATTGTAGAGTTCGGAGGTAAATCAGTTACTTTGATATATTTTGAAAATTTATCAGGATCAATAATATTTTTATCTTTTAAAGCTGGAACATCGTGTAATAATGTTTCCTTTAAATCATATAAAGATTTCTCATGGTCTTGATCTTTGATTTGTTCACTTTTTGAGTTTATGAAAGAATAAGGGATTGTACCACTATACGTTGCAATTTTATCATCATAAGCTGCATCAGTTTTTTGAACTAGATTTCCATCATTATCAAAGTATTTATTTAATGTAAAATTCAAGCTTAAACCAATTCTAGAATCTTTTTTATTAGAGTTTAAAGTAATTGAAGTGTTTTCAGGTAAATTTCTAAGTTCAAATCATGTAGATAAGTTTTTAGTATTAATGTCAGAATCATTACCCGCTTGTGTATCTGTCAAGAATTTTAAGGTACGCATTGCTGTTCTGCTGTTCACCATGTTGTTATTTCTAATGATGTTTGTTGATTTGTATGTTTTGTTTGTTTTGATTGCAAATTCAAACGTTCTTTGTTTATTGATTATTTTACCATTTTCATCTAAGTAGTTTTTATATGAAATAGAAACATTAATTACACCGGCTGATTGCTCATTAGTAATCATACTATTTAAACTGAAAATAGTTGATTCATCAATATTGTCAATAAATAAATACTTTCTTAAGTTAGCGATATTGATTTCTGAAGCAGAATTTTGAATTAGTAAGAAATCTTTTATTTCGTCTTCATCACGAGATTCGCTGTATCTTGATGACTCGATAATATTTGTTTGCTTAAGAATGTTTGAACTTATTGTGAATGAAAATGGTAATTGTTCATTAATGATTTGTTCTTGTTCATTAAAGTTATGTGAAGATGTAAAAGTAATTTCTAAGTTATCATTTTCAAAATCTATTGAATGACATACTAATTGGAATTCAGAGATTGAAGGGAAAGAATCTAAATTTACGTATTGAGCAAGTTTGCTGCTCTCAATTTTATCTGTTGAAGTATATTTTTGATTTGTTAAGAAATTTAAAACTTCATATTGATTAAGATTTTTATCATAACCTGAATTTACTGATAATTTAGTTGCTGATGGGATTATGCAATCAATTGCAACTGTGTGTTCTGTTCAAGAATTTTCATCACTTGAACTAATCGCTAAGAATGTTAATTCTAAGTTTGCATTAACATAATCAATTCTGTTTTTAACGTATTGAAATTTAGTGCCTTCATCAAATGAAGATAAATTGATGAATTCACCCAATGCTTCTTTGTTCATCTCGTTGCTATCACTCTTAAAATCTACTAATGATTCAATAATGCTATCTCATGTTTGATTTTTGTTATAGTCTTCATTAACGATGTTTTTATCCAATTCAATGTTCGTTGTTATTGCATAGTATGTACCAACAGCAGCACCACCTAATAATGCAGTTGTTGCAACACTAGCATATATTCAATTTACTTTTTTCTTGAAATTCATATTACCCACTTTTCTAAATTCTATAAATATATTATATTCTATATAGTGCATTAAAAAGACAAAGTTTCTAAAAAAAATATTATTTGATTAAAAAATACTTGAAATTAGTATCAAAATTGTATTTTTTGAGGAAAGATGTAAATAATTATATATTTATATATAAATATATGTTTTAAATTATTTGTTAACTTTATCGAAATGTTAAATTGGTTGAAAATCATAATTTTTCATTAACTTGAATAAAAATATCAATTTATGATGTTATTTATCATTTATATTATAAAATTAGTAAATAAATTAAAAATAGGAGATTATATGGCAAATTTTATAAGAACAGATAAAAATATAGTTATGGCTGAGCGAGAAATTACTCACCCAGTAACTATTGTTGAATATTTACAAATCAAAACATCTGATGTTGGTTTTGAGAAACACGTACCTTACGTAGCGATCAATGAAAAAGGTAAAGTTACAGCAAGAGTCGGAGAAACTATTACTCACCCATCTGATTATGATCATTACATAGTTTGATTAAAATTAGTTGTTGATGGAAAGTTCGTTGAAACTATCAATTTAAAATACTCAGCAATTCCAAATGTAACTTTTAAAACTGACATCGAAATAAAAACAAAGACAGTTGAGGTATATGCTTACTGTAATAAACATGGAGTTTGAAAAGGTAGTTTATAGTGAATAACCCAATACTTTCGTTAGTAGATATTCACTTTTCATATAATGAAAAAATATGAGTTCTTGATGGAACCACTTTTGATATTGTGAAAAATGATTATGTTTGTATCGTTGGTCATAATGGTAGTGGTAAATCAACTGTTTCAAAGGTAATTGCTGGATTAGTTAAACCTCAAAGTGGTAAATATTTTATTGATGGAGAAGAAGTAACTAATAAGAATATCTATTATTTAAGAAAAAAAATCGGAGTTATATTTCAAAATCCAGATAGTCAATTTATAGGTATTACTACAGAAGATGATATCGCTTTTGGACTTGAAAACTATAAAGTTAATCCAGATAAAATGCAAATGATTATTGAAAATGTTGCAGATATCATAGATATCACTCATTTATTGAAAAAAGAAGCATTTGATTTAAGTGGTGGACAGAAGCAAAAAGTTGCCATATCTTCTGTTCTAGCATTAACTCCAGAAGTTATCATTTTTGATGAGTCAACATCTATGTTAGATCCAAAAGCTAAAAAACAAATTAAATTGTTAATGAAGAAATTACAGACTGAATACAATAGAACAATTATTTCTATAACTCATGACATGGAAGAACTTAAAAATGCTTCAAAAATTATTTGTATGAATTCAGGTAAAGTTGCAAAAAATGATAATTTAGATTTTTATGTTAATGATTATAACTTTTTAGTTGATAACTCATTATCGCTGCCTAATAATTTAGAATTATGTAAAAATTTAACAGATGGTGGAATTGAAGTGAAACCAACACTTGATATAGATGAATTAGTGGAGCAATTATGCAAGTAAAAAATGCGATAGAGATAAATAACTTATATGCTGTTTATAATAATAAACAAAATAATAGTTTAGTAGCCCTTAGAAATTTTTCTTTTAAATTTAATGAAAAAAAGATTTATTGCATCATTGGAGAATCTGGTTCTGGAAAATCAACCTTAATAAACTTCTTTAACGGACTTTCAAAACCAATTTATGGTGATGTTTCAATTAATGGGATTGAATTGAATTGCAAAAGATATTTGCATAATACTTTTATTTCTAAATATAAAGTTAATTTGGATGAAATTAAAACCAGATCCTTCTTAAGTAAAAAACAATTTAAATACAAAAATATTTTTATTGTACAAACGCCATGTGATTGTTCGTCAAATGAAGTTGAATTATATTTAAAACAATTTGATGCAATTTCATTTCCTCAATATTATAAAATACCAAGTTTTGAATATAAAACATTTGGATTAGATTCAAAACTTAATTCTGATTTTTATGTTGTATCATCTAATTATAATTATGATTATATTCCTACTGTAAATTCATTAAAAGATTTTAAAAAACACGATTTAAAAGTAAAGAGTTCGAAAAAGAATAAATCTAAAAAAATCAAAAACTATAAAATAATTAGGAAAGATGTTGGCATGGTATATCAATTTCCAGAATACCAATTATTTAAAAATACTGTAATTGAAGATGTTGTATTTGGACCTAGAAACCTAGGTTTCTCAAAAGAAGAAGCAAGGGTTTCTGCTAAAAAACAATTAACCAAACTAGGTATGAATGAAAAATTCTTTGATTATTCCCCTTTTGGATTAAGTGGTGGTCAAAAACGAAGGGTTGCAATTGCTGGTATTCTATCTATCAATGGAAATATCTTAATTTTTGATGAACCGACTGCTGGATTAGATCCAAAAGGTGAAGCGGAAATGTTGAAAATTATTAAGACTGAACATGACAATGGAAAAACTGTATTCATTGTAACTCATTCAATGAGTCATGTTCTTGAGTTAGCTGATGAAGCTCTAGTTCTACATGAAGGTGAATTAATTCGTTCTGGTGATCCATATGAAATATTTTATGATGACAATTTAATCAATAAAACTAACATAGAAGTTCCTTATGTAATTCAAGTTATCAAAAAATTAATAACTAAAAATAAAAAATATGAAGTTTTATTAGAAATGAAACCTAAAAATATAGATGAATTATCGAAAGCAATAATTAAAATAAACGGAAAGAGTAAAATCAATGCAAATATCAAATAGTTCTATTAATAATAATTCCATTTTTAGAAAATTAAATCCTTCTTTTAAACTTGCTATGTTTGTTTTGACAATTATCGCCGTTTTTGTCCCTTCGGGATTCTTCAGTCAAATCCTTGTGGTTTCTATGATATTAATTCAATTTGCTATGGCAAAACTCTCTAAAAAAACATATTTAAATATCCTTAAAGTATTTTTAACTATTTTTGCATTGTTTTTACTAATAAATTGAATATCAATTAAAATGCCAATGGCAGTTTATACAGCTAATAATAACTTCTTTGGAATAGGGAATTGAAACAATGTGGATGGACTTCTTTGAAATGGCAATGGCAGTTCATTATATCAAGATGGTACATTTATATCTACAATCTATGGTGGAGAAGTTATCGGGCAAATACCTTTAAATCATTTAGCTTGATTTAGTAGCGGAGATGGTTTAGCAACAGTTGATAAATGAATAAAAAATATTGATCCTAAATTATATGCGGACGCTATAGAAAAAGTCGGACAATATCATGGAGATATGTCTCCTGTTGAACAAAGAGCACTTTTATATTTGATGAACAATCAATATGTATTCGATGGAATTAAATATAATGTCTCTATTATTCAAAATATACCAGGGGAATGAATGGCTAGAAATTTAATTTGTAATCAAATGGGGGCATTAGCCTACACATCATCTTTTTCTGCATTAGGACCTTTTGGAATTATTAAAGCTTTTCATATTTCTGTAAGAGTGATTAGTATCATTATTCTATCTTCTATATTAACACAAACAACCACACCATCAGAGTTAACAAATGGTATTGAAAAATTATTATCTCCATTGAAAGTGTTTAAATTCCCCGCGAGTGAATGTGCATTAATTCTTTCGGTTGGTATTAGATTTATCCCGTCTTTACTATCTGAATCTAAAAAAATCTTAAATGCGCAAGCTTCAAGAGGGTTAGATTACAATAACGGTAATGTAATCGATAAGGTAAAGTCTTTAATCTCTTTGATTATCCCTTTATTCAGTATTTCTATTAAGAAAAGTGATGAATTAGCAAGTGCGATGGACGCACGTTCATATAATCCAAGAGCCACTAGAACGCAATATCGTAAATTAACAATTTGTAAATATGATTATATTTACTTTGCTATAACGTTATTTATCTTAACATTCACAATATTTTCAGAGTTTTTAAACTTAGTTTTCATGCCATTTGGGATTATTGAGGCGGCATTGGTGCTTTAATATGAACTATAAAATCGGATTAAAATACAATGGATCTAATTATCATGGTTGGGCAATTCAACCGGATGTTATCACTATCCAAGGTCTTTTAAAAAACATCTTTAAAGATTTATTTAAAATTAATGTGAATATCAATGCATCCGGAAGAACAGATGCAAGAGTTCATGCTTTAGATCAAGTTATTAATGTTAACAGTAAAGAACTTAATTTAACAGCAGAAGCATTAGAATCAGCTTTAAATTCAAGGATGCCAAAAGATATTTGTATTAAATATATTAAAGTTGTTGATGATAAATTTCATGCTAGATTTAGTTGTAAGAATAAAACATATATTTATTTAATTAATACTCAAAATTCATATGATATCATTCATCATAATACCGTTTTTCAATATAATAAAGATATTGACATTGAAAAGATTAATTCGATTAAAAATTTATTCATTGGAACAAAAGACTTTTTATCATTTTCAACTACAGTTGTAAAAGATACCATTAGAACTATTAATTCAATTGATATTACAAATAATAATGGAATTTTAAAAATTGAAATTAATGGAAATGGGTTCTTAAGGAATATGGTTAGAATGATAGTTGGAACTATGATGGCCTATAATGATGGAAGAATAACACTAGAAAAAATACATGATTGTTTTGAAAATCCAGGTAAAGGGAAATCTACATTTAAAGCTTATGCATGTGGACTTTATTTAGCAAAGGTATTTTATGAATAAGAAAATTGAATTTAATAAAAATAGAATTTTAGTACAGTCAATGACCAATACAAAAACCCATGATATCCAAGGTACAATTAATCAAATAAATCAATTACATAGAGTTGGTTGTGATTTAGTTAGAGTGGCTATTTTTGATGATAAAGACGCAATTGCAATAAAAGAAATTGTTAAGTTAAGTCCGATCCCAATTATTGCTGATATCCACTTTAATTATAAATACGCTCTAGATGCAATCAATGCTGGAGTTGCAAAGATTAGATTGAATCCAGGTAATATCAATAAAGAAGAAGAAATTAAACAAATTATTGATGCAGCTAAAACTAATAATGTCCTTATTAGGATAGGTGTCAATTCTGGATCTATCCCTTTAGATATACTTAAAAAATATAATGATGAAATAACTGCAGAAGCTATGATTGAAGCGCTAGAAAATTACTTATCAATATTTAATAAATATAAATTTAACGATATTGTAATTAGTTTAAAAGCAAGTGATCCATTGCTAAATTTAGAGGTCAATAGACTTGCTGCTAAAAGATTCAACTTCCCTATACATGTTGGAGTCACAGAAGCTGGTCCATTGATAGATGCTACTATTAAATCAACAATAGGATTAGCTCCATTGTTGCAAGAAAAAATTGCAAGCACAATTAGAGTATCAATAAGTGATGATCCAATTGTAGAAATTAAAGTTGCTTATAAAATATTAAATTCATTAAAATTGGTTAACAACAGAGTTAATATTATAAGTTGTCCTACTTGTGGTAGATTAAGTTACAACATGTTTGAAATTGTACAGGCAGTCGATAAGTACTGCGAAGATAAATTCTTCCCCTTAACAATATCTATTTTAGGTTGTGTTGTAAATGGAATTGGCGAAGGCAAACATGCTGATATTGGTATCGCTGGAAGTTTAGATAAAGCTTTGTTATTTGAAAAAGGTAAAATAATAAAAACCATTAATGCTGTTAATGGTCTTGAAGAATTAAAAAAATTAATTGATAAATATTATGATGAATATTTAAGTAAAAATTAGTTTTTATTAACAATATTTTTAATAGTTAAAAATGTTTGATTAGAGTCATGGTTAGTGATTTCATAATCAAATTTTTTAATACACTTTTCTTTGTATAAGCTCTCAAATTTAGATTTATTATTATTGATGAAAAACCCAGGTTTTAAACTAATAGTAATATCAAAAAGATCATCGAAAACATTAAGGTAATCAACACTATATATTGCAAGTTCTACTATTGTTTTTATTCCAGATCTTTTGATTTCTAAAATTTTATCTCTAATCACTGGTCAAATTAATGAACATAGTTTATGGAAACTTTCTTGATCAGATAAAATTAACTGTGCAATTTTTGATTTATCAACACCAACATCATTAATAAACTCATCGCCAAAATCTGACTTAATTAAGTTGTATCCTAGTCCATCTTTCTCGTATATACTACTAACATACTCATCTGCAACAAAACAATTGAAACCATCGCTTCTAAGTTTATTTATGATAGTAGTTTTACCAGAGTTAGTTTCACCAGAGATTAGTATTAACATTATGATTTTTTCCTTTGACATTTTTTACAATAATAAGTTCCACGTTGACCAACTGTTATTTTACTTATTTCACCATTACATTTACTACATACTTTTTGTTGATGCACTTTTAGAAATTCTTGATAGTTTCCAGTGCTTCATTTATCAAATTTAAATGAGTGGATTGTAGTACCATTGTGTTTGATGCTTTCTAATAATATATTATTAGTAGAATCTATAATATTTTGCACCATTTTCTTAGAAAGTAAATTCGTTGGAGTTCTCGGATCTATTTTAACATCAAATAAAATTTCATTCACATAGATATTACCGATGCCAGTAATGATTGTTTGATCTAATAAGAAAGTTTTGATACTTCTATTAGATGACTTAAAAATAGGATACAGATTATCAATGTTCATTTCTTTACTGAAAGGTTCAATTCCTAATTTAGAAAGTTCTTTTGACTCGTTTGCTAATTGTATTGAATCATATAAATTAATAGTTCCGAATTGTCTTGTGTCATTATATTTTAAAACACTCTTATCATTGAATTCAAATATTATATGATCATGTTTATTCAAGGTTATATCATCTTTCTCTTCAAAGTTATACTTGCCTTCCATTCTTAAATGAGAAACCATAACAGATTTATCATCCATTACAAATAAAAGGTATTTACCTCTTCTTAGGATATTTACAAAATATCTATTGACCATTCTTTTTTCAAAAGTTTTAGCGTCTATATTTTTTAGTAATTTTATTAATCTTACGTTTGCATTTGTAATAACTTTGTTCAAACAAACTTTATTTAGATAACGAACAACGGTCTCAACTTCTGGTAGTTCTGGCATACCTATTGACCACTTTCATCAAGAAACACTTGTAAATCTTTTAATTTATATTTTTTAATTGTTGCAACAATAATATCTCTTTGCATTTCTTTAACTTTAAAGTTATCAATTGATTCATCATCTAATTGATTAGTTAAAATTTCAGCTAATGATAAACATTTGTAAGCAATTTCTTTACTATTGTTAAATTTTTCTTGTTGTTTTTCTGACAATTCATCTAAATTTTCATAGATATTATCTAATGTTTTATATTTCAATAATAAATCAACACCAGTTTTTGGCCCAACTCCAGCTACCCCTGGTAATGCATCACTACTATCACCAATAATTGATTTGTAATGAATTACTTGATCGGGGTTTAAATTGAAGAATTTTTCTGAAAAGTTATCATTGTCATAAACATCTAAAACACTTAGACCTGTTTTCATAAGGTTAACATTACATTTTGGCCCAACTGATTGAAGTAAATCTTTATCTGATGTAAAAATATCAACAAAAATATCGTTATCATTCATTATTTTGGCAAAACTACCAACTAAATCATCAGCTTCAATACCATTTCTAGCCATCACCTTAACCCCTAATGCTTCAAGTGCTATTTTACAGTCTTGCATTTGAGAAATAAGCTCATCTGGTGTTTTTTGTCTATTTTGTTTATATGTTTCCAGTTGATCATGACGAAAGGTTTGTTTTCCAGCATCAAAAGCAATTAGATAATAATCATATTGATCATCTTTTAAAAACTTCAACACTTGATTAACCATCAATCTAATTGCATTATTTGGAGTTCAATTATTTGAAATAGCATACTCCATTTGCTTTAAAGTCCCATAATACATTCTATAAAACATGGAATTTCCATCGATAGCAAGTGCTTTTTTCATTTTTATCTCCAACTCAATTATGTATATATTATCACAATATTTTAAATCATTAATATATATTAAGGGTTAATTTTAGATGTCAAAATATATGCATAAATTTAATTAAAATTAACAAATATTTTTCATTATTTTTTTCTTTTTTGTGTAGAATTTTTATCCACAATTCTGTGGAAAACCCCTATTTTTGAGCACATTTAACACTTTTAATGTGGATTACTGTGTGTTTAACTATTGTTTATAAGTGCCCTAAAATAAAAATATTTTTTTTGCTATTTAAATTTTCTAAAAAACTAATAAAATAGGTTTTGTTATGAACAGTATAAACCAAGAAAAGAACTATCAAATATATATAGAATTCGATTTCATTGCGAATGAAAAGCTTTTACATTTCATTTATTCTCCTATATTAGGGCATGAAACTATTTCGTTATATAAATATCTACTGAGTTTACATGCTTTTCAGGCTACAATGGGCAATATTATTAAAATTGATATTGATTCATTACTAATTAATTTGAAGATAGAATATAATCAGTATCAAATATATATTAAATCGCTAGAGGCAATGAATTTAATTCAGACATTTATTGATAGTAATAAACAAGATTTAATTATATATAAGATAAATGAACCACTAAAATGAGTGTCATTTTCTAAAAATCCAAACTATATGTCACTTTTGAAATCAAAATTAGGTGAACTTGAGTTTGAAAAAAGGAAATTCTTATTTGACCAGAATAATCCATTAACTGGTTTAATCAATGTTTCAACTACTTTTGAAAATGAATTTGATTATAAAAAACAATTAACTATCAATTTTGATATTATCTATGATCATTTATATAAAACATCGAATAAAATCATCAATATTGATGAAAATATCAAAGTTATTCTTGATAACGCTTTCCAAAAATACCATTTTTCATATGATGAATTATGTCAATTGATTAACCAATCTGTATTTAAAGGTGACAATGAGTTAATTATTAGTGCTGAATTACTAATCATGAACATTAAAAAAGCTATTGATGTTAAAGATGTTAGAAACTTTAATCATCAACTTAAAGTCAATCGTAATAATCAAATATTCTTATCTGGTAATAGTGTAGAAAATTTCAAATATGTAATTAATGACTACCATACATTAAATAGTGAACAATACTTGTCAAGTATTCAAAAACACGCTCTTTGTGATATTGAATTAAATTTAATCAAAACTCTAAGAAAACAATATCAATTACCAGATTTCATCATAAATATATTAATTGACTTCTGTATATTTAAAAATAACGGTAGAATTGAACCGTTATATATAAATAAAATTGCTTCTACAATAAATAGGTTAAATTTAGATAATGTTAATAAAGTAATTAACCACCTTCAATCAGCGAATGAAAAAGTAAGAGCTAAATCAAGGATAGAATGATAATGAGTGATTATAAAAAAATAATAATTGAAAGAGCATTAAAAGATAAGAGGATTGCAGAATTCGATATTTTAGAATCAGAAATCCAAGCACATATATTAGATATATATAAAATCTATAATGTAGAGGATCAATGTAATGCTTCACCAACAACAGATAGATGCGGGAGCGGTGGTTTTCATTTCAAATTAGTAAAAAATACTTTTGGAAAAATATCGTTGCAATCATATCCATGTCCTAAAAATGCTCAAAATAAGTCTTTTTTAATTAATAACAATGTTATTTATTCATCAGTTGACTTATCTAGTCAACATCAATTATTAAATAAAAACTCACTTGATTATATTGATGATGAACCAGATGAAAGTGAAACAAGATTAATTAACTTTTTACTAAAAGTTAAACGAGGGCAACATGAAGTTGGTGCATATATTTCTGGAGATAATGGAACAGGAAAGACTTTCTTAACTTTAGCACTTGCTAATGAATTAGCGTTAGAAAATAAGAAAATTGCTTATGTTATTATGAGTAATTTCGCATTAGATATTATGCAATCAATTAAATTGAATAATAATGATCAAGCAACAGTGGTAGATAAATTAAAAGATGCAGATATTGTAATTTTTGATGATGTTGGAGCTGAAAAATATAGTAATTACGTACATGCTCAAATTATAATTCCAATCATGAATTATAGATTAGCGGCTAAAAGAACTACATTTTTCTTATCAAAATATAACTTTTTTGATCTTAAAAAAGCATATAATTCAATGTCAAGCGATGCCTCTATAAGAATATATATAGATAAAATTCAATCATTTGCAGGGAATAATGTTTTTAGACTTTTGAAAAAAAATAAAAAAAATATCTAAAAACTCAATTTTTTGTATAATTAATGCATACTCAGGTATACAAATTAAAATGTCTTTAATAAAATCAACCAAAGTAAAAAAGTGACTTATCGCTGGAATATCAATTGTTTCAATTGTTACTCCTATAACGTTACTTTCAATTAACTGAACAAATCCTCAAATTTTATATGCATCTGGTAGTAGTGCGGTTTTTCCAGTATTGGAAAAACTAAGTAGCACATACTTAAACACTTATCAAAAATTAGGATTAACAGATCATATAGAAATAAGTGTTGAGTCAACAGGAAGTGGTACTGGTTTATCATCTGCTGCTTCAGGTACGAAACACTTAGGAAACATATCATATGGACCAGATAAGTCTAAAATAAAAAGTGGAGGCGACATAGATATCCTTAAAGGATGAACTGAGAGAGAAATCAAAACCTTAACATTAGGAATTGATGGAATTGGAGTCATCTATAAGGGTAACTTTAACCTAGATATAAATGTTGATAATGTGGTTAATTTGTATTCTGCAATGGCAGGATTTAATGAATATTCATATGCGGACTTAGGGGTTTCTGGTGTCGGTTCTGACTTAAAAATTATCCCTTATGCTAGAACTGGTGGTGCAAAAGCATCTGGTACAACTGATGCTTTCTTAAAAGATAGTGGCTTGAAGATGGATAAAGAAAATCCTCTATATAAGCCTGCATATGATGCTTTAAATAGTGGTAATTACGGTCCTAAAACTACTGGAACCAAGGAATCTAACATTGAAACATGACATCAAGTTAGCTCTAATGGTGGGATTAATGGTGCGATTACATATTTAAGTGCTGGATTCATATTAAATAATAAAAAAATCATTGAGGATGCCGGTTTTAGAATTGCTACATATAGTGACATAACATTGAGTTCTGATGTGATAACTAAAGGTTATAACTGATATAGACCTTTAAATACTTTATTTAGTACTAAAGAGGATAACCCAACTATCAAATCATGAGTTAATTGATTTACAAAAAATTATCATTCTGAACCAGCTATTGGAAAAGCGTTAGAAGATCTTGGGATTGTTCCGTTAACTGAAGAACAATTGGAAACAATGGCTAACCCAGAATTAGCTGCTAAATGATTTCATCCAGAAACTGGAAAAGACCCAGTGTTTGATGAAAACTTGTTCTGATATAGTGATTTTGAACAAAAACCATATGATGAAGCTAATGATAAATATAAATGAGGGGCTCAAACTTAATGAAACAACTTAATCTTTCGCAAAAAAAGATACTAACAGATAAAATTTGGAAGTATACAACATTTGCATTTAGTATATTATTGGCATTGATTTTCATCGCTATTATTGTATTTATTATTGTGTCTTCAATTCCTGGTTTTGAAAAATTTGGATTTGAATCAATATTTGGAACAACTGATTTTAATCCTGATTCAGGTCAAATGGGTGTTTGAGGACCAATTTCCATTACTCTTTTAGTTACTTTTGGCGCAGTTTTACTTGCTGCTCCAATCGGAATTAAAACAGCAACTTTCATAAAATTTAGATTAAATAATAAACAAAGAAAAATCGCCACTATTATTGTTCAAGCATTAAATGGAATACCTTCAGTTGTATTTGGGTTCTTTGCTCTACAATCAATTGGAATGGTTGTTACATATGTCATTCCCAATTCAACGGCTTATAGTATTATAAATGCTATCTTAATGCTGACATTTATGATATTACCAACAATCATCACACTTACATTAAACAAATATGACACAATTTCAGAAGACTTTATTTCTAATCCTATTTCATTAGGGGCAACAAGAACAAGAGCTATTTACAAAGTTTATAAAGCAAAAGCTCGTAATGGTATTATAGTTGCTGTGATTATTGCTATCGGTAGAGCGTTTGGTGAAACAATGGCCCTTAGTATGATTTTAACCACTAACAGTTATGATTCAGTTTTGAATAATGGAATAATTGATGTTTTGAACTCTTCTCTAGGTACGTTAGGTTCATTAATTGCTACAATGATGTTTAGTGAAACAAGCGATGAAGCACTTAGAGGTGTTTTATATGCGTTTGGTATATTCTTATTTGTGATTGTTATGATTTTAAATGCGACCATTATGTTTGCAACAAGAGATAAAAAAAGAAAGCATCCACATTTAATGAAAGTGGAGAATTTCGTTGGTAATGCAGTGATGTGGGTCCCTAATAATATTTCATCTGTTGTAAACGGGTTCTTTATTGATAAATCCCAAGATGTCAATTTAAATCATGACGCTGATATGTCTAACTATATTAATAAAAGATTGACTAATCATAGATTTCACCGTTTTAGAACTTGAACATGAACTGCTGGAGAAATTATTTGCGCACTTTTAACAACAGGATTCTTATGTTGAATTATGTTAGACGTATTCATTAATGGTGCATTCTATGTATTTGGAAATGGATCTACTAGTTTCCAATATACTGTAAACACAACCGGTCAAGCACTTATGAATACATTGATAATTATTTTTGTATCATTAGTTGTTGCGATTCCATTTGCTCTATTCATTGCAATTTATCTAAATGAATATGCTGGAAATTCTAAAATTAAAAAAGGTATCTTATTCTTCACTGATTGTTTAGGTTCATCACCTTCTATATTATTTGGTATGTTTGGGTTAGCGGTATTTATTGAGTTGATGGGATTAACTTATGGTGGTTCAGCTGGTAAATCATTATTAGCTGGAGCATTGACTATATCAATAGTTATCTTGCCCACTCTAATTAGGACGATGCAACAAGCGCTTGAAGGTGTTCCAATGTCTGTAAGAGAAAGTGCTTACAGTTTAGGGTGTACTAAATGAGAAACTACAACTAGAGTAGTTTTAAAGCAAGCATTCAAACCATTGGTAAGTTCTGTTATTATTGCAACAGGGAGAATCATGGCTGAAACTGCTCCATTATATTTGACCGCTGGTTTAACTAGTGTGAGTAGTGTTGGTTTAATGATGCCTGGGCAAACATTAACTACTAGAATCTATGCACAATTAGGAAGTTCAGATTTATCTTCTCAAGTAGGAATTCAATATGAGTGTGCATTCATTGCATTATCAATCATTATCATTCTTATTTGACTTGGAAACTATGTAATCCCTAACTGAGGATTAATTAAAGAACATCTTATTGATAGATTCTATATGATGAAAAATTGTTATACTTTTTCAGTTAAAGATAAACGAACTATTAAAAAATTGAGATCCCAATTTATTAAGGAACATAAAAAAATACCTTTTTTAAATTTAAGTCATTCTAAATGTAGACTTTACTTAACTAAAGATCAAGCAAAACAATTTAAAATCAATCACATGCAATTCAAATATTTCTTTTATGAAAATGAATTCTATAAAATTAAATATATCAAACCAGAAAATTTAAATAAATTGAAAGATAAAGTGTTTGTTGATAAATATATAGCTTAATAAAAAAATGCTCTTGCGGGCATTTTCCTAAAATGAAATCTAAAGTGCAACACTTAACTAAAGTATAACACTTAAGATAAATAAGGATAGAAAATATCCAGGCTTTTTAACGAGCTTGGGTATTTTTTTATAATTTTCTAATATTTAAAGTGTAGTTTTAT